>VGDY01000198.1 GCA_016869555.1 Alphaproteobacteria bacterium | reverse complement strand
CACGCCGAGCGGATGCGGAAGCTGCATGCCGACCCCGAGTTCGCGAAGGCCCACGCCGAGCGGATGCGGAAGCTGCATGCCGACCCCGAGTTCGCGAAGGCCAACGCCGAGCGGATGCGGAAGCTGCATGCCGACCCCGAGTTCGCGAAGGCCAGCGCCGCGCGCTCCGCCGAGCTGATGCGGAAGCTAAATGCCGACCCCGAGTTCGCGAAGGCCAACGCCGCGCGCGCCGCCGAGCGGATGCGGAAGCGGCATGCCGACCCCGAGTTCGCGAAGGCCAACGCCGCGCGCGCCGCCGAGCGGATGCGGAAGCTGCATGCCGATAAGCGAGGATTTGAGGTTCCGGAACATCTTTATGACCTCTATCAGCTCGCGCGGAAAAATGGATTCTCGCCGAGCGAAGCATTGAATTTCGCCCAGCGCGAGCATCAGAGACTCGAAAGGGGCTCGGCATGAGCGACGGCGACAAAACTCTCTCTATAGTTTTGGCGGCGGCTCTGGCGGTTCTGATCGTCGCTTTCATTGTATGGGCGTTCTCATGAGCGAGACGCCGCGCGAGCTTCCAACATGGGCGACGGTCGCGATCGTGGTTGGCGTCGTGTCGATCATGCTTGGCGTCGTCGTCGCGCTTCTGATCGGCGCACATGCGCTGATGAGTTGAAAAGGAGAAGAGCTATGGAGAAGCATACCTTCAAATTTGAGTTGAAGCAGATCGTGAAAATGGCGGCATCGGATGAGTCCGGCGTCGTGATTGGCCGCGCCGAATATTCGGCAAGCGAGCCCTCCTATCAGGTTCGCTATCTCGCCGGAGACGGTCGCCAGGTGGAGGGATGGTGGGGTGAGTCCGCGATCGTCGCGTTCACCTTGCGAGTGTCTCCGGCGAGCTAAACCAGCTTCGCGGCGGTCTTGCGCCGCCGCGCTGTCCCGAGCCGCAGGGAATGTGCGGTCGTTGAGCCCTCCTTGGGCGTTTCCTCCCTTAACTGTCGGGCGCGCGCGCCCGGCTTTTTCGGCGAGCGGTTTTGGTTTCGCCTTCCCGCTATGTCGTTACGCGGCTGGAACGAAAGATCGCGGAAGTTGAGCATGAACTGGCGCTTGCTCGCCTCGCGGCTGATCGCGCTGATGAAATTGACATTCTTCGCGCGCGCGCTGCGCTCGAAGAAGCGAGACATGCGCTGGGGGGCAGGCGATGCTGAGCGGGGCGTCGCCGGCGCCATGATCTCTCATCTCGATCGGGTTCTGCTGCGCGACTATCGCGTGATGGCGACGGCCGTCGTCGGGCTGCGCAGCGCGGGCGGCGCGTTGCGGCTCGCGATCGCCGGGCGGGGCCGCGTCTATTTCATCGATATACTCGACGGCGGCGCATGTCCGACCGACGCGCATGAAGAGTTTTCGTGCTGGTGCATGGCCTATGGAACGCCGCGGATAACGGCGCGCAACATCGATGATCTGCGCGCCGCGCTGGCGTATTGGCGGATCGCGACGCGGCCCGATGAGGCCGGCGCAGGGCAAGCGGGGGCGACAGATGAGCGAGACGGCGAGCGTTTATGAGCCGAGGCCGGGCACGCAAACCGACGCGGGAGCGCGGGCATGACGGCGCCGATGCGAATGGCGGTCAGCGCTGCGCGGGACGGCGGCGCGGCAGTCGAGCATCACCGCGCGGGGTCCGGCCTCGATGAGGAAGAAAGCGCGGGTGAAGCCGAGGGCGTCGCCTCTGTCCCGGTCAGCGCTTTCGCGGTGGCTGCCGATGCCGCGGCGCGGTGCCTTGGCGAGCCGCTCGCCGATCTCTTCGACGAGGAGGCGCCGAGCCGGGCGCGCATGATCGCGATCGACGCGATGATCGAGATTTATCCCGGCGCGGCGCGGGTTGAAATCGCCCGCTGTTTCGGACTGACCTGCTCCGGCCGTGATCTGGCGCGGCGGCGGGCCGCGGCGCAAAGCGCGGCCTGGTGGCGGCGCGCCGACGTGGATTGCGCGATCGAAAAGATTCGCGCCAGCCTCGGGCGGATCGAGCGCGCCGATGTTCTGACCGGGTTCGCGCCGATTGTGCGGCTCGGCGGATATGAGCGCGCGCCGGCCGACGACGAACCGCGCGTTTCCGCGTATCGCCCGCGCGTCTGGCGGCCAGCGCGGCTGCTGGTCGCGCCGGCGCGCCGCGCGGCCAATCCGACCGCGGCGCTGATGGGCGACCCCGACCCGGCGCGCAGCGCGCTGCATGCGCGGGGGGAGGGTCTATGACGCGGATTTCGCTTCAAATGTGCGCCAGGCTGGTCGAATTGCGTCGCGGGCTGGTCGAATTGCGTCGCGAGCTAGAGCGGCGTCTCCGAAAGCCGACTGCCGACCGCCTACTGCCGACCGCCGATTATGTGAGCCTGTTCGACGAAGCGCCGCGCGGCCAATGGGCGCAGACCGCCTCGGGCCGGATGTTCTATCCGCTCGATCCGCGGCCGGAAGAAATATTCATCGAGGATATCGCCGACGGGCTGGCCCGGCTGTGCCGCTATGGCGGCCAGATACGCCGCGACGTCGAGCATTATTCGGTCGCCGAACACAGCGTCTGCCTCGCGCGCTATTTCGCGGCGCGCGGCGAGCGCGCGCTGGCGCGGTGGGCGTTACTGCATGACGCGGGCGAATTGTTCGGCGAGATGATCCGCCCGATCAAATCGGCGACGCCGGATTATCGCGCGATCGAGGCGCGGATCATGGCGGCGGTATGCGACCGCTTTGGCCTGCCGCGCGACGAGCCGCGCGAAGTGAAACAGGCCGATCTGCGCATCCTGCTCGACGAGCGCGACGCGGTGATGGCGACGCCGCCCGCGCCCTGGGACGTCGACGGGCTGGAGCCGCTTGGCGCGGTGATCCTCTGCTATTCGCAGGCCATGGCGCGCGCCGCGTTTCTGCACTGGTTCTGGGAGCTGTTTCCGGAAGAGCGGGCGTATCCGCGGTTTGGCGGTGCAGCGGCGCGCCCCACCCCGGCGCTTCGCGCCGACCCTCCCCCTCAAGGGGAGGGTGAGTGCGTCGATTGGCGTCATCAAGGCGTTTACTGGCCTGCCGACCCTCCCCCTCAAGGGGAGGGTGAGTGCCCCGACTGCCGATAAAACCGACTGCCGAATGGAGCAAACGACATGAGCCGCGACGGATTCGAATATTTTGTCTCGCAGGATCAGGAGGGATGGACCCCGGCGGGCGATACGACGCGCGGCGGGGCGATCGAATTTGGAACCGACGAATATAATGGCGAGGGGTTTTACATCTGTGAAGCGCGGCGCGGGGAATTCGATCTGCGCATCCCGCATTACATGCTGCGCGAAAGGCTCGAACTGATCAATGAGGAACGGATCGATCCGGAAGGCGACGGCATTTTTTCGCGCGAGCCGACCAACGATGAATTGAGCACGCTCGAAACCTGCGTCGAGGCGGCGATACGGCAATGGTGGATCGGCTGCGGGCTCAAAATCGACGCCTGTGCCTTCGCCGAGATGCGCGGCGTTGAAATGATCCGCGACGATCGCCTCTACACGGAAGAGGATCGGCGCCGCTATCACGCGCGCATCGCCGGCATGGGGCGGGCGGCGCGATGACTTACGCGATACGGCGCGCGTTCAACGCGCGAAAGGGAAGGGAGGCGCGGCGGTGAGTTTTTCTTTTCTTTCCGTCTGCTCCGGGATCGAGGGGGCGTCGCTTGCCTTCGCAGGGCTCGGCGCGACCTGCGTCGGCGTGGCGGAGACCGGCAAATTTCCGGCCGCCGTCATCGCGCATCGCTACGGGTCGAACCTGCCGGGCGAACCCTTGTCGCGCAACGCGCCGCCAAATTTCGGCGATTTCACGCAACTGGTCGATCCAGACTCCGCGGCGCGGGCGCATCTCGCCGGCAAGCGGATCGACGTGCTGATCGGCGGCACGCCGTGCCAGGCGTTCTCGGTGGCCGGCAAGCGTCTCTCTTTGGAGGATGCGCGCGGCAATCTCACTCTCGCCTTCGCGGTGCTGGCGCATGAACTTGCTCGATCTCATGGACTCAGAAACGCCGTCTGGGAAAACGTGCCCGGCGCGCTCAACACCAAGGACAACGCCTTCGGCTGTTTCCTTTGCGCGCTTGTCGGAAGCGAACGCGCCATCCCTGATCCTAAAGGGCGCGGATGGCCCGACGCGGGTATGGTTGACGGACCACGGGCGCGGGCCGCGTGGATCGTTCGCGACGCTCAATATTTCGGCGTGCCCCAACGCCGCGCGCGTGTGTTCCTTGTCGTCGATTTTGGAGACGGGGCCGATCCTGCGGAAGTATTATTTGAGCCCCAGGGCCTGCGCGGGAATTCTGCGCCGCGCCGCGAAGCGGGGGAAGGAATTGCCGCCACTCTTGCGGCAAGCCCTGGAGGCTGTAGCGGCAAGGACGCGATCGACGGAAGAGTGATCGCCTCGACCGACGAAATATCGCATAACCTGTGCGGCAGCGGCGTGGGCGGGCATGATTACGGGAGGAAAACGCTGAGCGCGCACACGCTGCGCGGCGAAGGATTCGACGCCAGCGAAGACGGCACTGGCCTCGGAACGCCGATTATTCCCGTCGCATACCGCACGTCGCCGAACGGCGGCGCATGGGAGACGGGCGACCGCGTCGACGCGCTGACGACCTCGACCGACAAGACGCAGCATGCCGTCGCCTTCGATCTGCGCGGCCGGGAGGGCGGCGCGCAATTCGAGGGGCCGCATGAGACGGCCAATATCCGCGCCGCGAGCGGCGGATCGAGCCGCTCCTATGTCGCCGAGCAATGGGCCGTGCGGCGGCTCACGCCGCTCGAATGCGAGCGGCTGCAGGGCGCGCCGGACAGCTGGACCGACATTCCGCGCGGCGGAAAACCATGCCCTGACGGGCCGCGCTACGCAGCGTTGGGCAATTCATGGGCCGTGCCGGTCGTGCGCTGGATCGGCGAAAGGCTCG
>VGDY01000197.1 GCA_016869555.1 Alphaproteobacteria bacterium | reverse complement strand
TAGGTCTCCGAACGGCTTTTCCGAACTGCGGCCCCTCTCTGGAAGGGAGCCAGTCGCCAGCGCCCAATCCACTGCGAGATAGGCGATCAGGCCCACTTCATCCGTCCCCGATGGTCGGCCGCCTGTCGGCGTCTCCAGACCGCTGCCTCTCGCTACGCCCATGATAACGGGCTCAAAACGGGGCGCCGATTGTCTACTCTCACCACGTCGCCGGCCGGGTATAACGATGCCTCCCTCAGCTATTGTCGCTAGGAGACGGCTCAGCAGGCGTTCTCTTGGGGCTCTCTTTGCCCAAGCAGAGACATCGCAATGCGGCTTTCTCAGCATTGGTTTTGGCCAAATTGCCCGGGCCCTGCGCAACAGATAATTGCGCGAGATTGCCGGAAGTGACGCCAATCGCGCGCGGATCTGACCGATGGGCGGGTCAGGTTCCTGAGCAAACCGCCAGATCTTGCGAAGGCTATCATGTCGGGCGCGAAAGGAAGCGTTGTCTAATTTTTCTTGCTCCCAAATCCGGATTGAGGAAAAGACTGCCTCTTCAAGTTGGTCGGAAACTCGAGAGTCACTGCTTCTGGCCTTCTTGAGGCATTTTCTAATCCATTCCCGGTGTTCGGTAGTTTCAATCACAACTGGAGCAATCTCCGTTGAACTCTGACCACTGAAACAGTGTTTGCAAATACCGCCTACACTGCACAGTGTAATCGCAATCGCATAAACTCTCTAGTTTGGTGAGCCCGCCATCCAATTTCTCTAGTCGTCGAAATTGAAATTAAGTTCCTTAGGCGGTGTGGACGGATTTGACCCAGATGAATGCGCAAGCGAGAGCAACGAACGAAGAATAATTCCGTGCGGTTTTCTCGCAGCGCAAAGCGATGCGCTTGAAGCGCTTTAGCTTACCGATCAAGATTTCGATCCGAGCTCTTGCTTTGTAGAGGATCCTCGGGAAGAAGGCTGGTTGCATTTTCGTTGTCCTGCGATAGGGAATAGCTGGCGCAATTCCACGTGCTCTCGCAATCTCGCGGTTTGCCTTGGCGTCATAACCCTTGTCTGCGACAACAGCCCGCGGTTCGATATCGGGGCCTATGTCGAGCAGGGTTTGGAAATGACGACTATCACTGGCTTCGCCGCCGGTCAGGTCGAAAGCGAGCGGGAGACCGTCTAGGTCCGTTTTAATATGAATTTTGGTCGAGAAGCCTCCGCGTGAACGTCCAAGCGCTTGAGTTTCTTGCCCCCTTTTGCTCCAGCTGCCGAGACGTGGGCGCGGACAACGGTCGAGTCGAACATAACGACGAGATGCGCTGTTGCGCTGTTGTCTGCCAGAGCCTCGAAAAAGGCCTCGAAGAACCCGGTCTGTGAGAGGCGCCAGAAGCGTTTCCACACACTGTTCCAATGACCGTATTCGACTGGCAGAGCGCGCCACGTGATATTGTGAACCACGAAATAATGCAGGGCTTCGAGAAATCTTCGGTCGTTGCGACCCTTGTCACCGCGCCGTGAGCGCGTCGCCTTAAACATCGCCAGGACCGTGGTCCAGTCCTCCTCCCGCATTCCTGTCAGCATTGCCGGCCCTCCGATACGCCGGCACCCTATGAATCAGAGAAAATGCGATTCGTGTACCCCAAAAATCAGAACCTTGCGGGAATCCGTCCACACCGCCTAGCCGTCTAGATCACCGTCGTGCCAAAGAATTTGAAATGCCACTCTAAGGCATGAGCGGGCGGATCAAATTTATCTTATCGCAATCTGAGTATTCGAGCCAGTGTTGGACGGGGTAAGATGGCAACGCAGTCGGATTTGGTCGTCGGCGACGGAGATGCACTCGTCATCATCGACATACAAAACGATTTCTGTGCCGGTGGCGCTCTCGTGGTCCCGAAAGCCGACGAGATCATTCCTCGACTAAATCAATTCGCTCGGTGTTTTCTAAACGTAATCGTCACCCAAGATTGGCGCCCTCAAGGTGGAATGGCGTGCTTCCGAGGGGCTAGGCGCTGACGCCGATTAACGCCAGACATTTTTTGACCTCAATTCGAGTTAGTGTAAGGCTTTGGTAAAAAGTCTCTTTCAGTTTAGGCTTAGCCTTAGGTAGCGTTTTATGGCCGTCGAACCAGCCACATCCCGAAGTGCTGAGCTAATCGACTTCGAGCAGGCGAGAAGTCAGCATTCGAAGCAGCGTATCCAGACAGGTCTGGAGTCACTGATCGAGCTTGAGGAGCACATCGCGCGCAAACTCAGGACCGAACACGAACCGGATTTACCCTCGGACCATTCCGCGCGTTCGTTGGTCGCGACTGAACCTGGGCCCATATCTGACCCAAGTAATTTCATAGCAGTCTCATTGAGCCGTCCTGATCGGCCGGGCAACTTCTTACGATTCGAGGAGATACGGTGGGAATTCCGTCGCATCGAGGAGCGACTCTCCGACATCGAGGCCAGGCTCATCGCATTGGACGCGACGGATCACCCTCGACTGCCAATAGAAAATGTTGTCGATGCGCCATCTGGTCTCATGAACTCATCAATCGACGCTACAAAAGATGGTGCCGCCGCGAGGAAAAGGAATTACTTCGGCGCTCGGTCGCCGCGCCAGTGGCACCATGAGGCGACGCCGTTCCTGCAGCGCTGGTTAACACAAACAAGCGGCAAAATTCAGGTGTCTTTGCGTGGTATCATCGCCAGCCTGTCTTCCATGCCAAGAGAGGCGACCAAAGGCGCTCCCGGTTTAAGACTCGTCATGAGGCCGAATTACTGTCCTCAAATTGGCAAGGGTCGACCCGTCGTTGTCACCGATGGGCCTGCCGACGACCTAACGACGACCACGGCGCTGCTTGGCGCCCTTACCGTCCTCGGTTTTTTCCTGCTGATCGGTCCCATGCCGGTTAATCAAGCGCCTATTCTGCCGGCTCCTAACCACGCGCGGGGGAGCGCGGCCAGCGCGAGCGTCGTCGCCGAGGTGAAAGCGGCGGTCCCGCAGACCCAAGTCAAAGTCAACAGCCTCCAGACAAAGGTTGCCCTTCTCAGCCCCAAGCCGATCTCCGGCGGCTTGGACATCAGAGGCAGCCGGCAAATTCCGCGGCCGCACGAGACCCCCGATCTGACCCCGACGATCGAAGTTCTCCACCCGCCAGTCGAGACGGCGCCAACCGTCGTCCCGGACAGAAACAAAGACGAAATCGAAAAGTCAGCCGCGGTTGGCGATGCGCAGCAGCAATACGACCGCGCGACCGAACTCTACAAATCGGGCGACATCAAAGGCGCAGTGGCCTGGCTGGAAAAGTCGGCTAGGCAAGGTAACTCACAAGCCCAACTGCAACTGGGCAATCTCTATCTGAAGGGCGCCGGAGTCGCGCGAAATTTCATGCAGGCTCGAAAATGGCTTGAAACCGCGGCTAATAATGGCGATGCGTTCGCCATGCACAATCTTGCTGTTCTCTATAGCGGCGGCGAAGGACGCAAGCCTGACCACGTACGCGCCAGCGACTGGTTTCGCAGAGCCGCCGAATGCGGCGTTGTCGACAGTATGTTCAATCTGGGCCTCGCCTATGCAGACGGACTTGGCGTCGAAAAGGACCTAATCCAGGCCTATGCTTGGTTTTCGCTGGCGGCGTCTCGGGGTGATGCAAAGGCTGCGCGGAGACGCAAGGAAATTGGAAGCCTTCTGGATCGTGAGGAGCTATATGAAGCAAAATTGCTTGGAGATAGCTTTAATCTCGCACAGCGTAGCAGATGAATTTATCTGCAATTCCTGCGGCGGACGATCCGTCAATCGCATATGGACTGCAGGCAGGTTCTGCCACATGTCCGCGGTGCAATCACCTTAGCCTATGCCATTGGCCAGCGCGTAAAGCTGTGTCCGGCCGTCCCCTTCCGCAGGGAGAGTCATCCGTCTCTCCGTCGTCGGGGATTGTGAAATCATACAACTGCCGTTTAGATTTTGTGTAGCAGTTCACCCCCGGAGATTGGATATGGCGTTTTTCCGGTTAATTATTGCAATTGCGCTAATATCAAGCCCGGCCGCAGCGCAGATCAGTATGAAGCCGGAGGCGCTTACCCATTATTCCTTCTGTATCAGCCATGCGAAGGACCGCAGCAACGTCTTCCTTCTCGATCGAGGCACCATGTATCGGTGCGGAGACGACATCGCTGTCGCCTATTTCAATTATCTCGGTCGGCAGCGCGTCCCCGAAAAGCGCGTGACGGAGACCGAAGGCGTATTCATCTTCCGCATGTCAACGGCGGAGCGATTTTCGGCCGTCGGGGCGGAGTAAAACCAGGCCAGTTGGGGCAAGATCGCCGACATGCAAAGGGGCCCGATCGGGCCCCTTTGCATGTCGGCGGCGAAAATTCTTTCTTGGGGCTATGCCAGGGAGATTTCGCTGGTCTCGGGGTCGGCAACCGGCTCCTCGGATGCGGCCTCTTTGCGTCGCCGCACTTTTGATTGCTTGAGCCGATAGCTCTCGCCGTTCATCTCGAGAATATGGACATGATGCGTCAGGCGATCGAGCAGCGCGCCGGTGAGGCGCTGATTGCCGAAGACGCTGGTCCATTCGTCGAAAGGCAGATTGGAGGTGACGATCGTCGAACCGCGTTCGTGGCGGCGGCTGAAGACCTCGAATAGCAGTTCGGCGCCGGTCTGCGACAGCGGGATATAGCCGAGTTCGTCGACGATGAGCAGCTTTGCGGCGTCAAGCTGCGCCTGGAGCCTGAGGAGGCGTTTCTCGTCACGCGCCTCCATGAGCTGATGGACGAGCGCCGCCGCCGTTGTGAAGACGACGGAGAAGCCTCTCTGGCAGGCGGCGAGCCCCAACGCCAGAGCGACATGCGTCTTGCCCGTGCCGCTCGAGGCAGAGACATGGCGCCGGATTTCTGGCGAGTGAAGAGACTATTCACTATGCCTTCCATCCTTTAGCGGGGAAAACCGTGGCGTCGACGGGCCGGCGGGTAATGCACGGCAGCGTCGAACTCCT
>VGDY01000196.1 GCA_016869555.1 Alphaproteobacteria bacterium | reverse complement strand
GAATCGCGGTCGATGTGGTATGTTCCTGCATGGCGTTGCTTCCTTTCGTGGAATCAGCACCCCGAGCCTAACGGCTCAAGGCGAGCAACGCCGCTCCTCCTTTTTCAACAATGATCGGGACATCCCCCGCGTCCCATGTCGAAGCTCGAAAGGGCGAAGACGAGGAGCGCCGCGCCTTTCAAATTTTCAGCGATAGGCGGAATGTGGGGCCCGTCATGCGCAAGTTGGTTTTGTATGTGCTGATGCTATTCATGTTCGCGGCAAGCGTTGCGAGCGCGACGACCATGCTCTCGCGTCCGTCGCCTAGCGGCGATGACTTTTGCTTTGGATACGCGATCTGCGAGTAATCTCGTCCTCAGCGTCTTTCGCGGCGTCGATCGCGTTTAACGATGCCGAAGCTGCCGGAGACCGCCGCAAACGGGCGTTGGGCGCAGCAGCGCGCAGCATAAAAGTCTAACCGCTATTTTGGCTTAGCGCGCGCTCAATCGTTTGGAATCGATGATCGAGTCTGCATTTGAGCGATCCCGCTCAAATGCGGCGCGATCTCATGCGGCGCAACTCATGCCGCATCCTGGGCCAGCTCAAATGTGAATCGCCCGTTTGGCGACGGCGAAGGCCGCCTCGCGCATCGCCTCGGAAAGAGTCGGATGGGCGTGGCAGGTGCGCGCGAGATCTTCCGCCGAGCCTGAAAACTCCATCAGCACGGCGGCTTCGGCGATCATCTCTCCCGCCGCGGCGCCTAATATATGGACGCCGAGCACCCGGTCGGTCGTGGCGTCGGCGATGATCTTCACGAAACCGTCGGTCGCGCGCATCGCTCGGGCCCGGCCATTGGCGGTGAAGGGAAATTTGCCGATCGCGACGGCGATCCCTTTGGACCTGGCGTCTTCTTCGCTGATGCCGATCGATGCCACTTCCGGCATCGTATAGACGACGCTCGGGATCACGCCGTAATTCACATGTCCGGCCTGTCCGGCGAGGATTTCGGCGACGGCGATGCCTTCATCCTCGGCCTTGTGCGCCAGCATCGGCCCGCGCACGACGTCGCCGATGGCGTAGACGCCCGGGACATTCGTCGCAAATCTTTCGTCGATGACGATGCGGCCGCGCTCAAGCGCAACGCCGGCGTCTTCCAGTCCGAGACCCTGCGTGAACGGGATGCGGCCGGTGGCGATCAGCACCGCATCGGCCTCGATCCTGTCCGAACTTGCGCCGTCCACGGACGAATAGGAGACGACGGCGGTTTCGGCGCTGCCGGTCGCCGCGCGCGCGACGCCCGTCACCTTGGAGGAAAGACGGAAGGCGAATCCCTGCTTTTCGAGAAGCTTCTGGAAACGCGTGGCGATTTCGAGATCGAAGCCGGGAAGAATGCGGTCGAGATATTCGATCGCCGTCACTTCCGCCCCAAGCCGCCGCCAGACCGAACCGAGTTCGAGCCCGATGACGCCGGCGCCAACCACGACCAGCCGCTTCGGCGGCTTGGCGAGGGACAGGGCGCCGGTCGATGAGAGGATGAGCTTTTCGTCGATCGCAATATCCGCCCCGGCGGCGTCGCGCAGCGGCGCGACAATCGAGCCGGTGGCGAGGACGATGTTTTTCGTCTCGAGCGTTTGGACGGCGCCGTCGGCGCCGGCGGCCTCGACCTGTCCGGCGCCTTTCAGCTTTCCGACGCCGCGAAACGACTCGATCTTGTGCTTTCGGAAAAGGAAGGCGACGCCGTTGACGTTGGCGGCGACGGTGTCGTCCTTGTGCTTCATCATCGCCGCGAGATCGAGACGCGGCGGATCGACGATGACGCCGAGCGGCGCCAATCCATGCGCGGCCTCATCGAACATGTGCGA
Source organism: Alphaproteobacteria bacterium (assembly GCA_016869555.1). Classification (GTDB taxonomy): domain Bacteria; phylum Pseudomonadota; class Alphaproteobacteria; order Rhizobiales; family Beijerinckiaceae; genus Methylocystis. The sequence continues at coordinate 3,192 of VGDY01000196.1, read as the reverse complement.
AGCGTGGAGCAACGCCTTCGACGGAATGCAGCCGACATTGAGGCATGTGCCGCCGAACGTCTTGTCCTTCTCGACGACGGCCGTCTTCAATCCAAGCTGCGCCGCGCGAATCGCGCAGACGTAACCTCCCGGACCGGATCCGATCACGATAAGATCGTAAGTCATGTCATCCGCAATTCAAGAATGGCGCCGCCTGCGCGACCGGTTTCCCGGATGTGCGCATCCGAGATGAACTCCGGGTCAAGGCCGGTTATTGAACATCAGCCCGCCGCCCACACATAGATCAGCGTCGCGACGACGCCGAGCGCGGTCTGACCGAGTTCGAGCCGGCCCCAAAGATCGATGACCTTGCGCGCCTCATGCGCCGCGTCGGCGCTGATGAGCTCCAGGATGCGATTGTTGAGCGGCACGATGGCGAGATAGGTATAGGGCCAGCTCGCAATGGCGATGAGCGCGCCGAAAATCCATCTCACGTCGTCGAGTTCGCGAAAGGCGATGAAGCCGAAAAGCGCGGCAAGGAATGCAAAACTCGCGAGCACGATGAACCCACGGTGATCGGAGGGCTCCCATTCCTTGATCAGCGCGTCGTCGCCGAGCGCCAGCCGCGCAGGTTGTTCGACGTAATTGACGTAAAGCGACGCGCCGGTGAAAGCGCCAGCCGCCGCGAGCGCGAGCGAACCAATGATCATCTACAGAATCCTCTGACGGCCGACGAATGCTTCGGCGCTCCTGGCGAATCGACCGCCGACCGCCGATCCGCCGCCATCTCGTTTAAGCCGATTCAATCGCTTCCTCGTCACAGACGACGCGGGCGTTCTCTTCGGCCTCCGCGGCGATGTCGATTTTCACCGCCTTGGCCGCTTCCCTCTCCTTCCGGCGATCCGTGAAGTGATCGAAGAACACCTGCATCGCGCGATCGACGCCGTAAGGATTGATGCGGCGCGTGTCCTCCCGATAGAACATCGACACATTCGGCGAAACGGTGGCGAGATCGTAGGAGGGGAAATAGGCGATGTTCGGCCGCGTCCGGACCACCTCGTCGGCGGCGGCGCGCAGGATCGCCTTCACCGCGCAGTTCGATTCGATCACATGCCGGTCTTCATAAGTCGCGATAATCCCGACGGGCGAGACGCTCAGCACGATGCGAACCTTGGGATTGACCTCGCGAATGCGGTCGACCGAAGCCGTGAAATCGCGCACGACCTCGCTGACCGTCATATTGTAGAATTCATAGACGTTCGGATCCCATTCGCCGCCGGCGACGCCCGGCGCAAGCTGCAGGATCGCGCCGTCCGGCTTGTGGCGCCAGGTTTCGGTGTGGCCGAATGTGAAAACGAAGACGTCCATCGTCTCGAACATATGGCGGACTGCGGCGAGATGCCGCTCGCGATCGGCCCGCATGTCGTCGAGCGTGGCGTATCCGTCCGGTTCGATCCGCGGCCGGAAGGGATCGACGAAGCGCCCGTCCTCCGGACGATTCCAGTAATCGAGCTGCGGCGTGAATCGTCCATAGGCGCGTTCGATCAGCTGCAGCAGCTGTGCGGTCGTGTAGAGATTGCCGTAGCGACAGGAATACATCGAGTAATTGCGGTCGAGCGCCTCCTTCGCCGACATGCCGCTTGGCGGCTGCTCGGCGAGGTAATAATCGAAACCGCTCGCCTGCAGGCGTATGGCGATTTCCTGGGCGAAGCAGCTGCCGCCGGTCGCAACCTTGTCCTGCGGCGAAATCTTGAATGGCGTGCGGATGATCGGATCGAGCGCGAAGGGCGGCAGCGAGGTCACCGCCTTGCGCCAAAAGCGGTGGTCGGGTAGGGAGCTATAGGGGTTCTCCGCCATGGTCGCACTCCTTTCCGATCCGGCTGATTTGGTCGCGGATCGAGACTTTTCCCGCGTCGTTCGCGAGCCGCCTTCTGGCGTCGCAACATAGACGGCGCCCGCCCGCTTGTCACCCGGCGGCGCCGCAGATGACGCCCGCGCCGCCGCCAATCCCGTGAAAGACCCCATGCTGACCCAGGTTGACAAACAGATATTGAAATCCTGGCGGCAATACGCCATCGAGCCGCGGATCGCGAAATTCACCGGCCGCGTGATGCGCAACACCGGGCCGCGGATCGCCGTCGTCGGCAATTGCCAGAGTTTTGGCGTCGCCTATGCGATGAAAGTGCTCGATCCGAGCGCCACGGTCGATCATTACTCGATGATCGCCCGCGCGCGCTCGACGATGGGGCTCTTCGTCAAGACGCTCGAGACCTATGATCATGTCTTCTCGCATGATTTCCTCGACGGCCATGTGCGCGGAGGCGATTCGGCGGAATTGTGCAAACGTCTCCCCAGGACGATGATCTTTCCGGCGGTCACCTTCGCCGCCTTTCATCCGGACCTCGTCTATATTCACGATTTGTCGCGCATGCATGGATTCGTCTGCGGGCCGATCGGACCCTATCATTCGGCGATCTGCCTCTTCGCCTATCGCAAGGGCCTGTCGGTCGAGATGGCGAATGCGCTCTTCAACGAGAATGTCTATGACGCGCTCGGCTATCTCGACATGTGGAACGAGGCGTCGCGCGAATTGCTCGATACGACGCGCGATCGATTCGACATCGATCTTTCGAACGAATTGATGAATTGGTCGCGGCGCGGCGTGTTCATGTACAGCACCGTCCATCCGATGAGCTTCGTGCTGTTCGATCTTTCCAAGAAGCTATTTGAGAAGATCGGGCTCAAGCCGCGGACGGTGAATTTCAATTACTACGACATTCACGATCTGGCGCGCAGCGAGATTTTCCCGATTTACCCGCCGATCGCCAAGCGCTACGGCGCCCAGGGCGGCTATATGTTCAAGCTGCAGAATCACCATCTTGCGACGACGGTGGGCGACTTCCTGACCCTGCCGCAATACATCTCGTCCTGCTACAAAATCTACGCCAAGCACGATCCGGCGCAGCTCAGCAACCCCCGCGTCGACGCCTGGCTCGCCGACGAGGCGACGACCGGATTGCTGATGCGGCTGGCGCGCGAGAATTTCGCCGCCGGTCTGACGCCGACGCTGTAAGCGGCTTGCGTCATATGTGGACGGCCCCGCTTGGCAAGCGGTTTTTTCTCGGCGCGGAGAACCTGGGTGGCGGGTTTCGGTCATATGTCCGGCCTTTTGGCGCGGCGCTTATGTCCGCTGGCCCTGATGAAGTTCGACTG
>VGDY01000195.1 GCA_016869555.1 Alphaproteobacteria bacterium | reverse complement strand
CAACTCCAACGCGTGCGAAAAGTGCAGACCCACCCAGCGCCAAAAACGCAAAGCGGACTCGCGCCCGCAATCATGTCGCGGAAAAAATCACAATCGCGCGGCGGTGGGATGAATAAGACGGGCTAGAACAGTATAGAGATTTACAGGCGAATAGATGGGAAAATAGATATTGATTGGTGCAAGGACGGGGCCGGACACGCCGAGCGAAACCGTGCTGCCGTTAAAGTAGTCGACCCCTGCAAGAAGGTTGTGGGTGAGCGGCCCGGTGACCACTTTGCCCTTGATGTCGACGTTGGTGGAGAGATTCCGATCGTAATACGGGTTGTTGCCATGGATTCCGGGCATGACCCACAATCCGCGATTCAGCTGGCCTGTCTGCTCGTTGAGACTGGTGGGATATCCAATGCGCTGCCGGAAATCTGAATTTGAATAGCTGAAACGGTTGGTGATGCTCCAGTCATCCTCAAATTGGTAAGTCCAGTCATAGGCGAAGAGCCCTCTTTCATTGCCGTTACGCATGTTCGTGAAATTGGGGTCGCTGAGATAGCGGGAGATCGGAATGTTGGCCGGCCGCCGACCGACGGCGGGGATTCCCATGTCTCCCAGATCATCCACCCAATAGGTGGCGTTATATTCCCCGTCGACGTTCAGGGTGAAGCGCTCGGTCGGCCGCCACGTGACGGTCGGCGCGATCATATAGGTTTCCCTGTTGCCGAAATCCCGGAACGTATCCGTTCTGAAATAGGAGAAATTGGTCCGGTAGAGCAGCGTCTTGTCTTCCGTCAGCGGGCCTGTCGCGTCGAGCGTCGTGCGCGACGTTCCAAAATTCCCGGCCTGCTCATGGATCGAATAATAGGGCACAGGCAGCGGGCGCTTGGGCACGAGATTGACCATGCCGCCCGGCTGCACACGGCCGTAAAGCATAGCGGCCGGTCCTTTGAGCACTTCGATCGATTGGAGATTGACCGTCTCTATATTGGTCATTCGCGTCTGGCGCAGACCGTTGCGGAAGAACGCGTTGCGAGTATCAAAGCCACGAATAAGAACGTTATCGTAGAACAGGTTGCCGCCGAGCGATATTCCACTGACGTTCGTCAACAGCGCTTCCTTGAGGTCGATGTCCTGTCGGTCATCCATTGTTTGACGCGTGACGGTTTGCACCGAATAAGGCGTCTGCATGATTGGAATATTTGTCTTGGTCGACGCGACCGGACCGGCGACCGCGTAGCCGGTCAGGCGGCCGCCCGACTGAAGGGATATCGGCAGATCTGATCTCGACTCCGATCTCGACGAGGCGACGCCGCGCGTCCCTGCGCCTGCCACCGCGCCCGGCGGGGTGTGCGGGCGGGCGGGAGCCCGGGCGCCGACATCGATCGTGGGAAGCGACTGCTGCGCCAGGGCGGCTGGCGGAATAAGGGAGAGCGAAAGCGCGCCGGCGGCGACGCCGCGCAAAAGATAGGTGCGGAACATAGGGATTCTCCTGTCGCGTCATCATGTGCGCGAGCGAAAGACGAACTGGCGGATAGAGGACGACAATCCTCGGCGAGGTCGATCGATCAGGAGAAGAGAGGAGGCGACTGCGACGACCAGGAACTCCGCCAGCCGATCGGGGGGTCGATGGGCGTCTCGCCGGGAAGTCTTTCAATTGAAGCGCGCGCCGACGCAGGAGTGAGCGACTCGCTCCGCGGCGCGAGGGCGGGAAGGGGTGCGCTCGTCAGATCGCGCGCGCCACAAAAGACGCAGCATTGCGTGGCGCCGTGTTCACGGGCGGGCGGGCGGCCGGGGTCTGGCGCATTCACGGTGCAAGTTACGCCGAGCAGGGAGACGACAAGACCCGTCTCTCCGCCGCGGTGCGCCGGACGCGCAACGGCGGAACCAATCGTGGAAAGTCCCTGCAAAATGACGAATATAGCCAGGGCGCCAGCGACGATCCGGCGCGCCGAGAACGCCGGGAGCGCGTTGCGTCGGCGCCCCTCTCGTTGCTCGTTCCGTCGATCGAACATCCTATCCGTTCCTTGCCCCACGATCGCCGCGCCCGATTCGGAACACGCGATCCGATTCGCCAGCCGCTTCGAAAGATTTGAGTTGGCGACCAGCGTTGGAGAGGACGCTAAGGCGTCGAATCTTACGGCGTCCTGACAGGATGGACGCATTCAAAATAAGCGGTGGGTGTTGCATTGTTACAACGATGGCTTCCATAATATCGCGAAGGCCACTCCGATTTCCGTAGATTTACTGGGTCGCGGAAACGTTCATGGACACACCGAAAATGCGGATTCTCATCGTCGAAGACGAACCCGACATGGCTTTGCTGATCGGCAGGCGGCTCGGAAGGGCCGGCTTTTCCTCGGACACGGCGGCGACCATGGGCGAAGCTCTCGAAGCGTTGCGATCGATTTCCTATGATCTGATGCTGCTCGATCGCCGCCTTCCGGATGGAGACGGCGCCGATTTCGTCAGCGTCATTCGCGGGTTACGGCCGCGGATCAACATAATGATGGTCACGGCCCTCGACACGAACCGAGACAAGGTGGCCGGGCTCGACGCGGGCGCCGACGATTATCTGACCAAGCCATTCAATGGACCGGAATTCCTGGCCAGAATTAGAGCCCGCCTGCGTCAGGGCAGCGGCGGCGCGCCATTGCCGCCGATCGTCGTCGGCGCCCTGTCTTTCGACCCGAATGCGCGGCAGGCGTCTATTGAGGGTAGGCCGTTTCCGCTGCACAAGCGCGAGTTCGCGCTGTTGGAGGCGCTCATGCGCCGCGCCAATCGCGTCGCGATCAGATCGGAGCTGATCGAGGAGGTCTATGGCTTTAGCCGACCGGTATCTCCCGGCGCGCTCGACACGCTCGTGTCGCGTTTGCGCAAGCGTCTCGCGGAGTCCCGAACCGGCGTCGAAGTGCATCTGGTGCGAGGCCGGGGATATTTGCTAACCGAGGCCGGCGCGTGAAGAGACCGCCCTCGCTCGCCCTGCGACTCGTCTTGTATATTCTGGCCGCTCAAATAATAGGAGCGGTCATAACGGCCTTATCCATCGAGCTGCTTAGAGCCAATGGAACCCTTCATGGATCGACCGCGGATTGGAACGATCTCGCTGAAAGAAGAACGACCGATCTCGTGATACAGTCGCTACGTCCTCAAAACGGCGACGTCGTCATCGAGCCTAATGCGGCGCTTCGCGCTGAAATGCAGCGAGCGCCAAATCTGCAGGTCGCCGTGTTTCACGCCAAGTCGAATATGCCGGCGCCGGGCTCATCTCCCCAACTTGTCGAGCGACTTACAAGCCTAGGCAAGATTCGAATGTTGCATACAATTTTTACGTTCGTGGCCGACGGGGAGGCGGGTGAGCGAGGTCACATTTGGGAAACGCAGACGCCCTTCGGCCGGCTGCGGATTGCGAGTTACGGTCATAGGTTTTATTGGAGCGACGTGTTTTACGTCATGCACAATTCGGTTACGGGGTATTTGCAGTATTTCATCATCGATATTTTCGTCGTGAGCGGCATCGGATGGCTCGCCTTGAAGCGCGGACTGGAGCCCTTGAACCAGGTCGCGCGCGAGACCGAGCGCATCGACATCGAGTCGCTGGACCAGCGCCTCCCGCTCGCCAGCGTTCCGGCCGAGGTCATGAAGATCGTCACAGCGATGAATCGCGCGCTGGTTCGGCTCGACGAAGGCGCGGAACGCCAACGTCGCTTTCTGGCCAACGCCGCGCATGAATTGCGAACGCCGATCGCCATTTTGACGGAACGTCTGGACGGTCCCGACCAACCCGGGCTGAAGAACGATATCCAGCGCGACGCGGGCCGCATCCGCAATGTCGTCGAACAGCTTCTCGCTACGGCTAGAATCGACAGGCGGGGCGGCGACGTCGAGGAGACCGTCGATCTGGTGGAAATTGTCCAGTCGATGATCGACGATCACGCGCTGCTCGCAGTGAAAATGCAACGTCATCTGGCTCTGGAGGGAGACGATGGATCTGTCTTGGTGCAGGGGGAACGCCGAGCATTGGAAAGCGTCCTCGCCAATCTGATCGACAATGCCCTGCGCGCGGAGCCGGAAGGCGGGACGGTATTCGTCAAGGTTGGGCCGAACGCCGACGTGGCGGTGATCGACCATGGCGAAGGCGTCCCGCCAGGCGATCGCGAGCAGATTTTCGAACCTTTCTGGCGCAAAAGCGAAGCGTCTCCCGGCACGGGCCTGGGCCTAGCCATCGCCAAGGAGCTGGTGGAAAAACTCGGCGGCCGCATCTGGGTCGAAGACACGCCCGGCGGCGGCGCGACGTTCAAATTATGGTTTCCTGCCGCGACATCGGAGACCTACGCCAATCTGAACAACGCGCATGCCGCTTTGCGCAGGAACGCGCGATCGTAAGCGGCGACTTACCGGTTTTCCTATCTCCTGGATAAGCGAAGATACGCATTGTCCGAGCGGCGCGATTTGACCGACGCCGGATTATGGCGCGTCGATCAGGACGCGAGAAGGATGCCTCCGTCGACTTCTCTTGCGCGCCGTTGCGGTTGCTGTCGTCGATCTTGAGCCGCCGAAGCGGACTTCCGCAGCGTCCGACAAATCCAAGCGCATTGTCGTCGAATGCGGCAGGATGCGATATTTTTCGGCGTACGCTGCAGCCTCTCAAGCATGGCGCGCGACGCGAATCGTTCCTCGTAAACGGCGCGCATGCGCAGCTTCGCCACGGCGAAGCCCCGCCAAATCGGCAGTTGCGCGCAGCCGAGAGATCGCCCCGCACAGCTTCGCTGTAGGTGGCGCCCGGATTGCATTCATTATCGCGAAGGCGTCGCTCGCGACGCCACGGTCCACAGAGGGGCCCCCAGCATCGCCGCTGTCCTGAACGTCTGCCGCGCAGACGTTCGGGCAGCGGCTTTTTGTTTTTCTGGCGCGCTCGGACGAGTCGCAGATGAGGTTCGCGATGATGAAAGCACAATCGCATCGATCGATGGGGATGTCCCGCTTGATGTTGAAAAGCGGAAATCGGCGTTGCTGGCCTGAATGCTATGCGGCTTTCGCGGTTTGAGCAAGATGCTCGTTCGATGGGACGGCGTTCGCCAT
>VGDY01000194.1 GCA_016869555.1 Alphaproteobacteria bacterium | reverse complement strand
GGAGAGGGAGACGCCGAACTGCTCAATGACGGCTCCATCAAAATCGAATTTTCTTACGATAACGGCGACGAGGCCGTCCTCACGGCGCGCCGATGACCTTTTTCAACAGCCTGTTAGAGGATCGAGGTAGCTCGGATCGGATGCGCGAACGAACTGTGGCATACCTGTGTTGAATAAGTAAATCGAGTCCGGCTCCGATTTTGATGCAATATCTTCAGCGAGCGCAGCGGCCATCGTTGGCGTGAGATGCTCAAGCGCCTCGATGCAAACACCGGCGTCGAATGTCCCGGTTATTTCTCGCAAGGGGCCGACATAAAAATTGGGATTCGTCGTGTGCTCCGGCGGCGGAAACATTTCCACCGCAAAAAAACGGTCCGTGGAGGCCGGAAGATAGGTGGCAAGCGAATCCAATAGAAGTCCAGGTCCAGCCGCAATATCTACAAATCGTCGGACTGGCCTGCGTGCATATAGCATCAGTTCCGCAAAACGCGCCAAGGACGAGCCATATGCGCGATGCCTCGCCGCCTCGATTTCAACACTCCAGTATGACTCATCATAGGTTCGCAAGTGGCGACCAGCGTCGATGCTCGCTAAAATTGCGGGTTCGATCAAAATCGAGCCGCACCCGGAACAATCAAAATAATCGAATCCGTCAACCACGGTAAAATAATTGAGCGCCGCTCGGCAAATTGGACACGGATCTGACATAAAATCCTCGCGTGGCTGTGAGCCGGCTTCTATCAGAGACGGACGCCCGCGATAAGGGGCTGTCCCGATTTCGATTCTAGAAGAATTATAATAACAGCGGAACACTCAGGAGGGATGGGGGCGTGACCAGCCTATGTTGAAAGGATACGTGCGGACGACTCGTTTCCTCTTGCTCCGAACTCGACAATTTTGTTTAAGGCGATGTTCATAAGCTGATTGACGCACTGCACGACCATAAGAGGATCGAATGTGGATTGCCCCCTACCACCGTGATGCGCTCATCAATAACGAAAACCATGCAAGCTTTGGCGAGAAGGTCGAAACTCTGACGCTTACGGACGAATTGCAATGGGACAAGCTTCCACGGCAATATATCCGCCTGCCGGACCACTTTTGCAAGGGCGCCACCTGTTTCGATCGGGATGGAAAGGCGCCGCCGTCACACAAGACTCTACTGCCCTGTGAGGCTACCTTCAGATACAGCATCACGGAACCGACGGTTGCGGTCGCGTTTCTGCCGGATCACGCCATTTTGACGGGAAAGGGCGACAACGCCCGCATTATTAGTGAATCACTGTGGCATAGCGAACTTTTTTTCTCCAAATACGTACGCAACGACCGTTCAACCGAATGGCAATGGCGCGTCGATCCAGCTTGGACCGAGACGCATGTTGTGTCGGAGGAGATCAATTATTGCTACCATCGCTATCAATATCAGTATTTCCACTGGTTGATGGACAGTCTGTGGCGCGTGTGGCTGGTCCACCGTTGCCTCCCGTCCAGCAGAAAAAACAGATGGTTCATTGGTCCGCTCGCACAACATTTTCAAATTCCATCCCTGGCGCTGTTCGACATTTCGCCTGACGATTGCCATTGGATAAATGGAAACGCGATCGTCCGTTTTGAGCATGCGATCTTTCAAACGGCAACTTTCGAAGAACCGTTGAAGACGCTGAGGCCGTCATACGATTTTGGAACATATCATGTCGGCTGGTCGCCCGCCTATTTCGAAGAGCTCCATGATCGCGCCGTCGCCAAATACGCCAGTTCGACGCGTGTTTCGTCCAACGAGAAATTATACATCACACGGCAACATGCTACGCATCGGCGCATCGTCAATGAAAATGAAGTGATTGCGAGGCTCGAACCGCGGGGTTTCCGAGTGGTTGATCCGGCGGCCTATCCATTCGCTGAGCAGGTCTCGCTGTTCGCGTCCGCCCGCGCCATCGCCTCGGTTCACGGGGCCGGTCTCACCAACGCGCTTTGGGCGCGGCGAGGTTGCAGGATGCTGGAATTCGCGCCGGAAGGCCTAAACGACATCGGATATCGGTTCCTCGCCGATCTCGCAGGACACGACTATGCGGTGATTGTTTGTCCGACTTTGGAGCACCGACTTGGTCTGCCTTATGCTGATTTGCGCGTAGACATTGAAGCGTTGGATCGCGCTCTCGAAGAATTCTTCTGAACGGGAAAATCACATTCTGCGTTCGACGCCACTTAATCGTGCTTGCCGCGGAGGCGCCGAACACGCTCAAATCGAGCGGGCGCTTCTGAACGCCGGCACCGACTCAAGATAGTTCGAAAGATTTCCTCCGGGGAACAAATGGCCGTTCAATCCCGCCGCCGACGCGGCGGCCATGTCGCTCTCCTTGTCGCCGATCATGAAGCTTCGCGAAACATCGACATTCCAATGATCCAGCACGTCGGTCAGCATGCCGGGCGCAGGCTTGCGCCAGGAAGATTCCTTGCGATATTCGGGCGCCGTCGCGTCGACGTGATAGGGGCAATAGCGAAAATCGTCGATATGCGCGCCCGCCTTAGCGAGTTCTTCCTGCATATGGGCATGCAGGACGCTGACCTGCTCCTCAGTGTAATGGCCCTTCGCCACGCCAGCCTGATTGGTGACGACGAAGACGAAATAGCCCCTGTCGTTGCAAGCGCGAATCGCGGCGACGGCGCCGTCTATCCACTGAAAGCGGTCGATCGTTCCGACATGGCCGAGGTCCGCGTTCAGAACGCCGTCCCGGTCGAAGAAGACCGCGGGCCGCGACAGATGCGCGGGGATTTCGGTTTGTGCGGCGGCATAGGAATGAGGGATGCCGATGTCGATGAAATAGCCCTTATGGGCTTTACCGAAAGCGCGCCCCGCTTCGACGAGGGACGGAAGAACGTCGGTCTCCAGGGACAGGCTTCCGTCCGGCTCCTGCGGGAGGCGCGCGATCGTAGAGATTAGCGCTTCCTTTCGGCACACATAGACGCCGCCATTGACGAGACCGCCGCCGGATTTCCCGGACTTTTCATGGAATCCGACGATGCGCCCTCCCTCGACGCTGACCGAACCGTATCGCGAGACGTCGTCCATTTCCCTGAGGGCGAGCGTCATGACCGCTTCGCGCGCGCGCGCCGCCTCCTCGACCAGCGCGCGCAGATTGACGTCGAACCAGGAGTCGCCGTTCATCAGAACAAAGGCTTCCGCCAGCTTCGCCGCGGCGAAGCCGATCGCGCCGCCAGTGCCTGCGGGATGCGGTTCGATTGACACCGTCAAACGGACGCCCCTGCGCGCGGCCGCCGCCGATGTGCGGGCGAAGTCTTCGAATTGCGCGGAGAGATGGCCAGCGAGGAGCAAGACGTCATCGAACCCTTGCCGGCCCGCCTCCTCCACGAGAATATCGAGGAACGGGGCGTCGCCGACCGGCAACAGCGGCTTCGGCGTCTGCGCGGTTAGGCCGCCGAGCCGGGTGCCTAGTCCTCCGCAAAGGATAACGGCCTGTCGGATCAAGCGCAGACGCCATTATGCTTCGCGGCCTCTTTTGAGAACATGGCGTTCTCGACGAGGCCGCAGATCAGATGCGCCGACACGATATGCACCTGCTGAATGAGAGGGGTCGACTTCGACGGCACGCGAAGGCACAGATCGCAGGCAGAAGAAAGCTTTCCGCCGCTCGCGCCGGTGAAGCCGACGGAAACCACGCCCATCGCGCGCGCGACGTCGACCGCCTTGAGAATGTTCGGCGAATTCCCGGAGGTGGATATCGCGACGAAAACGTCGCCTTTGCGCCCGAGGCCGCCGACCTGCCGAGAAAAAACGTCGGCATATCCGTAATCGTTGCCGATCGCGGTCAGCACCGAAGTATCGGTCGTGAGGGCGAGGCCGGGAAGAGGCGAACGGTCGAAGTTGAGCCGCGACACGAATTCGCCGGCAATATGCTGAGCATCAGCGGCGCTGCCGCCATTGCCGGCGAACAGAACCTTGCCGCCGCCGCGCAAGCTCTTCACGATTTCGTCCGAAATATCCACGATCGCGCGTTTCAACTGCGTGTCGCCTTCGGCCGCCTGCAGGACCGCGACCGACTCGGCGAAATATGTTTCGACATAGGTCAAATCGTTGCTGTCCACGTGACGCTCCCTGTATGCGTGAAGGCGACCGAGTCCGCGCTGCCGCCGGCCTGGCGCAAGGCGGAGATCAGCCGCTGCCGATTTTCCGGCTTGACGATAAACATCATAAACCCGCCGCCGCCGGCGCCGGATATCTTGCCCGCCAGCGCGCCGCTGCCGGCCGCGACCTCCTGAAAGTGGTTGATGGCTGCGTTCGAAACCCCTGTGGCGGTGTTCCGTTTGGCGATCCAGGAGCGTCTCAGCACATCCGCCATGCCGAGCACGTCTCCATGCACGAAGGCCAGCTTCATCCGATGGGCGTCTTCTTTGAGCTGATGCATCGCCTCCATCGACTGCGGGTCGGCTACCGTCACGCCACGCGTCTGTTGCACGATGATGTCGTGAGAGCTGCGCGACTGCCCCGTGAAGCAGATGACAAGGGACGACTCGATTTCTTCGATCGCGCCGGGCACCAGCCTCAGAGGGTTCACGATGACGCTGTCGTCGGGCAGAAAGTCGATGAAGTTGACGCCGCCGAAAGCCGCCGCGTACTGGTCCTGGCGCCCGCCCGCGAGGCCGAGATCAAGGCGCTCGATTTGCCAGGCGAGTTGGGCGATATCGTAGCGGCCGAGGGGAAGCGCGAAATGCGAGCGAAACGCTTCGACCAGCGCGACGACGAGCGCGGAGGACGAGCCGAGCCCGGACCCAGCGGGCGCATCGACGGTCGACTGAATCGAGAGAGCGGGGGCTTCTCCGTTCAGGTAATCCCTGACCATCCTTCGATAGACGCCCTGGTGCAGAAGCAGGGCCGATTCCTGCGTCGTGACATTCCGGGGGTCGAAAACCTCTTCCTTCCCGATGTCCAGCGCCGCGAGGCTCGTCTTGCCGTCGCGTCTAGCAGCCTGTCGGACTGATGTTTGGGGTTTTGCGGCGAGGCTGGATTGCCGCCTTTCGCGTTTGTTTTGCGTTTGATCTCCTCCCAAACGCTCACTGAGGCG
>VGDY01000193.1 GCA_016869555.1 Alphaproteobacteria bacterium | reverse complement strand
CGCGAGCCGCGCAGCGCGGGTTACCTATAGCGCGCCCCGTTTTCGAGACATGCCATTCCCCGGCACGCTGGACGCGCGCCGATGACCCGTTGGATGGGGATAAGCGTCCAATGCTGGCGAGGCGCGGCGTAACGCTGTGCGGCCTGCGCGGGCGCGGCGAGCATGGCGAGGCAGAGCAGCGCGCGGATCATTCGTCCTCGGGCTCCGACCGATCTTCGCGGGATTGGCGTCGGGGCTTTCCCTGTGCTGAATGGAGTGATCCGCTAATGGGCGTGAAGCTTAATATCAACGCTGAAGCCGAGCTTGCTCCTGTCCCTGTCTCTCTCGCAGACGCAATCACTGCGGCGCAGGACTCCGCGACGACGGCGACACAAAAAGCGTTGGAGGCATCAAATGATGCCGATGCGGCGCATGGTGATCGTCTAGCGGCCCACGCAGCGGCGGCGACGGCAACGCAGAAAGCATTGGAAGCGTCAGACGACGCTGACGCTGCTCATGCAGATCGTCTCGCGGCTGACGCCGCCGCGACGGCCACCGCAGCGGACCGCATTGCGGTTGCGGCGGATAAAGTCTCAGCGGATGCGAGCGCAACGTCGGCCTCAGGCAGCGCGTCCAGCGCGGCAGTGAGCGCGTCAGGCGCGGCGTCGAGCGCTTCCGGAGCCTTGTCCTCTCTCACAAGGCGATGTTCCGCCGGAAGTTCACGCGCAATATGGTGATCAGCAAGGCGAAGCGTCTTGGTATCGAAATGCGCGGCGGCGCGCCAGCCTGGCGCGCGTCGATGGACGCAAGGATGGCGAAGCGCCTCGCAAGTGCGTCGCCGGCGCCAAAGCCGCGCCCTTCCCGCGCGAAGGGTGTTGCGCCCGCGCCGTCGGGCGCGGCAGTCGTCGCATTTAACGCGGATTGGCGCCCGCGGCGCCTCTCGCTGCTCGAGTTGAAAGTCGGCGACTGCCGCTATCCGCTCGGCGATCCGCGTGACGATGATTTCGCCTTTTGCGGCGCGCCCGCCCCGATCGACAAGCCTTATTGCCCGCATTGCGCCAGGCTCGCTTACGACTCTCAGGCGGATCGCGCCGAGGCGCGCAAGAAATATCGCGAAGCGCGGGGAATGCCGGCATGAGCGTCGACCTTCCTGTCAAGGCTTTCGCGCTCGCCGCGGATATCGCCGCCAGACGCATGGGCGAGACCGTCGCCGATCTCTTTGGCGATGCGCCGAGCCGTGCGCGCTATTTGGCGATCGACGCGCTCATCAGCCTCTATCCGTCCGCGTCGCAGGTTGACATCGCGCGGTGTTTCGGATGGGAGCGCGCCGACGAGCGTTTCGACGCCGCCATGAGCGGCGCGCGCGCTTCGAGATGGTGGCGAAAGAGCGACACTGGCGGCGTGTTGAAGGATTTGCGCGCCGCGCTCGGGAACATCAACGCTGACGACCTTCTGAGCGGCGCGGAGCCGATCCAGCGTCTCGGCGATGATGGCGAAGAATGTCCGCTCATGCCCGACGCACGGCGCGGCGATCCACACGATGAGCCGCGGGCGCGCATTTATCAGCCGCGCAGATGGCGCGTCACGCTAATAGTCAGCGCGCCTGTCCGCCGGCCACTTAATCTCACCGCCGCGCTGATGGGCGACCCGCCGCCAGGAAGGCGGGAATTTCTCGCCGAAGCGGCTCATCGCGGCTACCGCCCCGCCAGGGAGGACAGGCCGTGAACCGGATCAGGGGCTATGTCGAGCGCTATGAGCGGCTCGAAGCCGAAAAGAAGGATATTACTGAAGAGCAAAAGCTGGTGATGGCCGAAGCCAAGGCCGCCGGTTTCGACACGAAGATTTTGAAGCACTGCATCAAGGTGCGCACGAAAAAGCCAGCGGATTATCACGAAGCGCAGGCGCTCGCCGATATGTATCTCTCGGCGCTCGGCATGGTCGTCGAGCCGCCGCTGTTTCGCGCCGCGAATCGCATCGGCGTCGATATCGCGGCGAGAGAATCCGTCATCGAGGCGCTCAAGAATTTCGTGCCGGAGAACGGTTCGATCGTCATTGAGGCCGGAGGCGCGCCCGTGCGACTCACGCGCGACAAGGACGGGACGGTTACGGCGCAAGACGTCGTCGAACGCCCCGCGCCGCCAGCCAGCTCCCCAGCTTCTGCAGGGCGACGCAACCGCGTCCCGCAGGATGTTCCCGACGTCTCTCTGGACGAAGCCGAAGCGCTCGGCGTGAAGGCCGCGCGCGACAATGTTCCGATCATCACCAATCCATTTCCTTTCGGCGATGATCGGCGCCCGCGCTGGGATAAGGGGTGGCGGACAGGCTCCGGCAATGGCGGGTTCGGGCCGGAATAATGGCGCGCGACGACATATCGGAATTCGGCGACGTTTTCGAGCCGCAGGAAGCGCAAGAGCCGATTCTTGCGCGCGGGGTGCGCGCCGCCCTGCAGGAATGGCTCGAAGAGATATGGGCGGAAACCGAACTCGCGGCGGTCGGCATCACCGCGCGGAAGCGCGCCATCTTCGACGGCAAGCCCGGCGTCGGCAAAACGACGCTGGCGCATCATCTCGCGGCGCGGCTCGGTCTGCCGATGGTCGCCGTGCGACCGGAGCGCGTGATCTCCAAATATGTCGGCGAGACAGGTCAGAACATCGGCCGCATGTTCGATCTGGCGTCGAACGAAGACGATCCGATCGTGCTATTCATCGACGAATTCGATGCGCTGTCACGGCAACGGCGGCGCGGCGAACAAGCCTCCGACGATGAGCGCAACGAGGAAGTCAACACGCTTCTGCAACGCATAGAGCAGCACAAGGGTTTCATCATCGCGGCGACGAATTATGGCGCGCATATCGACCAAGCGATCTGGCGCCGTTTCGATATCCATCTCACGCTCGAACTTCCCGGTCAGCGCGAGCGAGAATTGATCACAGCGCGCTACCTCGCGCCATTCGGCTTGCCGGCGGCCGCTCTTCGCTCGATCGCGGAGTCTCTCGACACCGCGTCGCCGGCTCTCATCCGCAAGCTCTGTGAAGGTCTGAAGCGGCAATTCATTCTCGGGCCGAAGCTTGGTTACGACATGTCGCGCGAGGCGACGATCGCGCGCACCTTGGCGACTATTCATCCGCATCCCGACGTCGGCAAGCCCCGGCTTTGGTCGCTCGGCGAAAGGGATAGCGCGGTGCGCGCGCTGCCATGGCCGATCCCGCTCGCGGATGAAATTTCGGCGTCGGCGCCAGCATCGGCGCGAGAGCCCGCGGCTAATGTGGTGAGGCTGCGCTGATGCTCCGCGTGACCTTCGAAATCCTCCCCGGCGGCTCTGAAGAGCGCAAGCGCGTGATCGGCCTGATGGAGCTGGCGCTGATCAAGCTCCATCCGAACGGAATGGCTGATTATGCGGTCGCCATGACGAAATGCCCGCCATTCAAGGGCGCGCTGAAAGCCGCCTGGCGCAAGGGCGGCGTGATGTCAGACGGCGAAGCGATCAATCGCGCCATCGCCGGAGAGGACGAAGAGTTGATTGTCGCGCTCGCGGAAGGCCATCACCGCACAAGGCGCGGCTGTTACGATCTGCTTTTGCGCGCGCTAAAGGCCTGCGGCATGGAGGCGCGGCAGTGAGCAAGCGGCGCAAATCAGATTTTACAATCGAGAATCCAAGGAAGATTGGCGAGCATGTCTCTAAGACGCTCGACTATCTCCAATGCATTGGCGCGTCTGACGTGCGCGTGACCTGTCGAAAGCACCTGCGGTTCGATTTTTCCTACGGCGGGAAAGCGTTGTGGTTCATGCTTTCCAGTTCTCCCAAGGACCGTGCGGAATGCGCGCAGATCGCCAGGCAGATCGCTCGGCGCGTTATCCGGCAAGCTGGCATGGAGGCGCGGCAGTGACGTTCTCTTTCCTCTCCGTCTGCTCCGGCCTCGAAGGCGCGTCGCTCGCGCTCGAACCGCACGGCGGGACATGCGCCGGCGTCGCCGAGATCGAGAAATTCCCGGCCGCTATCATCGCGCATCGCTACGGCTCGAACATGCCCGGAGAACCGCTTTCGCACAATGCGCCGCCGAATTTCGGCGATTTCACGCAATTGATCGATCCGTCGTCGGCGTCGAGGGCGCATCTCTCCGGGAAACGCGTCGACGTGCTGATCGGCGGCACGCCATGTCAGGCATTCTCGAGCGCAGGCAAGCGCCTGTCTCTCGATGACGCGCGCGGCAATCTCACTCTTGCTTTCGCGGTGCTGGCGCATGAACTTGTTCGATCTCATGGACTCCGAAACGCCATCTGGGAAAACGTCCCCGGCGCCCTCAACACCAAGGACAACGCCTTCGGATGTTTCCTGGGCGCGCTTGTCGGACATGATCGCGCCGTCCCTGGTCCTAAAGGGCGAGGATGGCCAAACGCGGGTATGGTTGACGGCCCACGGGCGCGGGCCGCGTGGCGGGTTCTCGACGCTCAATATTTCGGCGTTCCCCAACGACGCGAGCGTGTGTTCGTTGTCGTCGATTTTGGAAACGGGGCCGATCCCGCGGAAGTATTATTTGAGTCCCAATGCCTGCGCGGGAATTCTCCGCAGCGCCGAGAAACGTGGCAAGGAATTGCCGCCTCTCTTGCGGCGACCGCTGGAGGCTATAGCGGCAAGGATGCAATCGAAGGAAGAGTGATTGCCTCGCATGATCCCGCCGTCACGCTGACCGCGCGAGATTATAAAGGCCCGCTTCCTGAAGCGGACCTATCGACGGTGATCGCCCATGCGCTGCTCGCGGAAGGATTCGACGCCAGCGAAGACGGCCCGTGCCGTGGAACGCCGCTCGTGCCGGTTGTTGCGCCGACGATGCGTTGTGAAGGTGACGCGCATAGCGGGTTCAAAGACGATCAGGGACTTGTCGCCGTCGCCTTTGACCTTCGCGGTCGTGAAGGCGGCGCGCAATTCGAAGGCCCTCACGACACTGCAAACATCCGCGCCGCGAGCGGCGGTTCGAGCCGCTCCTATGTCGCCGAGCGATGGGCGATGCGTCGGCTGACGCCGACAGAATGCGAGCGCCTTCAGGGCGTTCCAGACGGCTGGACGGATATTCAGCGCGCCGGAAAGGAATGCCCTGACGGCCCACGCTATCGCGCGCTCGGCAATTCATGGGCAGTTCCGGTCGTAAGTTGGATCGGCGCGCGTCTCGCGGCGGGTCTGGAGGCGCGGCAGTGAGCTACCAGGTCACCGCATGGGTCGGCGCGCGCAA
>VGDY01000192.1 GCA_016869555.1 Alphaproteobacteria bacterium | reverse complement strand
GAAGTCCCAATGCGGTTGGTGCGATTTGTCCGTTAAACATAAAAGTTAGCCTGCGCCTAACCGAATCGTTTGCAAGAGTCCTGTTGGCCATGGGGGGGTTGCGATACGGCATTGCCAGCCCTCAATATTTCTGGCGGCGCGCTGGAAAAGCGATTCCATGCTGTTCGGCGCGGCGCGCTACTTCCTCGACAACAGCGTGAAGATTGAAGAGAAAGACGTGGTGGAGCTTTGCATAGGGATCGTCGTGCAGCTTCCTCTCGATTGCAGCCATCTGGGCGCCGAGTTGCAATAGGCTTCCATGAAGCTTCCAATACAACGTCAACTGGCCCGCTAATTCAGCTCCGCCTTGCCTCGTGAAGCGCGCAACCACAAGCGCGAGCCACTGGTCGGCGCCGCGATCGGTCCAAAACTGCGATCGTTCTTCGCGGCGGGTGCGTTCGGCGTATTTCTTCGCCGTCAGTTCGGCGCTGGCGAGTTCCTCGACCGACCAATGTTCGCTCACTTCGGCGCTGAATAAATCTTCGATCACGTCGCGCACCTGATCCAGCTCGACGATCAGGTCGCGCATCGGAGGCCCCGCGATTTCAGATGGCCCATCGGCGACCGACGCCGCAAGCGACAATATCGATATTTCGATATGGTCGTATTGTCGTTGCTGACCAGAGGGGCTACGCAGATTTCCAAGCGGAATGCCGCCGCTTGCGGCGGAGCGCAGGAACAGCTGATTGAGGCGAACCTGAGAGAGGCCGGCCAGGGTTGCGGCGTCGCCGCTCTTATAGATCATGGCTATCTACCTTTAGTGTCGAACAGCCCGACCGGCCGCTCAGTGCGCGCCGGTGGCACGGGTTTTGCGATGAACATGTCCGGCCGCGCCAGCGCGTCACTGATGCGCCGCGCGGCGATGTCGAAGTATTTCGGCTCGCGTTCGATGCCATCGAACCGGCAGCCAAGCTTGACGGCCGCCACGCCGGTCGTTCCGCTCCCGGTGAATGGGTCAATCACGGATCGTGCGCCTATCAGCCTAATAATGCGGTCAACGGAGGAAACCGGGATTTGGCAAGGATGGTCGGTCTTTTCCTCGCTCACATTTTTGACTTGCGGCTGTTCCCACCAAGTATAAGAATTCACAAACAAATTCTTGACCTTGCTGCTATCGGGGTTCCTTGCGGGCTGTTTAACGGCCGAAAGATCAACTTTGAGACCCCAAATGCCCCACAATCGGAAATTTCGGCCCGGAGTGTTGCTTGGATATACCCAAGCTAAAACGTCGTCAGGCGGCCCCAGGACGGGCACGACCTCGCGTATCATTTCGACCGGGTATTGAAGGAGTGCGATGGGCAGGCCGCGCAGCGGCTCTATGAGGGCACGATACCGCTCCCCGCCGTGATCTACATAGTCCCCGGAATATTTGAAACCAATCCCATATGGAGGGTCCGTCACGATGGCATCCACACGCGGGAGCGTCGGCAGAATCTCTCTGCAATCCCCCAGGTGTAGGGTCACGCCGTCCGCTAAGTGTTCTGTGCGCGTCATCTAGCCCTAGTGGGTGTGTGTGTTAACCGGATAAGCATGTTATAGATCATGAGCCTCATTCCTGGTCCGCTCGCGCGCACTAGGTCTCGGCGTCGGTCTTTCGGCTTCCACCACTTTGACGCAGAGAGCGTCGATATTGGCCTTGACGACCCGGAAGGTGATCGCCGCGACCCATGGGTTTGCGGCCCATGAATCGGGGCCGTTGATGACGCCCCAAAGAGAACGATAGGCTTCGACTGGCGATAACCAGAGTTGCGCGTCAAGAGGCGGCGGCCATCGCCAAAATTCTTCGATATGCGATGAGGCTAAAGCTAATCCCTCGGCAATCGCATCATCTCGACTGATGTCTTGCGGGCGTTCAATCCTGACCGACTCGACAATGAGCGTGAGGCGGGACGCGCGGCGCGGCATGAAGCGGCCAAGGCGTTTGTGCCATGCCTTGGTTTCGGGGTCGGCTGGGTGGCGGCCTTTGCGGAATTCGTCCGGCGCGTCGAAACGAATCTTGGCATCATCGGCGACGAAGCGCCATTTCTGGCGTCCCATCCAGCGTGTCGCGCCTGGCGCGGGCTCCCAATGGCCGAACTGAAAATAGGCTTCGCGGACCCAAAGCCGGTCGCCGACGCCAAAGCGCGGCGCTTGAACCTTGTCCCGCGGCAGCCGCATCCATCTTCCGACGCCGTTTGAAGATGTTTTCCACGCATGCGGCTCGCCGAGTTCAAAATCGGTGAGCGCGACGCCTTTCTTGGGCTTCAACACGCGCCGCGTCTGCGTCTTCCGACCGTCGAGCAAGGCGAGGATCATCGCCGGCGTGAAGGGGATCGGAAGATCGGTCATTGCGTTGCCTCGGCGACGATCGGCCTTACATGCGTGACGCGCGTCTTCGCCTCAAATATCCAGGCCTCGCCGTCGTCGGTCATGCGCGATGCTTTCTCAAATAACGGCGGGATGCGGGGGCTAGAAGCTCGGCGCGCTGCTGAGCCAAGATGGCAGGGGCGGAACATCGAAGGGTTTTTGCGGGTTGATTGCGCCGATGAATTCCGGCGCCGATTCGGCGCGGACAATGACGACGCCCTTGCTATCTCCAGCGAAGTCGAGCGCGAATCGGTAGGTCTCGTCGGGCGTGATTTCCTCAACCGTGCGAAACAATTCGAGAAAGCCAAGGTCGATATGGAGACGCTCAAGCGGCCCGGCGTCGCGCTGAAACAGCGCGCGCCAGGGCAGATAGGCGTTTTCGAACAGCCGGAAGTCACCCTCCCGCCAATGATTGCCGGTTTCGATCATCACATTGGCCAGCGCCGGCGCGTTGTGCTCGTCCTCGACAATGGGATGATTCATCTTCGGAAACAGCAAAGCGCAGACCGGCGTGATGTGAACGTCGCCGGGCTGCGCCCATTCTGGCAGCTCGATTTCAGCCGGACCTTCGGCGAAGACATGCAGCGGTTCTGGCGGCCGCGCGCGAAAACAGAAGCCGCGCGGCAGAAGCGCGCGAAACGGTCGATTAGCGAAGCCGGACGCATCGTAAATCACGCCGATCGCCTTGCCGGTGCTGGCGATCAGAAAGCAGCCGGGATCGGCCGGCTCGATGAACAGTCCGGCGCTCGGCGTAACGAACGCCCGTTCGCGCGTGTCGTTGAGTAGTCCGCGCAGCGCGTTGAGGTAGCGCGCCTTGAAACGCGCGTGGCAGTCTGGATAGGGCGGCTTGTCGGCGCGGGAGGTCTTGTCGGTCATCTCGGTCATTGGCGGTGCTTTCTTAAAAATTGGCGGGTTGATCGTTGAACGACTGCCGACTGCCGACTGCCCCGGCACATCATCTTTCCCCTCAATAATTCAGGCGTCGCGCATGCGGCTCGCGCTCGGCGCGGCGGCTCGCCCAGGCGTGGAGCGCGGCGAGTCTGTCGCGCTCGGCCGGGCTGCGCGGGACGGCGGCGCGGCAGTCGAGCATCACCGCGCGGGGTCCGGCCTCGATGAGGAAGAAAGCGCGGGTGAAGCCGAGGGCGTCACGGACGGCGGCGTCGAAGGCGCGCGCGTCGTCGCACCCCGCCCCGCCTTGCTGCGCAACCCGGTTTGCAAGGGGAGGGTGGGAGTTCGCGGTGACGAAGGGTTTCATCTGATCCAGCACCTTTCGAAAACCACGCAGTCGCGCGAGGCGAGAAGATATGAATGGCGGATGCGCGGCTTGGTCAGCGCAGCGTCGAGCGCGTAGGCCAGGACCATCGCCGCGGCGATACAGAGCTGTGCGCGGGCGGTCATGGCGCGGACTCGGCGTCGTCGGCGGCGGGAAGTTTGGCGGGCGGCGACTGCTGGTCTGTCATGTTCCGTCTCCGATGGCGGATTGGCGATGCAACGCCCCGGCTATGGCTTGCGGCCGCGCCGCGCGTCGGTGAGGCGAAACGCGCCGGGCGGCAGGAGAAACGCGGCGCCGCCATAGAATGGGCCGACGTCGAGGCCCGCACGCTGTTCGAAGAAGGGCTCGGCACGGACCGCGCCGCCGCGATAGCGTTCGCCGTTCTTGAGAACGCGTGGGCCGACGTCGAGGCCCGCACGCTGTTCGAAGAAGGGCTCGGCACGGACCGCGCCGCCGCGATAGCGTTCGCCGTTCTTGAGAACGCGGGCGCGTATCTCGGCTCCGGACTTAGCTCGGTAGATGATGAATTCGACCATCGTCTCATCTCCACAGGCGAAGCGTCGCCTATGGGATGGACCGTAAACCAAACTTCTTGGGATTGCAACCAATAAAGTTGGGATTTAGCAAAAAAAGCAAGAGCCGGCACGCGCGTGACGAGCGGATTAATTCCAAAAGACTTGCGGTGCAGATCGTTGCGCAGCTTCCTCCAGACAAGAAGAAAGCGAAGGAAGTCATCAGCGATGTCATGGATTTGCTGGAAAACTGGCTATTCGCCGATCAACCCGGAACGCGCGCGTCGGTTGTTTCCTTCCCGCGCAGCTTGACCGCCAGGTCGAGCGGCGCGGCGGAGAGGACGCCGAAATAAATATAGTCGGTTGTGACGCCGGTGAGCGCGCATAGGCGACCCGCGATGTCGATCGGGATTCGCGCGACCCCGGCTTCCCAATTATTATATCGGTTCTTGCTCACGCCCAAAAGCTTGGCGAAAGCCGGCTGTTCATTATAGCCGGCCGCCTGACGTATCTTCTTGAGACGCGTGCCGGTTTTGTCGATTGAAGCCATGTCGAACATGTTCCGCACTGTGGCCCAATGAGCTTGGGCCTCCAACCAAATTGTTTTTTGCTTGCATATCCCAATGATCTTGGGCTACAGTCAGCGCCATGGACAAGAATTTCACGACGACAGGGGATGTGATCGACGCCTTGGGCGGGTCCGACGAGGTCTCGCGGATCACCGGCCGCGGCAATAATTCCGTCAGCAATTGGCGCGTCACCGGGAAGTTTCCGACATCGTCCTACTTCCTCTTCAAAAATGCGCTGGCGGCGATCGGCGCGACGGCTGACGACGCGCTTTGGGGCTTCGACAAGCAGCCAAAGAGCTTCAAACGCAGAAAAGACGACGCTGAGCCGCCGCCGGAAAACTCCCCCTCCCCTTTCCCCGAGGCGGCGCAATGACGCGCGCAAACTGCAAACATCCTGATGCATGCGTCGCTGGCGCGCGCGGGCCATGCAGGCTTTGCTGCGATCTTTCGGCCTACGCCGAACGCGCCGCCGAGCGGATGCGGAAG
>VGDY01000191.1 GCA_016869555.1 Alphaproteobacteria bacterium | reverse complement strand
CGTTCATGATCATCCCGAACGTCGGCCTGAATGAGTGGGGCCACACGTTCTGGTTCATGGAAGAACTGTTCGTTGCGCCGCTGCATTGGGGCTTCGTGTTCTTCGGCTGGATGGCGCTTGGCGTGTTTGGCGTCGTGCTGCAGCTGCTGCTCAACGTCCACAGGCTGATCGGCAAGGAAGGCGTCGAACTTCTGACGGGCGCGTAAGGCTCAAGATGCTCGCGCCGCGGTCGCGTTCGGCCTCCTGACGAACGACGGCGCGGCGCGGGAAGGAATGCGAAAAATTCCCAGAATCGATCTCATTTCGTCGCCTCTCGTCGCGTTCGGCGGCGGGAGGCGATGGACGCTAGGCCCAAAGTTGCGGCATGTTGTAATATTGAGACGCGGCGCCGCCGAAAGGCCAGTGGAGACATGCTGATGATGAGGTTGCTGCTGGTTCTCCTCGCGGCGATCGGCATGATCGCGGGCGCGAACGCGCAGGCGGTGCGCAGGGATTCCGCCAAGGCTTTTCAGAAGGTTCGGGAATGCGCGGCTCAGATGGGGCCGAACGTCATCACCTTCAGCTTCTATCAGCCGACTCAGTCGAGAAGCCAGTTCTGCGAAGACATTCCCGAAACCGGACCGACGACCATCGTGGTCGACACGATGCAGGACGAGTTGCGGGACATGATGGTCGAAATCCGCATCGTCGAAGCTGATCCCAAAGGGGACGATGAGGGCGCGCCGAGCGAAGCCTATCTTGCGCCGGCGCAGTTCCGGACAGGGGTCATCCAGCTCGAACATGATTTCAAGAATAAAGGCGACTACGTCGCTCTGGTGCGGGCGCGCAGCCCGGACGGCCGCAAGGAATACAACGCCCGTTTCCCCTTCTCGGTCGGCGAGGAGTTTATCCGCGATTGGGTCGCGGTCGCGGTCGCCACCGTCGTCGCGCTCGCTCTGGGCGCGGGCTGGTATGCGCATTCCTTCGGCAGGAGAGCCTCCGAGAAGGCCAAGCTCCGGAAGGCGTGACTGGGGCGCCCTCTTCGCTCGTTTGGGGCGGCCCGTCGCATCCCTATCGCGGCGGCTTGCCTTGCGTCTCAAAAGACAGATCCGCGCCTGCCGCCACTGGCGTCGCGCCCGCCGCCAGGGCGGCGTCGAGCCGGTCGAGGCGGATCATGGCGAGACCGTCTTCCTCAAGGCGCGAGCCGGTGACGCCGATTTCGACCCCGCCGGCGCGGATCGCTTCGCCCGGCGCCGGCGCGCCGGCTTGCGCATGATATTTCGCGACCCGCTTGCGCACGAGTCCGCGGTGCTTCATCCGCGAGACGACCTCCTGGCCGACATAACATCCCTTCTTGAAGTCGATTCCCGACAGCAGATCCATATTGGCTTCGTGAGGAAAGGTTCCGCCATAGGCGAAATCGACCCCGCCGAGCGGCACGCCAGCCTGGATGCGGCGCGCGTCATATGCCTTCCGGTCGTCCCCTGTCGGAATCTGGCCCTTTTCCGCGACAGCGCGGAAGCCGAGCGAGCCGCGCGGATCGGCGGCGATGGCGACGGCCTCGACTTGCGGCGGCTCGCGCGCGTCCGGGAAGGCGATCGCCTCGAACGCGTCGCTGCGGTCCGTCACGGTCAGTTTCGAACGCAATTTGTAGATGTTGAGACGTTTCTGAAGATCGGCGACAAGGGCGAGCGGACAATCGAGCAGATAGCGGTCGCCGCCCGCCGCGAAGATCAGAAAATCGAACAGAATCTTGCCCTGAGGCGTCAGCAGCGCGGCGAAGCGCGCCTCTCCGGGCTTGAGCGAGGCGACATCATTGGTCACGAGATTATGCAGGAACGCCGCTGCGTCTTCGCCCGAGACCTCGATGATTCCCCGATCGCCGAGCAGGATCGCCTTGGTCATGCGTCTCTTTCGCCTCCGCCGCTGGCTGCTTGAGTCTCGCGCCCCTTTGGCGCATTAGCAACAAAGCCCATCCCGCGACGATATCGCAAGCGAGGCGCCGCCCAATGCCGCAGGTCTTCGATGTCATCCTCTCCAGCGGCGCGCTCGTCAATCAGGACGGCGAGGGCGTGCGCGACGTCGGCCTTCGCGACGGCAGGATCGCCGAGATCGGCGATCTCTCCCGCGCCTCGGCGGGGGAGACGATCGACTGCCGCGGCCTTCACATTCTGCCCGGCGTCATCGACTCGCAGGTGCATTTCCGCGAGCCCGGCGCCCCGCACAAGGAAGACCTTGAATCGGGATCGCGCGGGGCGGTTCTCGGCGGAGTCGTCGGCGTCTTCGACATGCCCAACACCAATCCGCTGACCACGGGCGAAGCCGAGCTTGCCGACAAAGTGGCTCGGGCGACGGGACGGATGCATTGCGATTTCGCCTTCTGGGTCGGCGGCACGCATGAGAACGCCCGTCATCTCGGCGAGTTGGAGCGCCTGCCGGGCGCTGCAGGGATCAAAGTGTTCATGGGCTCTTCGACCGGCACGCTGCTGATCGCCGACGACGCCGGCGTGGCGGAGGTGCTGTCGCACACGCGCCGGCGCGCCGCCTTTCACAGCGAAGACGAAGACCGGTTGAACGCACGCAAGCCTTTGCGCGTTCCGGGCGACCCCTCGTCGCATCCGGTCTGGCGCGACGTCGAGACGGCGCTGCGATCGACCCGGCGGCTGTTGACCATCGCCCGCGAGAAGGGCGCGCTCGTGCATGTGCTGCATGTGACGACGCAAGAAGAAATCGCGCTGCTCGCGCAGAACAAGGACATCGCCAGCGTCGAAGTGACGCCGCATCACCTGACGATGGACGCGAGCGACTATGCGCGGATCGGCACGCTCGCGCAGATGAATCCGCCGGTGCGCGAGGCGCGCCATCGCGAAGCGCTCTGGCGCGGCGTCGCGCAGGGCGTCGTCGACGTATTGGGCTCCGACCATGCGCCGCATACGCTCGAAGAGAAGGCCAAGCCCTATCCCGAAAGCCCCTCAGGCATGACCGGCGTGCAGACTCTCGTTCCGCTGCTACTCGATCATGTCAATGCCGGCCGATTGACCCTGCAGCGCTTCGTCGACCTCACCAGCGCCGGCCCGGCGCGGCTCTTCGGCATCGCCGGCAAGGGGCGGGCGGCGGTCGGCTATGACGCCGATCTCACCATCGTCGACATGAAGCGTCGCGAGACGATCCGCAATTCCTGGATCGCCTCGCGCGTCGGCTGGACGCCCTATGACGGCAGGGAAGTCGTCGGCTGGCCGGTCGGGACCTTCGTCCGCGGCGCCAAGGTCATGTGGGAAGGCGAACTCGTCACGCCTTCGCAAGGCGCGCCGATGCGCTTCTGGGCCGCGCTCTAACTCTCCCTTTGCAATGATCGCGCGAACGCCCGGAACATTGCGGCCGCGCGCGCGGTTAGTCGCTCATTCCCAATTGCGCGCAATGGGAGATGAGCCATGCCGCAGGGAGATAAGTCGGCCTATACCGACAAGCAGACGCGCAAGGCCGAGCACATTGAGGAAGGCTACGAGAGGCGCGGCGCGTCCGAAAAAGAAGCCGAGCGCATCGCTTGGGCGACTGTCAACAAGGACGATGGCGGCGGCAAGAAATCGGGGTTCGGCCGCGGCGTTGAGACAAGCAATCCTGCGGCGCATAACGGCGGCAAACTCGGCGGCGAAGCTTCCGCGTCGCGTCCCGCGTCAGAACGCTCGGCCTCCGCCAAGAAGGCCGCCGCCACCCGCAATCGCAATGAACGGCGCGCCGGCTAAACGCAGTCACTGTTGGCGAAGACAGGGAGGCAAGGACGGCGGGCGAATTTGCCTCGATCGCTGACGTGCGGGGATGGCGCCTATCCGGCAGTCATTTTCGCCTTAGCGCGTCGAGCGTCGACGACTCTCGTCACTTCGTCGAAAGCCAAGTCGACGATAGAGTTTCGCGTTTCCTCAGGCAATGCGGATAGCAAGTAATCCATGTATTTGTTCGTACGCTGTCGACACCCACGCCAGTATCCAAAAAGTCCTGGTATTAGAATTATGGTAAACTGCGGGATAATTGCTGTCGCCATGCCAGTGAAGTCCTTCTCGCTCCCGTGAAATAGAGCCTGCCATTCCTCTTTGGTTAATGTTATGGCATCAAAAGTCCTATTTATTATTGCGATCAAGAAAGCCATAAGGACGACCGCCAGTATTCCCTTTTTGGCGCATCGCCAGCTTACCCATTTTCCCAAGAGATAGGATCCGACGACTAAAATGGGAAGATTTGCAAGACCCACGATTGGAAATAGGCGGCCCTGTTCTGCGGCGCTCATCGTTTCGTTAGTTCCAAGCGCCCTCACCGCTGCAACAAGAACTCCTCCAAAAAACGATCCCAGGTTCAAAATGGCGACGCCGATTACGGCGCCGATCGCAACCACTGCAGGAAAGGAGATCGAAAATCCTTCGATCGAGCGAATCGCCATTTTCTTGTCGGGAAGGCTGCTTTCCTTGGCCTCGGATTTCTCGAGCGCCGAAGAAACCGTCGGCAGAGCCGCGACCGCGCATGCGGCCACGCCCTTGGCCGCGTCCATATTATTGGTCAGAAACCAAACCAGTAGAAAGAGAACCGCCCCGATCGCTGCGACAAGAAAAAAGCTTACGGTTACCAATCTCATGTCAATTCACCCTTTAGATTTTTGATCGCTGCTCAAATAGGCGTGTGAACCGTCGAAAGCGCCGTTGGCTTGAACGGAATGCCGCCAATAGCCAATTCAATTGGTCGGAACAGTCCGAGGAGCCGACGCTCTTGGCGCTTAAGCATGCTCCTATTTGTAGGGCGCGACAAGATTATCCCCGGGCCAAGCGCCAGCGCCGGACTGTCGCGACGGCGCTAATCTTCGCTCCAGAAATAATGCCAGACGCCGTCCGCCGCGATGCCGAAGCGCGTCGGGCGCGGCTTCCCTTCGGCGTTGGAGCGGGAAAGATCGGCGAAGCGCACGCAGCGCCATCGCGCCAGGGCCTCCTCCGCATTGGCGGGCGGGCCCGGGCGGCGCGCGAAGGCCGGCCATTCATAGAGCGTCGTCGGTCCGCGCATGATCTTGACGTATGGCTCAGCGAAAATCGCGCGAATGAGCGAAATCGTCTCGCGCCCCTTGCGGTCGAAGGAAAGCGCCTTCAAACCCACATTCGCCAGATGGCCAGCGATTGTGAGCCTATCTTCACCCGACTGACGGTTTTCGGCAAGCCCATAGCCCCAGCCGGCCAAGTGAGCGGGGCTGGGGGTCGGCGAATGCCGCGCCGAGC
>VGDY01000190.1 GCA_016869555.1 Alphaproteobacteria bacterium | reverse complement strand
GAAATCACGACCCAGTCGTCTGCGTGCTCCTGACGGAAGCGGCGCTCGTCCTTCACGACGGATTCGCCCGGCGCGAGCGTCACGCCGGCAATCGCCTCATAGGCGGCGGGATACCAGTTCTTCAGCGTGACGATCGCGGCGGCCCGGTCCTTTTCCAAGAAAAGCTCCGGAAAGGTGAAGGCGACCTTCGACCAGGCGCTATCTTCCTCGTACCAGCCACTGCGTTCGCGCAACAGGGGATGGACCTTGGCGTTGCATTCGTCGTCGAGCTTGAAACCGCGATGCGAAGGCGCGCCATAGAAGACGAGGCCCTCGGCCTAGACCTTTTCATAATCCGCCGCGCCCCAGGGTGTATGGATGAGCATCGTTCTGATCTCCGCAAAACGAAATTGAGCCCGGCGCCGCATCGAAGCGAGCGGCGGCCGGGCTCGGAGCCAATGGACCGAGGGAAAAGCGCCGCTATTCGGCGGCGCCGAGGAAGGCAGGAAGCTCGGCGGGCGCCGTATCCCGCGGCGCCGGTTCATGTTCTTGCGGCGGAGATTCGAGGCTCGGCGTGCGCAAGAGCTCTGGGAGCCAGGCGGAATCGGAAAGCAGGCGCTCGGCCTCGTTCGCCATGTCGGACTTCTTGAGGTGCGCGATGAGTTCCGCCGCGCCATCGCCCTTGGCTTCTCGCACCGCTTCGAGAATGCGCGTCTTGGGGACGCGGTTGAGATAATTCTCGGCGGTCGGCTTCCAACCGGCGGCCGCCATGTCGAGCGTCAATGCCTGCGCAAGCTGGTCGGCGTGGCGCTTGCGGCCGGGCGCGCGATTCCAAGGCTCGTGGATCGTATTGACGGAAAGCGAGGCGCAATGTGCGAAGAGCGTCATGCGGCCTTCGGAGTCGAGGCCGACCAGCGCCTCCCACAGATCTTTCGGCTCCTCGGGCAATTGCTTCGCCCAATCCTCATGCCGCGCGTCAATGGCTTTCGCTGGTCGAGACCCCTTGAGATCCGGCCCCTGCACGGAGAAGCCGCTGCTTTTCGTCGTGATCTCGAGGCAACTGTCCGTCGCATAGTGATAGAAGCTCTGAAGGGCCAAAGCGTGGAGGACGGCGAGGAACGCCGTCTGCGGATCGTTCGCCAGCGCCTCGCGCAAGGCGAGCGTGCGATGCGCGGTAAGCTCCATCGCCAAGCGCTCGGAGAGCGGCTTGAGCGCGTCCTCGTCGGATTCCGCATCGGCCACAGCGCCGGCGCCGGAAGCGGCCGCAGACGCCGGCTTCGCACCTGAAGCGGAATTGGCGCCGCCAGCGCGTTTCCCCAAGGCTGGGCTAAGGCCTTCGTCGGCGCCGTCGACGTCGGCGCCAGACTCGCCAGCCTGCGCCTCGTCTTCGGGCCGAACATAGCCGCGCTCGACCTTGAGCCTTCCGTCGCCGTCGATGCTGACGAAGACGCCGGCGCGGGCGACGTCGCCGGCATCGTAATGGATCGGGTAGTTCTCGAAAGCGTCGAGCGCCGCTTCGATTTCGGCGAGACGCTGGTCGACCTCCGCGGGCAAATCCTCCTCATTGTCCTCCATATATCGCTGCTCCAATTCCTCCATTTCCTGGCGCAGCGCCTGGCGCGTCGCACGCTCCTCGTCGGTGAGCGGCGCCGACTCGCCCATGACGCGGCGCAGACCGGCGGTGTGGCCATAGGGAAAGTCGGCCGCGACCTCGACCCATTTCCATCCCTCGGCGCGAACCGCCTCGGTCTCGCGTTCGAGCTTCTCCGCCACCAGCTTGTCGAGCAACGCTGCGTTCTGCAGCCAGCCCCCATCGTCGTTTGCGAAGAGATCGCGCAGCGCGACGCCGCCTACCGCTTCATATTCGGCAAGCCCGACGAAACGCGCACGCTTATCGGTCGCGCGGACGGCGCTTTCGGTCAGCAGCCTCTTGATGCGATAAGGCTCCTTGCCCCAGTCGCGTTGAATGGCCTCCCATACCTGTTCCTGCCGGTCATGGTCGTTGGAAACTGTGAAGGACATGAGCTGTTCGAGGCTCATCCCGTCTTGCGCGTAAAGTTCGAGCAGTTTCGGCGAGACGGAAGCGAGCTTGAGGCGCTGGCGCACGACGTTGGACGTCACGAAAAAGCGCGCGGCGATCTCCTCTTCGCCGAGGCCATGCTCGCGCAGCGACTCGAACGCGCGGTATTGGTCGAGCGGATGCAGATTGACGCGTTGGACGTTTTCGGCGAGCGAATCCTCTTCGAGAAGACCATCCTCGCGAATGACGCAAGGAATGGGCGCGTTCTTCGCCAGACGCTTCTGCTTGACGAGCAGTTCCAGCGCCCGGTAGCGCCGGCCGCCGGCCTGCACTTCATAGAAACCCTCCCGATCGGGAATCGGCCGCACACTCAAGGACTGCAACAAGGTGCGCCTGGCGATGTCCTCGGCCAGCTCCTCGATGGAGACGCCCGCCTGCACGCGCCGCACGTTGCGAGCGCTCAACGCCAGCCTGTCGAACGGAATGTCCTGCGAACGGGACAGCGCGATCTTTTCAACCTTCGCCATATCGGTTCTCCGCGACGGGCCGGGGAAAGCCCTCTTTCCCCTTCAAGCCCGTCGCGAAGGCCAAAACGTCCCTCTTCCTTTTCACGGCGCCTTGACCGGTTCCCAAGTCTTCCGACCGTGGAGACTCGTCACGGGATCGAAGGCCCCCTCAAATCCGAGAGCGGCCCAGTCGAATGCGGCGATGGATTCCTATTCGGTAGGCGATCGGTCCACGGATCATGATCATCATCTTGGCAATCACTTCCGGCGGGCGACCTCGGCCGACCAGACGCCGCGGCGCAGGAAGCGCGCCATGCTTTCTTCGCTCGCGAAATTCCACATGCGCGGCGCGTCTGGATCGGCCGCAGCCCAACCCTCGCCGGTGACCCAGGCGTTGATGCCGTCGCGCTCGGCGTAACAGATCGACAGATATTGGCCGCGGTCATCGCGCCCATGCGGCTCGCACATGACCTTTCGCCCGTCGACAAATCTCGCAAGCGCCTTGGCGGCCTCTTTGCCGCATGGCCATGCGGAGCCGTCGCGGCGGCGGCAGGTCTGCCCGAGTTCCACGGCGTGAAGGCCATAGAGGTGATGACGCTCGCCGTTGATTTCGATGGCGCCGGCGTCGATGACTTTGGCAAGACCGGAATGATCCTTCTTCAACGCGGGCCAGAATGAGACGAACGCGAAAAACAGCATCCCGGCGGCCACGGTTCTCCTGGCGAAAGAAATCATCAGGTGGCCTCCTTTTCATCTCGCGCGGCGCTTTGCGGTTGCCGCGCGTGCATCCAGTCGGCGGCGGCCTGCGCCTTCGAAGCGGCGGCAAAGATCGCGCGCTTGTCGTTCTTGAGCAGGTCGAGCCAGGACGCGAGATAGGCGGCGTGATCGGCGCGAGGATGCGCGGCGAGGCCGAGATCGGCGAGGACCATCGCCGCCGTCAATTCGGCGACGAGTTCTTCCGCCGCGACCGCCTGCTTCGTGAAGCGCTTGGAGAAACCCCGGTCGAGCCGATGCCTCGCGCCCATTGCGTGGGCGCATTCGTGCGCAAGGGTCGAATAAAATCCCGTCGCATCCGCGAAGCGCCCGAAGTCTGGCATATAGATGCGGTCTTCGCTCACCCTGTACCAGGCGCCGCTTGCGCCATAGGTGACGGGAACGCCGAGCGCGGCAAAGAAGGATTCCGCATGGGCGACGCGTTCGCTGTCGGGAATGCGCGGCGCATCTGGCTCCTCGAAGCCGTCCACCTGCGCGCGGTTGAACACCGCATAACCGCGCGCGACGAAGCGAGGACCGTGGCCATCCGCATCGAAGACGTCGATTTCGCCATCCGACGCCTCCATCCGGCCGCGGATCTGTTTCCAGAACACGACGGTCGCAGCCTTCTCGCCCTTGCGCACCTGAGCGCCGCGCTCCGCCCACTGGCGATAGGTCGCCCACACGCCGCCGCCATAACCTCTCGCGTGGGCGGCGATCCAGAGCGCGAACGTGTTGATCCCGCGATAGGGCTTGCCGGAAGCGACATTCACGGGGCGCGCGACGGACGAGCCGTCGTGACGCCACGGCATTCTCCATTCCGCCGCGCCGGACTCGATCGCCGCGACGATCTCGTTCGTGACGCGGGCATAGATGTCGGCTCGGTTCTCGGTCATGGGCCAGGTCTCCGCGACGGGCCGGCGAAACTTTCTTTCGCCTCCTGAGCCCGTCGCGGAACCCGCATGACACTCTTGCTCTCCGC
Organism: Alphaproteobacteria bacterium; assembly: GCA_016869555.1. Taxonomy (GTDB): domain Bacteria; phylum Pseudomonadota; class Alphaproteobacteria; order Rhizobiales; family Beijerinckiaceae; genus Methylocystis. The sequence goes on along the minus strand of VGDY01000190.1, from coordinate 1,033 downwards.
AGTATCTCCGCCCGAGCCAATATTCCCCGGACGCACAGGCGCTCAGCGAAGAAGCCGCCGATAGCCGCCGCCGATCAACGCTTGCGCGCCCCGAATGAGCCGCTGCACGCGCGTGCGCAGAAAGCCCGCCTCCCAGTCGCGGCGCACGGCTGTCTCGCCGAAAAGCGCAACAGCGATCTCGCGCTGGCTGGCGCCGGCCTTCGCGCCGTCCCAGGCGCGCAGCATCATCGCGTAGCGTGGCGCGCGCGTTTCAGGTGGATAAAGGCTCTTGGCGAAGGCGTGGCGTCGGCGCAGATGGCAGAGACGATTGAGCGTGAGCGCCTTCGCCTCGACGCCCCGAAAGCCAGCGAGCGAATAACGCAGGCGCACTGGTCCATCGAGGACACTGCCGGCGATAATGGCGAGCTGCAAATGGCGCGCGCCGTCGCTGAAAAGAATATGTTCGCCGTCGTCACAGCGTAGCGCCGCCGCCAAATGCTCAAAACGCCAGAGGTCGAAAGCGTCCGGGTGATCGGGCGCTATTGGCTCCGCCTGTGCGCACAACACGAATGGATTGCAGACGGGAGACCAGACGATCGACGAGCCGGATGCTTCGGCGAAAGAGCACGCCCCATTGTTCGAGCGCGCAGACGCCGACGGCGTCGGCAAAACGGATGCTGGCAGAGATGGATTGGGTTTTTGCTGTCATGGGCGTCGCCGGTTGCCGATCGCGCGTCAATCGTAGGGCCGCGACGAAGGCGGAATTGCGTTTAAGAAACTCAGTCGCCCAGCCGGAGCGATCGAGCGGTATGAGTGGCTCGTAACCTTTTGGATCGCGCCAGTCGGCGCGCGGGCTTATGCCGGGTGAAGATTGCTCCTCCATCATGGATCGTGGCCTCCTGTCCGATTGCGCGCCATTCGAGAGCGCGCGGTTCGATGATCGCGCGGCGGAGGGACGGCAAACCGTCTTGAGCCAATCCCCGCATAGATGGCCCGCTCCGCCGTCGGCGTCGATCACTATCGATAGCGCGGGGCGAGACGGATTCCACGATTT
>VGDY01000189.1 GCA_016869555.1 Alphaproteobacteria bacterium | reverse complement strand
GCTTTCGAGCGACGGCCCATCGATGCAATCGAAAAGCCGCCGCCCAAATACCCGGCCCGCCGACGGCTCGTCTCAGCTCGACAGATCGAAATCAAATGGCCATGACTTTCCCCGGACAGCCCTGCGCTTCGCGGGAGAGGGGACGCCAACGAACCGCATTGCGGGAAACTCGATGAAGCGCCGAGTCTCGCTCCCTCTCCCGCGAAGCGCGGGAGGGCTTGGGTGGGGGCCTATCCCTCCATTATGCGCGTGAGTTGATCGGGACCGAGAGGGATACGCCCTTCTCGCCGGCACAGCCTTGCGTCCACCCACGTCCTTCGCCATATCGGGCGAAGGAGGAGAGGACATGGAACCGCCCAGCCGGCCTTGTGAAAAACGCGCCTTGCGCCTGCATGCGCTCGACGGCGACGATCTTTCGCTGCTTTCGGCGCATCTCCAGGACGCTCTGGTGCGCGTCGGCGACATCGCCTTTCTTCCCGACAAGCGCCGGTTTGCTATGGTCGGCTCCCGCTTCGACTGGGCCGCCGAGCTTGACGGGCGTCTGGAGCGCTGCCGCTGCGGTCTGCATTTCGAAGGCGTGCAGCGCGTGCGCTGTCAAAATGTCTCGCGTGAGCGGCCGGACGCCATTCTCGAACTGCTCGCCGTCACTTTCGAGCCCGGCGCCGAGCCGCCGTCCGGCGTCGTAAGGCTCTATTTCGCCGGCGGCGCCTCGATCGCGCTCGATGTCGAATGCGTCGAGGCGCAGCTTTGCGACGTGGGCCCGCGCTGGAAGGTCGGCGCCCGCCCCGCTCATGATCTTGGCGGCGAACTCGGCGGCGAACTTGACGAGGGCGCTCCCCGAGGGCCATGACAGCCGGACTTCCGGCTGGAGAGGATCATGACCCTGCGTTTGGACGCCGCGGCGCCCGATTTCGAAGAACGTTTCGCGTCGCTGCTAGCCATGAAGCGCGAGGCGTCGCAGGATGTTGACGAAACCGTGCGCGGAATCATCGAGGATGTCGTCGCGCGCGGGGACGCGGCGCTCGTCGACTATTCCAAGCGCTTCGACCGCATCGACCTCGAAAAAACCGGCATCGCCGTCTCGCGCGAAGAAGTCGCCGCGGCGGAAGCCAAATGTTCCCCAGAACAGCTTGCGGCGCTCGATCTGGCGCTGGAACGCATTACCGCCTTTCATGAGCGGCAGAAGCCGCAGGATTTGCGCTTTCGCGACGCCGCCGGCGTCGAACTCGGCTGGCGCTGGACGCCGCTCGACTCGGTGGGACTCTATGTGCCCGGCGGCACCGCCGCCTATCCGTCTTCGGTTCTGATGAATGTCGTGCCGGCGAAGGTCGCCGGCGTGAAGCGCATCGTCATGGTCGTTCCGACGCCGGGCGGCCATGTCGAGCCGCTGGTGCTCGCGGCCGCGAAGCGCTCGGGGATTGACGAGATTTACCGCGTCGGCGGCGCGCAGGCGGTCGCGGCGCTCGCCTATGGCACGACGACGATGGCGCCCGTGGCCAAAATCGTCGGGCCGGGCAACGCCTATGTGGCGGCGGCCAAGCGCCGGGTGTTCGGCCAGGTCGGCATCGACATGATCGCCGGGCCGTCTGAAGTGCTGATCCTCGCCGACGCCTCCGCCAATCCCGATTGGATCGCGGCCGATCTGCTCGCGCAGGCGGAGCATGACGAATCCGCGCAGTCGATCCTCATCACCGACGATTCCGCGCTTGCCGACGCGGTCGTCGCCGCGGTCGAGCGACATCTCTCGACGCTGTCGCGCAAGGAGATCGCCGGCGCCTCCTGGCGCGACTATGGCGCGACGATCGTCGTGACGCGGCTTGCCGACGCCATCCCGCTCGCCGACCGCATCGCCGCCGAACATCTCGAAATCATCAGCGAAGACGCCGAGGCGCTGGCGGAGCGAATCTCGAACGCCGGCGCGATTTTCATCGGCGCTTACACGCCCGAGGCGGTGGGCGATTATGTCGGCGGCTCGAATCATGTGCTGCCGACGGCGCGCTCGGCGCGGTTCTCGTCGGGCCTGAGCGTGCTCGACTTCGTCAAGCGCACCTCGATCCTGAAATGCGATGCGGACTCGCTGCGCGCCATCGGCGGCGCCGCGGTGACGCTCGGCGAGGCCGAAGGCTTACAGGCCCATGCGCGTTCGGTGTCGATTCGCCTCAATCAGCTTGGGGCGTGAAGCGTGGAATTAAGCGAGTCGAAGCGGCTGATTTCCGTCACGCTCGACGAAAATTCGATCGGCCGCGGTTCGGCGGATCAGGAGCATGAGCGCGCCATCGCGATTTACGATCTCATCGAGGAGAACAGCTTCTCGCTGATCGGCCATGACGGCGGGCCTTACGCGCTGCTGATTTCTCTCGCCGACGCGAAACTCGTTTTCAAAATCTGCGACGCCGAGGGCGCCTGTCTCGTCACCCATATACTTTCGCTGACGCCGTTCAGACGCATTCTCAAAGATTACTTCATGATCTGCGAAAACTATTATGCGGCGATCCGCCATGCGACGCCGAGCAGGATCGAAGCGATCGACATGGGCCGTCGCGGACTCCACAACGAGGGCGCGCAGCTTCTCCTCGAACGCCTGAAAGGCAAGGTCGACACGGATCAGGACACGGCGCGCCGCATCTTCACGCTGATCACGGCGCTGCACTGGAAAGGGTGACGTCAACGCTTGGCGCCAATGCTGCAGAGTCACTCGTCGCGGCGCTCGATCGTGTTGCACTGGAATGCTTCGCATGGGAAAAAATCATTCGGATCGCTTCGCCGAGCTGCGGCTGTCGATGGAATCGCAAGGCGGCGAACTGCTTCGCGCCTTCGTGCGCGAAGCCTCGCTCGTCGAAGGGGTCCCGGCGGCGACCGCGAGCCTGATCGCCGCCGACGCAGAACAAATTTGGAAAATTCTCTGCCAGTCGAGCACAGGTCCGGAACGCGCTTCCGTGCTGCTGTCGTCAGAGAAACGCGAAGTGCGCGCGCGAATTCTGCTGAGCGGCCATTCCCGGTTTTCGGCAATTCTTCCCTCGCTTGGCGCGCAGCTGCGGCGGGACGCCGGCGTTTCCTACCGGGAGCGGGGCGTCGACGGCTGGGAGATCGTGCTCCATCGCAGCGTCGACGCGTCCCGCCAAGCGGCCGAAGTAGAGGAGCCGCTCGCCGAAGCCGCGGCGCCGACGGAAGCGGTTGAGATCGACGCCCCTCGGCAGAGCGACTCGGCGGGGATCGCGCGCTGCTTCCTCGCCGTCTACGGACATAATTACATTCATCGCGAAGTCTTCTCGCCGCACCGCTACTGGCGGAAGGTCGAAAGCGGCGAACTGATCCCGATGGTGAGCCGCGATGCGCGCGGCGAAGTAATCGGTCACGTTGCGCTGGAGCGCGAGCCCGGCGCCATGGTCGCCGAACGCGGCGAAGCGGTGGTGCTGCCCTCCTACCGCGGACGTCACCTGCTGGAGCGCATGACCGAACGGCTGACCGATGAGGCCGTCAGACTCGGGCTCGTCGGAATCTACGCCGAGCCCGTCACGACGCACACATTCTCGCAGCGCAACGACGAGCGCGCCGGCATGCCGACGACCGCCATCCTGCTCGGCGCGGCGCCAGAGACGCTGCATTCGAAAGACCTGCCCGTGCCGACCGCGGGGCAGCGCCAGAGCTTTCTCCTGACCTTCCGCTTCCTGCAGCCCTCGCGCGCATGCGAGATCGTCGCGCCGCACGACTATCGCGACGTCATCTCGGCGACATACGCCAGTCTCGGCGTCGGCGTATCCCGTCGCGAAGGCAAGACGCCGAAGGAAACGCGATCGATGACGCGCATCGCGGTCAACGAGGGAGGCTATGGCCGGATTCGCTTCGAGACGATCGGATCGAACGCGCCTGTCGAACTGGCCCAGGCGATCAGCGACGTCGACAGCCTGGGCGCGCGCGCCGTGCAGCTGTCCGCCCATGTCGGCGATCCCGGGCTGCCGCTACTGGTTGAGGCTGCGCGCGCCCTGGGATTTTTCTTTTGCGGCCTGGCGCCGGCCTTCTCCGAAGCCGGAGATATGCTGCTGATGCAGCGCCTGAAGGAACCGCTCGACATCGGCGAGCTGCAATTGTTCAGCAATCAGACCAAGGAGCTCGCCGCCTTCATCGAGCGGGACCGGCAGTCGGCGACGTGACGCGGCCCCAGTCGATCCTCTTCGCCTGCACGCTGAACACCGTTCGATCGCCCATGGCCGAGGCGATCGCAAAACATTATTTCGGCCGCGAAATCTATTTCGCCTCGGCGGGACTGAAGCGCGGCGCGCCGGACCCTTTCGCGATCGCGGCGATGGAGGAGATCGGCGTCGACATTTCAACCCACAAGCCGCACATGTTCGAAGATCTCGAAGATTCCAACTTCGATCTGATCGTGACGCTGTCGCCCGAGGCGCATCACAAGGCGCTGGAGTTCACTCGCACCATGGCCGTCGACGTCATCTATTGGCCAATGCCGGACGCGACCGCCGCGCAGGGATCGCGCGAAGCGATCCTCGACGCCTATCGCGACGTGCGCGAGAGATTGACCGGACGGATCAAGGATCTGCTCGGTCGACGGCCACAGCCAAGCGGGTGAGATCGGCCGCGCCTCGGAGCTGACATATTGCGGCGGGCCCGCCTCGGCCGATCATCGCCCTCTGTTTAATCCGTACAGCATTTCGCAATTACGGAACTGCGCCGAAGTTGAAGTGGTAGTTGACGCCCAGTCGGGCAATGACGCCCTGATAATCGAATTTCGTCGTCGCTCCATTGATGATGGCGATCGAATTCGGGGCGGCCGGATTAATTACCGGGCTGAACTGGCCGCGCGCAGACTGAGAGCCCAAGTCGTAGTAAAGCGCCTCGACTTTCGCGCTCAAGTTCTCCCAGAACATCCATTCGGCGCCGCCGCCAACGGTCCAACCGACGCTGATGGCGTTGAACGAAGCCCACGTAGGAACGACCGGATTATCGGGGTGCGCTGTCTCGTGTCCGGGGTGCCAGTGGTACCCGTTTGTGAGGACGCTCGCGTATGTCTCGCCATAAGCGAAACCGCCGGTGGCATAGAGCAGGATTGACGGATTCGCCAAAAAGCCAACGCGGCCTCTGACCGTGCCGATCCAGCCGAGTCCTGAGGAGACGTTCACGACGCCGCTCTGCAGGTGCAGGAAGTTTTCATGAGGGTCGCCCGTATTTCCCGAGCCGCCAGCGAGACCGTAACTCGCCCCGTTCCCCGATATGCTGCTTCCCTGAATATCGGTTTCGACGCCGAGCACGACGTTCGGAGTGACCTGGAAATTATAGCCGAACTGTCCGCCGCCGACGACGCCGGCCTGCCCGACATTGGCGACGCCGCTCCGATACCCAGAAATCCGGGGATGTCCCGCTTGA
>VGDY01000188.1 GCA_016869555.1 Alphaproteobacteria bacterium | reverse complement strand
GCGCCGCTTTGCGACCCGCGCGTTTTCGCCGAGCGCATCGTTGCGCTGCGCAAGACGGATTGGATCGTCTACGCCAAGCCGCCTTTCGGCGGTCCCGAGCAGGTGCTCGCCTATCTTGCGCGCTACAGACTAGCATATCTGCGCGTTCTACCGCCGCATATCCTCGGCAATCCAAGGAAAAAAACAGCGCTCGCGCCGAACCGGAACGACTGACGTTTTTCGGGCCCGGCGACCTTACGACAAGCCATCGCCCATCGGGCGGCGCGCGGTGATGACCGATTGAATCCCGCCGAAATGCAACATTCGCTGCGACCAAAAGGTGATCGCCATCGCGTCTTCGAACCCTGCTTCGCGCAACTGACGCAGGACGGACCAGCCGAAATATCTGAAGCAGAGTGCACCGCCTTCGGGATCGACCGGATTTCCGTGAATTTCCGGCTCCATGAAGTGCTCGATCGAGCCGTCTGCGTGCATGATGCAACGGGTGACATCCTCGGCGTGATCGAACGAGAAGGGCGCCGTGAAGAGCAGGCGTCCGCCCGGTGCCAGACAGCGGAACGTTTCCTTAAATGCGCGGTCGGCGTAAGGCACATGTTCGAGCACGTCAAAACTCAGAACCAAATCGAAGGATTGATCTGCGTAAGACAGATTCTGGATATCCTCATGCTGGACGCCATTGCGGATCGTCCCCGGCTCGACATCGGGCGAAAAAAATTCGCTTCCCACGATACGTGGCCATCTCTGGGCAAGAATTCCATAGAAGGGAGTCACCCGCTCCGTGACATAGACGCGCGCATCCGCGGGAGGCGCGAACTCCTGCTGCAAAATATGCAGGGATCCGCGGTAGCGGTTTATCGTCCCACAATCCATGCAACTGAGATGCTCCCGCCAATTGGGAACGGCGCGCCCGTCCGGCAAGGTCTGGCTCGAGTACATCTGGCTTGTCATAAAGCTGCGTTCGCCATCGCAGATGACGCAATAACCGTCGAGCATAAACGGCTTGTTCTCCATGGGCAGCGTGGCGAGCTCGATTTCCGTTCGTCGGCGTGCGTTCTCGCTGTTGTTTTCGTGACTGGCGATGAACGCCTCCATGGACGTCGAGCGCAGGATCGCCAGATGCGGCCTGGTGGAGGCGTCACCGCGCCCCATCGCGACTTCTTTCGGGGTGTGCTCGTTCTTCTGGGAGATTCCTACCCAATTGAACGCATAATTGATGCTCGAGTAATAGGCGTGCCCGCTTCGGAAAACGCGCTCTCGATACTCGTCGAGCAGCCTGGCGAGCAGCGGTGTGTTCGCCGGCGTGAAAGACCCGATGTGCCGGGTAAAGACGTTGCGGTCCTCGATCTTGTTGCCGCTGAAATGGAAAAAGCGGATCGGAAAGCCGTTCGCGAGCCAGTGCTTCCCGTCGTAGGACAGTCGCCGCTGCGCTAAGTTCCAATAGGCGATATTGTAGCCAGGATGCCGCAAAATTCGCGTATTTTGGATAAATGCCGGCAGGAGATCGGCCCATTTCTGGTCGACGAAAATGCCGCGTTGGAGATCGATCACGCAGTCCCTGCGCAGCCGTCTTTGCCACCAGGCCACGACACGGCGCGTTTCCGGCGTGTCGCGCAAGGCGCAGAACCCTAAATTATAGACGCCGTACATCATGAACTTCTGATCATGCAGCTCGGCGAATTCCGCGGACTCGGTGATATGCGGCGTCAAGACGCAATCGGCCCCCTCGGCGAACAGCGCATCCAGCTCCTCGAAGCGGCTCAACGCCATGATGTCCGGGTCGATGTAGACAACTGGCTGACCTGGAAACTTTTCGAAGAGATACATGAACGCGAACGGCTTTAACGCCGTGTTCAGTTCGGTGATGTTGTATCGATGTTGCATCTCCTCGAGATCGGGAATGCCCAGGCGTGTCATCTCAATGACGGGGAAAGGCAGCGAAGCGGTGTCGAAATCGCCTATCTCGTCGCAAAGAACGAGATGAAAACGCAAGTCCGGATAATGCTCGGCAAGGGAGCTTCTGAGAACCTCGGCGTAGCCAGTGAAGTTACGCGAACATATTGTGAAAACGATCATCGCTGCTCACTCTGAGACCGAGTTCGGAAGAATCTCGTCGCATATGTGCTTGATCAGGGTGACGCCAGTGTCGAGCGAGTAATCGCGCCGCATCTTTTCGACGCCTCCCTGCGACATGGCCTCCCACCGCGCGCGGTCATGATATATTTCGACGATGCGACGCGCGAACTCGACCGGTGCGGAAGCAACCAGTGCGCCAGAGGATTCGTTGAGGCCCATTCCCTCCGCCGCGATCGGCGTGCCGACGCATGGAACGCCGTAGCAAAGGCTGGACACGACCTTTCCTTTCGCCCCGGCACCATAACGCAGGGGCGCTACCGTCAGACGCAGCTGTTCCAAAATAGCGCCGATGTCAGGAACGTAACCCACCATCTCGACGCCCTCGTCCGTCCGACTGGAGATATCCTCGGGCAGGTCGGCGCCGATGACGCGAAACCGAGCGTCGCGCAGCTCGGCGCGCACGAGAGGCCAGATTTCGTCGAGGAAATAGTGTACGGCGTCGATATTCGGCTTGTGCCTGTACCCGCCGATGAAACCGATATCGCGTCGCTCGGAAAAATCCCGGGTCCGGCCGGGAACCTCGTTTATCAGCGGAACCATGTAAATGTTGGCGCCGGGCGCGATCCGGGAAAGGGTCTCGACTTCGTCGCGGGAAACGACAATCGTCGCGTCGCACAGACGCGCAAGATAGATTTCTCGCTCTTCCGTCCAGTACGAAGCGTTGATCGTCGCGAGGTCGCCGTTGAGAGAGCCTTCGCGACGTTCGCGAATATGATGAAGATCCACGGTGCTGAAGATCAGCTTGGTTTGCGCCGCATGGGCCTTGAAGTGCTCGTAGAACTCGCCGCCGCAATAAACGCGCGAGAGAAAAGCGATCTGGAAATGGCCGCCATTGAGACGAACGAACTCATGGAGCGAAACGCTATATTCACTGTCGACGATGGTCACGTCAAGCGCAGCGAGTTTTTTACGCGCCAGCACGGACACGGCATCCAGAGCATAGGGATCGAATGACGCGGTGGCGGCGAAATAGACGGCGTAACCGAGCGACTGAAAAATGCGGATGAAATTGATGACAAACACGGAACCTGCGTCCCTATCGGGCGCTGGATAGACCGAATCGATTATGATGACGCGCTTCTCACCGTGGACGATCGGCAACCGTTTGAAGGAGCCGTCGTTCGGCTCGAGACCCATCGAGCGCCCGACCATGATGTAATGCGTCAGCGGATCGAGCCCGTTGAGATCTGGAACCTGGGTCAAATAGAAGTCGACGTTGAACAAGGGGTGAGGATTGGCCCCCTCTTTCCAGCCGCGGGTAATGAAGTGTCCCAGTGGCTCGACGCCGGCAGACCTGACGTCCGGCCGGTTGGACAAGTAAAATTCTACCGAAAACAGGGGATGCGGCGAACATAACTTACGCCACCCTTCGGACAAATAATGCCCGAATGTCGCGCCACCCTCGGGCAGATCGGGATTCGCCTCCCGGTAATACTGCAGATCAAACAGGGGATGTGGACTGGTCGCGGGAGCCTCTGCAGCGCGGGTCATAATTGCGCACACCTATGTCTTGGTGAGCCTGGAAGTGCTTCACAGGCGTCGCATCACAAGTTTCGTCGCGCCGCGTCTCCATTCGAGGCCGCATCGGCTAGGAAGGGAGAGCCGGCGCTTCGCGTAAAGGCACTCTGGCCGGCCGCGTCGAACAGCTGCCTGCCTCCTGCAACACAACAGTGTCGATTTGAAATCGTCCTACAGCATTGGCGAATTTTAGGCAACTGGCGAATACTTATAGAAAATTTCTATAATATTTTCAAATTGGGAATTTTCGCTGATCAGGGTTCTCTTCGTCAAGCGATTTCCTGAGCTGCTTGCAGATTCCGACGAAGCCGGCCATGCATTCCAATCTGAAGCCAGCCACCTATTCCGATCTGACGCCGGCCGGCGTTCCGATTTGATGTCGGCCACCGGCGGCTTGCATCCGCAGATCGTAGACGATGATGTTTCGGTTGACCGGATTGGTCAAGAGAGCATCGATTTCATGATGATGAACGTCGCTTGCGCAAACTCTCGCCGAGGAGATCGATCCGATAGGCGTTGTGGATCACCCGATCGAGGATCGCGTCGGCGAGCGTCGGCACGCTGATCATGTCGTGCCAGCGGTCGATCGGGATCTGGCTGGTGATCATGAGAGAGCCGGCGTCGTAGCGATCCTCGATGATTCCGAGAAGATCGCGCGCCCGAGCGCGTGCAATTGTTCGAGTGTCGGATGAGCGAGCATGGGGATTTCCTCTCAATGGCAGTAGCTGGGGCCCCGCAGATTGGCGTGGTCGAAAAGCGTCGTTTGGCCGCTGTCCTTGGGAGCGGATTTGTCGCGCTTTTGGGCGAGGAGCCAGGCGACGCTCTTGCATGTGAGCGCGCCGATTTCGAGGGCGCGGGCCGAGACCGCTTCGGCGTGCGCCGGATCGACGCCGCGATACAGGCGCAGGATTCCAAGGCAGGTGCGGAAGCCCTGTTCGGGATGCGGCCGGCTGGCGAGCACCGCGGTGATCAGTCCTTCGGTGTTCGGCCCGATCTTTCCGGCCCAGCGGCGGAACCGATCCGGCGTCCACTCGGCGAAACGCCGGTGTGAACTCGGCATGTGGTCAGGGTCCGCGCCAAGCTTGCGCCCACCGTAGCGGCGCTGATGGGTGCCGACGCGCTGGCCGCGATGGAATATCTCGATCGTGCGTGAGGGTGACCCGCACGTCGACTTCGGCGCGGATCAGCGCGTGTGGAACCGAGTAGAGGTGCTCGTGGATCTCGATGTGATAATCGAGATTGACGCGCGCGCGTTTCCATTCGGCGAACTCCTCCGGCAAGGAGTTGAGGGCGTCGCGCTCGATCTTCTCGAACAGCTCGCGGCGACTGACGCCGAGTTTGCGCATAGGCCGCTCGTTCATGCGCTGGATGGCGAGCGCGACGGCGGCGTTGCATTCGGCGAGCCTGTCAATGGGATCTTCTTTTTTAAACTATATTGCTCGCAATAATATTCAGAATCGAAAAGCCGCGAGCGCAAGGTTATTTTATAGTCCCGAACGAAGTCACGAATCGTTGTTGGACGGGAAAGGTTGGCCTCCGCCATATCAAGCCATTCGGCCGTCTGCGCGTCTCGTGGAACCGTCTCGCGCCCCGATCCTCGAACCCCGTGCGAACATAGTGGAGCAAGGGGTTTATTCCGCTGCGCGCCACATCTTCATAGGCCTGCAAGTACTAGATCGTCATCCAGCGAACGCGGGTTTTATAGCTTACCCCTAAGCCTCCATATTATATTGTGAGACTGGTCGCTCCTATCTCATCAGGCAAACAGAGCTGGCTCCGGTTGTTTGGACAGCTCCCCGCGGATTTTAAGTGATGGAGTGGATGCCCCCTCCTGACGGCATCGCGATGTGCCAAGGTGGCGATGTTTGCGCATCCCACGAACGGAGAGGACATCCATGGAAAAGGTTAGCATTATCGGTCTCGACCTTGCAA
>VGDY01000187.1 GCA_016869555.1 Alphaproteobacteria bacterium | reverse complement strand
CGCTCGGCGCGGCATTCGCCGACCCCCAGCCCCGCTCACTTGGCCGGCTGGGGCTATGGGCTTGCCGAAAACCGTCAGTCGGGTGAAGATAGGCTCACAATCGCTGGCCATCTGGCGAATGTGGGCTGAAAATCCTCTCTCCCTACTCGTCCAACATGTACAATTTTTCCGACATGGCCTATGATTGGTCGGTCGGCGGCGGGTTCCGCGTCGGCGTCGAGTGGCGCGCGACGAATGAACTGCGCTTTGGCCTCGCCGGCGCGACGCCGATGTTCATGTCGAAGCTGGAAAAATACAGGGGACTTATCGCGGACCAAGGCAGTTTCGATATTCCGGCGACCCTGATCGCCGGCGCCGCCTATGACCTGCTGCCCAACGTCACGCTGATGGCCGACTGGAGACACATCTTCTACTCGGCGACCACTGCCGGCAACGCGAGTTTTCCCATCTGGTACGGGTCGTTCGGCTCGTCCGGCGGCGCCGGCTTTGATTGGCGCGACACCGACTCCGCCTCTTTCGGCGTCGAATGGCGCACCGCGTCAAAGCTGACGCTGCGCGTCGGCTACCACTACTCGACCTTGCTGATGAGAGAACGTTCCGCGACGCTTGCGGCGCTGGCGCCTCTTGTCGGCGCCCACGCCGTCACCGGCGGCTTCGGCTATCAGCTGACCAAGAATTCGTCGATCGATTTCGCCGCGCTTTACGACTTCAAGAATTCGGTCAGCTATTTCGAAAACGCGCCCTTCGTCGGCCGCGCGTTCTTTCCCGCAGTTTCAATCAATCTGCTTCCGCATTATAATACAAACGCCACAATCACCGCCTGGGGACGCGCCACGCAGTTCACGGTCGGTTACAACTACAAGTGGGATGCAGGCGATACTTCCTGGATTCCCAGTCATTTCTGAGACATAGCGCTCCCTGACGGCCGGTAGCGATCGGCCCGCCTGGCGCGCCTCCTGAACTGGAGGCGCGTCTTTTTTTGTGCGCGTCGCTTCAGCCGACGACGATCTTCGGCGCGGGTCGCGCTTTCCGCGTTTCGAGCAGCGTCTTCACTTTGGCGGCGAGATTGAGATAGACGGCGGCTTGCGGACTGTCGGGCTCCGCGGCCACCACCGGACGTCCGGCGTCCGAGGTTTCGCGAATTTTCATGTCGAGCGGCGCTTCGCCAAGGAAGGGCACGCCCATCTGCTCGGCGTCATGGCGCGCGCCGCCATGGGCGAAGATTTCCGAGCGCCCGCCGCAATGGGGGCACAGGAAATAGCTCATGTTTTCGATGACGCCCAGGATCGGCGCCTCGACCTTCTGGAACATCGCCACCGCCCGGCGCGCGTCGATCAGCGCCAGATCCTGCGGCGTCGAGACGATCACCGCGCCGGCGAGCGGGACCTGCTGCGCGATGGTGAGCTGAACGTCGCCGGTCCCCGGCGGCATGTCGATCACCAGCGCGTCGAGTTCCCCCCAGAGGACTTCGCCGAGCATCTGCGAAATCGCCTGCGACACCATCGGACCGCGCCAGACCATGGGAATATTCTCGTCGACGAGAAAGCCCATCGACATGATTTTCACGCCATAGGCTTCGAGCGGAACGAGCTTGCCGGCTTCGATCCTCGGTTTCTCGGCGAGTCCAAAAAGCCGCGGCATCGAGGGGCCATAGACGTCGGCGTCGAGCAGGCCGACCCGCCAGCCCTGCGCGGCGAGGCCGAGCGCCAGATTGGCCGAGGTCGTCGATTTGCCGACGCCGCCCTTTCCGGACGCGACGGCGATAATGAAACGGATTTTGTCGAGCGCCGGAATGCCGCCTTTTTGCTGAGGCGTCGGTGCGCCGTGCGCATGCGAATGGCCGCGCGGCGGCGGCTCCGCGCGCGGCGCCCGTTCGGCGGTCAGGGTCACGACCGCCTGCTCGATCCCCGGCGACGATTTGATCGCGCGCTCGGCGGCGATACGGGCGGACTCCCAGGCCTGCGCCTGGCCCGGATCGCCCGAGAGCGAGACAAAGACCTTGGCGCCCGACAGATTGATTCCGCTCACGGCATGCGCGAGCGGCGTCCCGCCGGGCCCGTAGAGCCCTTCCAGCGCCTTCAGAATGTCAGCTTCCGTTCCCACGCGCCCGCTCCCTGCCTTTTTAGAGTTGTTCCAGGCAAGGCATATGCCGCGATTAGCCCCCCTCGTCCATCGGCCCGCCGCAACAATCGGCGCTTCCCTGCACAGGCGGACAGGGAACGTCGCCATAGGAGCAGAAGACGCAGCAGTCGCCTTTCCTTGGCGTCAGCCGCGCGCCGCAGGAGACGCAGACATGCGCGACGACGCAGGCGTCCAGCGGCATTTTGAGCGTTTCGGCGCGCGCGCAATGCGGACAGGTCAGGGTCGACTGGCGCTGCGCCTCGCCCATCATTGCGCGAACATCATCGCCGGATGTTCGATGACATGTTTGAACTGCGCCAAAAGCTCGGCGCCGAGCGCGCCGTCGACGGCGCGGTGATCGCAGGAGAGCGTCACGCTCATCATCGTCGCCACAATGGGCGCGCCGTTCTTCACGATCATCCGCTGCTCGCCCTGCCCGACCGCCAGGATCGTCGACTGCGGCGGATTGATCACCGCGGTGAAGCTCTGCACGCCATACATGCCCAGATTAGACACCGCCGACACGCCGCCTTCATATTCCTGCGGCTTAAGCTTTCGCGCGCGGGCGCGGCCGGCGAGCTCCTTGATCTCGTCGGAAATCTCGCGCACCGATTTCGCTTGCGCGTTGCGGATGATCGGCGTGACGAGCCCGCCGGGGATCGACACCGCGACGCCGATATCGGACGATTTGTGGCGCAGCAGCGCGTCCGGCGTAAAAGTGACATTCGCCTCGGGCTTGCGCTGGAGCGCCAGCGCCAGCGCCTTCACCACATAATCATTGACCGATGTTTTCCACGTCGGCTTGCCGTCCGCGCCGACGGGCGCTGCGGAATTGTAATCCTCGCGCAGGCGCAGCAGCGCGTCGATCTCGCATTCGATGTTGAGATAGAAATGCGGAATCGTCTGGATCGATTCCGTCAGCCGCCGCGCGATCGCCTTGCGCACATTGTCGTGCGGGATTTCTTCGAAGGAGCCCGGTTCGAAATATTTGCGCGTGACGTCGGCCGACGGCGCGACCGCGAGCGTCGCCGGCTTCGCGGCGCCCCCGCGCGCCAGCGCCGTCTGCACGTCGCGCTCGATGATCCGGCCATGCGGGCCCGAGCCCTGGAGCGCGGCAAGATCGAGCCCGCCCTCCTTCGCCAGACGGCGCGCGAGAGGCGAAGCGAAAATGCGGTCGCCGGGGGCGAAACGAGCGGGAGCGTTCATCGTGCGGAATCGCCTTTGGCGGCGGAAAGTTCGCTATATATTAGAGGCCTTACCGAGAGCAGTCCATGAACGCGCCAGGGGAATCGGGCGAATCGTTTTTCCTCACCCTCATCCTGAGGAGGCCCGCAAGTCGGGTTTACCCGACTTGCGAATTTAATGTCGATCTCGGGCAGGCCCGAGATCGAAGAGGCCGTCTCGAAGGACGAGGGTGAGGAAAAATACGCGAAATCGGGCTTCCTCGCCCTTCGAGACGCGTGCTACGCACGCTCCTCAGGATGAGGAAGCCCTTTACCCGATCGCCGAGATGAACGCGCCGCGCCGAGCGAATAAATCCCCCGAGGCAAAAATGGCCGCGAGCCAGCTTTATGACCGAGATTTCTACGCCTGGGCCAATGAGCAGGCGGCGCTGCTGCGCGCCGGAAAGCTCGGCGAGGCGGATATCAAGCATATCGCCGAGGAGGTGGAGAGCTTGGGCAAGGCGGAAAAACAGATTCTTGAAAGGGCCTTCAATGGCACCGTTCTCGAAGTCATCGCCGAGACGGGGTTTTCGGACAAGACCTTTCCTCAGCAATGCCCGTGGATGTTCGACGAGCTGATGATCGAGGATTCTGGCCGAAGGGGTAGTGGTCGCCACGCGCCGCAAACTCCAGCGTCTTTAAATTCGTGACGAGAAAGAAGACGGCTGCGTGGAATGAAAGTTAGCGGTGAATCATATGCGCTAGTAGCGCGGAGCGCCGCCAATTGATGTCACCGAAGCGCCCCCATTATGCGAATAGTTCATTCCTCACCGCTCTCGTCTTTTAAACGCAAGGGTCGAGCTGCGGGATCGTCTGAAAAAGACAATACGAGATGATCATCGTCCTTATCCAGTCCTCCAGGTTCAATCTCCACGGCGGTCAATGTCATGCCCTTTTCAAGGCACCACTGAATCCGATTGCTCTCTCCAGGTCGCTCGCCGAGCAAATAGCGGAACTGATCGAGCGTGATCCGACCCGCAAGTAAGTCAAGCAGGCCTCTCGCTGAAACCTTCGCCCGCATTGTGCCACTCCTGTTGAATTCAAATCTCGCTCTTTCGTGCCACCCGCGCGCATTGAGCTCAAACGATCCTTGGCGAAAAAGCGACCGAGCTTGATAGCCTTCAAACCTCGGAAGCGGAAGAATGGAAGCAAGCCGTTCAAGGCCCTCCGGGACAATGTCCAAATTGGGACGATTGAAAAGCGAGATTGCCCAATGTGGGCGGTCAAATCCACCCGTCGACTTACTCGCTCGACATGGAGCGAATACCACGACGCAATCAATCTTATCGTCGTTTTCGACAACGAAGTTGGAGATAATTTGGTGACCCGATACGCGCCGTTTGGTAAAGTCAATTTCGGTAGATTGAGCTACACGGTTGAGAAGTGTCGATCCGGAATCGGCCAAAAAGATGAACCGAAGTGTGTTGGCAGGTGCGTCCTTTACTTGGTCAAGCTTACGAAGCAATAGCTCATATAACGGGTTATCATTGATCGAGTGCGTCTCAAGTGGCATGGATGACCAGAAGTTGAAGTACCGGTATTGTCTTTCGGTCGTCATTTCAACAACGACGCTGAGACCCGGCTCAAGGATGTGCAAGGGCACGCCGTTACTGGCGTCGCTATCAAGCCAAGCCCCAAAGAGCTTTTTAGCTTGATCACCGATCCGATAAGCGCTCGGAGCCAGCCTTCTCCGAAAATATCTGCCTGATCTGTAGCCGCTTTCCTCTTGGAACCTGAAATAGAGGTAGTCGCCACTTCCTTTCCTAACAGTGTTTGCGAACTTGCAAAATTCACGCGCGACGCCATCCATCGCGTCTTCGCCAGAAATTTTGTTGTCACTGTGCGTAGCAATTTCGATGATCGACGGCCGACCAAATACGAGCGCTTCGGTATGGACGTCAGGTCTTTTTTCATTTGGCCACCAACAAGGCTCGATTTCGCAATCGCCTAGCTGTGCCACCGCCCATATTATCGCGAGTTCCATTTCAGCAGGAAGAACTTGGTTAACGCGCTTGTTGTTAAGTCGTCTGATTAGATCACGCCCTTTCGCTCCTTTCAGGTGCCCAGAAAGGTCGTCCAGCATTGCTTGAAGGCGTCGTTGAGTAAATATTGGCATAAGGCTGATATGTTGGCGCTGGCCTAGTCATTCTCGGCAGGCCGAAGGCCTGACCGGGAATCCAGAGTCGCAACAAGCGTGTTTGATTTTGCCCCTGGATTCCCGATCGCGCGCGTTGCGCGCGTCGGGAATGATGGGGTGGACGGCCCCGCCTCAACGGCATCTAAAGTGCCAAGACGTGGTCGCCGGAGCGCCACAGAGAGGGAGGCCGTCCATGAAC
>VGDY01000186.1 GCA_016869555.1 Alphaproteobacteria bacterium | reverse complement strand
GCTTGCCCAGATCGACTCCGATTCTGATAAACTTGTTCATGGACGGCCTCCCTCTCTGTGGCGCTCCGGCGACCACGTCTTGGCACTTTAGATGCCGTTGAGGCGGGGCCGTCCACCCCATCATTCCCGACAGGCCGAAGGCCTGATCGGGAATCCAGAGCCGATCGAACAATGGCGGTTTTGCTCTGGATTCCCGATCGCGCTTCGCGCGTCGGGAATGACATGCGAGCGGTTCAGACGGAACTAGCAACAATCGCCTATCCGTCATTGCGAGGAGCGTCAGCGACGAAGCAATCCAGAAGTCCCAGCGCTGTGGATTGCTTCGCTTCGCTCGCAGTGACGCGCTGGTTTTTTCAGTTGCGCCCATGAATCGCCTTTCGGAACGGCGTCCGGGCGAGCCGCGCGCCTTCGCGATCGAATATGATGATCTCCAATTCGCTTTCGGTCGCATCGAGCGCCCGCGCCGCGGTTTTCCATGCGGCGTGCGCGATCGGCGCCGCCAGATCGATTCCCGCGCCTTGTGCGATCTGCAGCGCTTCCAGCGCGCTGTTGGCGACGGCGATAAGCGCCGCGATTTCCTGACCGGCGCCGACCTCTCGCGCGGTTTGGGCCAAATGCGCGAAATCCACGCTGGAGCGCCCCGAGTGAAGATCGAGCCGCCCCTGCGCGAGCTTCGTCATCTTGGCGAAGCCGCCGCCGATCGTGATACGCGCGACCGGATGCTTATGAAGATATTTCAAAAGTCCGCCGACGAAATCGCCCATTTCGATGAGCGCGGTCTCCGGCAGATCATAGAGCTGCTTCGCCGCGGCTTCGGAGGTCGAGCCGGTCGTTCCGGCGATATGGGTCAGGCCGCTCGCGCGGGCCACGTCGACGCCGCGATGAATGCTGTCGATCCAGGCGGCGCAGGAAAACGGCGTGACGATCCCGGTGGTGCCGAGGATCGACAGGCCGCCGACGATGCCGAGACGGCCGTTGAGCGTATGTTTAGCGAGCGCCTCGCCGCCTGGAATTGAAATTTCGATGTCGGCGTCGGGAGCGAGGCCGATCTTCGCGCTCGCCGCCAAAATCGTCTCGCGCATCATTTTGCGCGGAACCGGATTGATCGCCGGCTCTCCCACCGGCAGCGGCAGGCCGGGTCGGGTCACCATGCCGACGCCCTCGCCCGCGAAGAAACGCACGCCGGCGCCGGGCGCGCCACGACGCACCTGCGCGCAGACAAGGGCGCCATGCGTCACGTCCGGGTCGTCGCCGGCGTCCTTGACCACGCCGGCGCGGGCGAAATCCTCGCCGCGCTCGAATGTCGCCAGCGCAAAGGCGACGCGCTTTCCCGAGGGCAGCGCGATCTCGACCGGATCGGGCGGCGGTTCGCCCGTCGTCAGCGCCTCGAAGGCGGCGCGGGCGGCCGCGGTCGCGCAGGCGCCCGTCGTCCAGCCCCGGCGCAATGGAGTCTCGCTTCCCGCATTGCTCATGCGCCCTCTTTACCGCGAAGCGCGGACGCGCGACACCGGCGCGACGATCCGCTACAAGATGCGGCGATTTTCAGTTTATGGAGCAGGCTTCCATGTTTCGCAGCGTTTCATCCTTCCTCGGCCTTGTCGCGCTCGCCGCCGCGGATTCGAGCGGCGCCCATGCCTTTGAACTCACAAGTCCCGACATCGGCGAAGGCAAGACCATCGACATGAAACATGTCTATGATTCCTTCGGCTGCACCGGCGGGAACCTCTCGCCCGAGCTCAGCTGGAGCGATCCGCCGCCCGGAACCAAGAGCTTCGCCGTCGCCGCGCATGATCCCGATGCGCCGACTGGCGGCGCCGGCTTCTGGCACTGGCTCGTCGTCGACATTCCCGCCGACATTCGCGGATTGAAGCGGGGCGCCGGAGACGCCTCGGGCAAAAATCTGCCCCCCGGCGCGCATCAGCTGGAGACCGATTTCGGCGACAAAGCCTATGGCGGCCCCTGCCCGCCGCCGGGCAAGCCGCACCGCTATGTTTTCACGGTCTACGCGCTCAAGACCGAAAGCCTCGGCGACGCCGCCCATGGCCGCACCGCCATCGCCGGCTTCACCATCAATCAGAACGCGCTCGCCAAGGCGTCGATCACCGCGCTCTTCGGTCGGTGAATTTCAAGCTCGCGCTGCTGGCGCTCGCCATCGAGGCGGGCGTCGGCTATCCGGATGCGCTCTTTCGCAAGATCGGCCATCCGGCGACATGGCTCGGCGCGCTGATCGCCACGCTCGATCGTCGCCTGAATCGCGAAGCCGACTCCTTCATGCTTCGACGGCTGAAAGGCGCCGCCGCGCTCGCCATGCTTCTCCTGACAGCGGTCGGCGCCGGCGTCCTGATCGAGCGCGTAGCGCTTGCCCTCCCCTTCGGATGGATCGCGCTGGCGGCGGTCTCATCCACGCTCCTGGCGCAACGCAGCCTCCACGCTCATGTCGCCGCGGTCGCCGAGGGTCTGGCGGTCTCGGTCGAAGACGGGAGAGCGGCGGTGGCGAAAATCGTCGGCCGCGACGTGTCGGCGCTCGACGAGGCTGGGGTCGCCCGCGCCGCGATCGAAAGCCTCGCCGAGAATTTTAGCGACGGCGTCGTCGCGCCGGCGCTCTGGCTCGCGATCTTCGGCCTGCCGGGCGGTCTCGCCTATAAGGCCGTCAACACCGCCGACAGCATGATCGGCCATAGGTCCTCCCGCCATCTCGCCTTCGGCTGGGCCGCGGCGCGCTGCGACGATCTGATGAATTTCTTCCCCGCCCGCGCGGCGGCGGGTCTGCTGGCGGCCGGCGCCTTGATGCTGAGGGGCGCCTCTCCGGAGGAGGCGCTGGCGGCCGCCCGTCGGGACGCGCCGAACCATGTCTCGCCTAACGCCGGCTGGCCCGAAGCCGCGGCGGCCGGCGCGCTCGGCCTCGAACTTGGCGGCCTGCGGGCTTATGAAGGTTCTCGGGTGGTCCGTGGCGCGACTCTCGGCCATGGGCGGCGAGCGGCGACCGCCGCCGACATCCAGCGCGCGCTTGCGCTCTATCGACGATCCGCAGCCTTGCTCTGGATTGCGCTTGCAATCGGGACCTTGGCCGCGTGAATATCACAGAATTGCGAATTTATCGGCTGGCCGCGCAGTCTCCTCGTCAGATTTCCAATTTCCACCATCTTGAATTTGTTATAGGGTGTTTTGTGCAGCGCAACATGAAACCTGCAGCGCGGCGGCTGCGATGGGGGTGGCGGGAGAAGCGTGACGATGGATCGAGTGTCCTACCAGCTTTACGAAATGCTGCACCTCGCCTTCGCGCCGGCGCGGGCGGCGACCGACGCCATGTTGCACGCGCTGAAAAACCCGCTCAATCCGATGCATCACACCTCGTTCGGCCGCAGCATCGCCGCGTCCGCGGAGCTCTTCGAACGGATGACGCGCCGCTACGGCAAGCCGCTGTTCGGCCTCGATACGACCATCGTCGACGGAACCGAGGTGGAAATCGTCGAGGAAATCGTCTGGAGCCGGCCGTTTTGCGGACTGCTCCATTTCAATCGGCAGTTTCCGGATGCCGCGCCCAAGCAGTCGAAACTGCTGATTATCGCGCCGATGTCCGGCCATTACGCCACGCTGCTGCGCGGCACGGTCGAAGCGTTTCTGCCGAGCCACGACGTTTACATCACGGATTGGAGCGACGCGCGCACGGTGTCGCTCGCCGACGGCGCTTTCGATCTCGACGATTACATCGACTATCTTTGCGAAATGATGCGCTTCCTTGCGCCGAACGCCACGGGCGTCCCCGTGCATACGCTGGGAGTCTGCCAGGCGTCCGTGCCGCTGATCTGCGCCATCGCCGCGATGGAGGCGGAGGATGATCCCGACGTTCCGGAATCCATGGTGCTGATCGGCGGGCCGATCGACACGCGCGTCAATCCCACCGCCGTCAACAAGCTCGCGCAGCAGCGCGGCATCGACTGGTTCCGCGCCCATTGCATTCACACGGTGCCTTTCCCGCACGCCGGCATGGGGCGTCAGGTCTATCCGGGATTCCTGCAGCTCTCCGGCTTCATGTCGATGAATTTCGAGCGGCACATTTCCGCGCATCTCGAAATGTTCAATCATCTCGTCGAGGGCGACGGCGACTCCGCCGAAAAGCACCGCGATTTTTATGACGAATATCTCGCCGTGATGGACTTGACCGCCGAATTCTATCTGCAGACCGTCGATCGCGTCTTCGTCCGTCACCAGGTGCCGCTCGGCCTATTTCGCCACCGTGGGAATCTGATTGATCTCAAGGCGATCCGGCGCACGTCGCTGTTTGCGGTCGAAGGCGAAAAAGACGACATTTCCGGGGTCGGCCAGACCGAAGCCGCGCTCGAGCTGTGCGCCAATATCCCCGCGGCGCGCAAGCGCCATCATGTGCAGAAGGGCGTCGGCCATTACGGCGTCTTCAACGGCTCGCGATTCCGCGCGGAAATCGCGCCGCGCATCAGCGCCTTCGCATCGGAGATGGAGCGCCTCGATCGGGCGACGTCGCGCCCCAGCCTTGCGTGGAGCGCGGAATAAAGGCAAACTCCGCGCCGTCGCCGCGATAAAGAGCGGGCGCTTTCGCGCGCCTGTCGCATCAATCATCCAGGGAACATTCGATGGACGTGCAGGACGCAGCTTCGCGTGAGGCGCTGCAAAAGGAAATTGACGCCATTCATTGGTATCATGAATTCGATTTCGGCGACGGGCTGCGCGCCGTCAGCGTCTCGCAGGCCGAAGATCACCGCCGCATCTGGCGCTTCATCGAGAGCGAACTGGACAAGATCGATTTTGCCGGCAAAACCGTGCTCGAAGTCGGCTGCTGGGACGGTTACTGGAGCTTTTACGCGGAGCGGCGCGGCGCCAAACGCGTGCTCGCCACCGACGACGTGAGCCAAAACTGGGCGAGCGGCGCCGGGCTGCGCCTCGCCAAGAAGCTGCTCAAGTCGAACGTCGAGATCGATCAAAGCGTGTCGATCTACGAGGCCTCGAAGCTCAATGAGACCTTCGACATCATCCTCTGCTTGGGGGTCTATTACCATCTCGTCGACCCTTTCGCGGGCTTCGCCGAAGTGCGGCACTTGATGCATGACAATTCCATCGCGGTTTTCGAAGGCGACGGCACGCTCGAACTGCGGCCCGACACCTATTACTGGGACATGTCGGATTCATCGAAGTCCTGTTTCGTGCCGACGCAATGGGGCCTCAACCACATGCTGAAGACGGCCTATATGGACGTCGTCGCGCAGAGCTGGATGCGGCCGCCGCCTTCGTTCAAGCTCAATGTCGATCCGGCGCATCTCATCGGCTTCACCGGCGCGCAGGACCCAACCGGCTTCGCGCCGTTGAAACATCGCGAGCGCATTCTCACCGTGGTGAAGCCGTTCAGCGGCGAAAATCCGCTGCATCCCTACAAGCCGCCGTTCAACCTCGCGACATTCGACACGCGCTGGAAGTAATACGGTTATCCGCGCGCTTGGCGCTTGTCATTCCCGGCAGGCCGAAGGCCTGACCGGGAATCCAAAGCCAAATCAAGAATGCTGGTCTTGCTCTGGATTCCCGATCGCGCGCGTTGCGCGCGTCGGGAATGATGGGGTGGACGGCCCCGCCTCAACGGCATCTAAAGTGCCAAGACGTGGTCGCCGGAGCGCCACAGAGAGGGAGGCCGTCCATGAACAAGTTTATCAGAATCGGAGTCGATCTGGGCAAGC
>VGDY01000185.1 GCA_016869555.1 Alphaproteobacteria bacterium | reverse complement strand
AAGCTCAGCGTGCCGCAACAATTCCAATATCCCCAATGCCACACAATACCCCTTGGTATAGAGCATCGCAATCTATCGAATAGCCAATACAATCATTATAGATAGGTAAATACCTACCCTATAGGGCATTTGAGCGATAGTTAGACGCATCGCACGCACATCATTATCTTACTGTAAATAATACATTTTTTAGCTACAAGTCATTTACCGGCGCGATGCCGCACCGGTTTTTGCTGCATTGCAATGGACGGCAACCATCAGGGGTGGGCTGCTATTCGTCCGCCCATGGGCGGACGTCCGTTACGTCCGCGCCGGCCAGCGCCGCGCGCATCGACAGTCCGTCCAGTTCGAGGTCCGGCGCGATCTCGGCAAGCGGCGCGAGCACGAAGCCGCGGCGAAAAAGCTCCTTATGCGGCAAGGTCAGTTCAGGGTCGTCGATCGCATGATCGCCGAGGAACAGAAGATCGACGTCGATCAGCCGCGGCCCCCAGCGCCGGGTTGGCGCGCGTCCCATGTCGGCCTCGATTTTCTTGACCGCGGCGAGCAGCTCATAGGGCGTGAGCGCCGTATCGCCGATGGCGCAGGCGTTGGCGAAATCGCCCTGGTCGAGATCGCCCCAGGGCGGCGTGCGATAGATTCGCGAGATCGCCTCGAGTCGCGCCAGTCCGCGCGCCTCGATGAGACGCAGCGCCTCACGGATGTTTTGCGGCTTGTCGCCGAGATTGCTGCCAAGCCCGAACCCGACCCGCATCGTCTCAGCTCCCTCCCGGCGCGGCGAGTATGCGCAGCACTTCGAACGCGGCGCGATGCTCGGCCGCGTCATGCACGCGAAAGACCTCCGCGCCGCCCTGCGCCGCCAGAAGATTGGCCGCGAGCGTGCCGACGAGGCGTCCCTCGAGGACGCCGTCGCCAAGACCCTTGAACAGCGATTTGCGCGACACGCCGATCAGCAGCGGAAAACCGAGCGAACGCAGCTCCGGAATGGCGCGCAGCGCCGCGTAATTCTGCTCCCGGCTCTTGCCGAAGCCGATGCCGGGATCGAGCAGGACATGACGCTCCGGCACGCCGGCGCGCCGGGCGATCTCAAGCGAGCGGGCGAAAAACCGCTTGATGTCCGCGACAATGTCGATCTCTGGATCCGTCGTCTCGCGGTTATGCATGATCACGACGGCCGCGCCGGCCTCGGCGATCGTTCGCGCCATCAGAGGATCGCGCTGCAGGCCCCAGACGTCATTGACGAGGCAGACGCCTTCGCCAAGCGCGCGCCGCGCCGTCTCGGCCTTGTAGGTGTCGATCGACACCGGCGCGCCCGCCTCGGCGACGAGCGCCGCGAGCAGCGGCTGCAAACGCGCCCACTCCTCATCCGTGGTAAGGGGCGTATGGCCGGGGCGGGTCGATTCGGCGCCCACGTCGACGATGTCGGCGCCCTCGGCGACGAGCTTCCGCGCCTGCGCCAGCGCCGCCGCAGGCGTCGCGAACAGCCCGCCGTCCGAAAAGGAATCGGGCGTGACATTGACGATTCCCATGATGACCGGGCGCGTCCCGATCAGCGAGAGAAAGCGATCGCGCGCCTTAGCGATCGCCGCGATGTCGAAAGCCAAGCGCCAGGTCCCGTCAGTCGTCGTATTTCACATAGGCGAAGCGCTGGTCAGTCTCCGGCGTGCCTTCGAGCGCGCCGCCGGCCTTGCCCGGGCGCCAGGAGACGACCTCCTCGATCTTGCTGGCGAGTTCGAAATCCTTGTCGGTGATCCCCTTGGCCGTATGGGTCTGAAGCTTCACCTCGACCCAGGCGTAGGAGGCGGCGATGTCGGGATGGTGCCAGGCGGCTTCCGCGAGATGGCCAACGGTGTTGACCACCATCAGCGTGCCCTTCCAGCTGTGGGTCTTGAACTTGCGCCTGATCCAGCCGTTCTCGTAGCGCCAGTGCGGCAGATCGCTCTTCAGCCGTGCGGCGATCTCGTCTTCGGAATAGGCGCGCTCTTCCTTGGCCATGGCCGACTCCCTCCTGCGCGTTGCGACGCAACATTCTTTCGTTGAGACGCGTTATAGCCTAAACCGATCGAAAGTTTCAGTCCCACCAAAGAGGCGCTATGCCGGCTAGTGTGAGCGTCGCGGCGAGCGCGCGGCTGCATCTGGGTTTTCTCGACATGAATGGCGGGCTCGGACGCAAGTTCGGCGGCGTCGGACTGGCGCTCGACGCGCCGGCGACGCGGTTGACGCTGATCCGCGCCGACAGGAATGGCGTTGAAGGTCCCGAGAGCGCCCGCGCCGCCACTCTGCTGGAGCGCGCGCAGGAGGCGCTTGGCGTCGCCGGCCGCCATAGGCTGACGATCGAACAGGCGATCCCGGCCCATGCAGGCCTGGGCTCCGGCACCCAGCTTGCGCTCGCGGTGAGCGCGGCGCTCCGCCGCCTCGAAGATTTGCCGCATGACCCAACCGCCGACGCGGCGCTGATGGCGCGCGGCGCGCGCTCGGGGCTGGGGGCCGGGCTGTTTCAGCACGGCGGCGTCGTGGTCGACGGCGGGCGCGGCCCGCATACCTCGACCCCGCCCGTCGTCGCCCGCGCCGAATTTCCCGACGCGTGGCGCGTGTTGCTGATCGGCGATCCTGACGCCGTCGGTCTGCATGGCGCCGATGAGCGCGACGCCTTCGCCGAACTGCCGCCGTTTGACGCGGCGACGAGCGGCGAGGTCTGCCGGCTGGTGCTGATGCAGATACTGCCGGCGCTGGCCGAAAGGGAGTTCGCCCCCTTCGGCGCGGCCGTGACCCGCATTCAGGCGTTGGTCGGCGATCATTTCGCCCCGGCCCAGGGCGGGCGCCGCTTCACCAGCGCCAAGGTCGAGGCGACGGTCGCCCGGCTCCTCGCCGACGGCGCCACCGGCGGCGGCCAGACCTCCTGGGGCCCGACCGGCTTCGCCTTCGTCGACAGCGACGCGGCGGCGCGCCGGCTGCTCGGGCGCCACGGCGCGCAGGCGCGCCGGGAGGGGCTCGACATTTCGATCCATCGCGGGCTCAACCGCGGCGCGAGGATCGACGCGGTTTATGCGCGGATCGCGTAGAGCGCGCGCCGAACGAGACTCCGACCTACTGGCGCCGCATTTTTGCGCCCAACTGAGCGGATGACCCTCGCACGCCTCGCCATCGCTCTGATGTTCGCCCTCGCCGCCCAAGCCCCCCAAGCCGCCCTGGCGCAGGAAGCCGCCGCGAGCGGCGGCGCATTCATCGGGCGGCTGTTCGAGGCCACCGGATTGCGCGCCCCGCCCGGGCAGGCGGCCGATTTCGTGCGCCAGTCGCGCCACGAGCAGATGGACTATCGCCCCTTCGACCCGGCGCCGCAGAAGGACCCCAAGCGCAAATCCGCCGCCGATCTGCGCGCCACGGGCGCCGGGCTCGAAGCGGCGGCGGCCGAAAACCGCCGCAGGGCGGCGAGCGTCGCGAGACCCGACGCGCCGGCGAAACCGGCCCGCTAAACGCGCACGAAATAATCGGCGCCGGCGTTGATCGACGCCCATTCCTCGCCAGGCGGCGCCTGCGAGGTCATCTGACACAGCGTGTTGATCGTCTGCGTCGGCGCCTTGGGGTCGAGCTGGCCGACCCAGGCGGTGATCGCCTGGAAATCATCCCAATGCACGACGAAGGAAATCAAATCGCCGTCGACGAATCCGGCAAGAACGCCGGTCGTCGAGCTTCCGCCCTCGCTCACCGCGCTGCAATATTGGCCTGAAACGACATCGCCGGTCTGAGCGATCGTGGCGATCGAGCCGAGTTCGTTCTTCCATTTGCCGGTGAAATCGATAGAAGCGCCTGTGCCCTTGGCGATGCGCGAGAGTGATTTTTCGAGACGCATTTTCGCAACTCCATTCGAGAAAAATTTTGACGCCCGCAGTCTGCCGCAGGGCGCCGTCGCGCGCCACCGCTCCTTTCGCTTTCGCACAAATTTTAAGGCCCGAATGTCGACGCGCGGCAAGGGCTTTGCATGTAGCGCGCAAACCTTTGAGCGCCGATTCCACAATGGCCCCCACCCCCGACTTTGGACAGACCGATCCCGGCCTCGCCGTGCTGCGCATGGCGGCGCTGATCGCGCAAGGCCAGGGCGGCCCGGACGACGAGACGCTCGATCTCCTCTTCGAACAGGTCGAGGCCGGCCATCTCGTCGACGCCGACCCGGCGCTGATGTGGCCGGAGCTGGTTCGCGGATTGATGAGCCCGTCGCCGTCGAAGATGATCCGGACGCTGCGCGGCTGCGGCGCGCTCGTCGAAATTCTGCCCGAGGTCGCGGCGCTCTTTGGCGTGCCGCAGATTGCCGACGGGCAGGATGAGGTCGATCTCGGCGAACATCTGATGAAGACGCTCGACGCGGCGGCGAAACGCGGCGCGACTCCGCCCGTGCGTTTCGCGCTGCTGGCGATGAATGTCGGCAAGTCGGATTCGCCGCGCGAACATCTGCCGGTTCACTACAAACATGTCGAGCGCGGGCGCCCGCGGATCGAGGAGATGTGTGCGCGCTTTGGCGCGCCGGCGGACTGCCGGGAGTTGGCGCTGCTGGCGCTTTGCGAATGCGAACGCGTGCATCGCGTGACCAAAATGCGCGCCGGGCCGGTGGCGCTGATGCTCGAACGGATCGGGGCGTTCGACGCGCCGCAGCGCTTTAGCGAATTGATGACGGTCTGCGCCTGCGATTTCTGCGCGCATGAGGGGCGCGAGGGGCAGAACTATCCGAAGGCGGCGCTGCTGGAGATCGCGCTCGCGGCCTGCGCCGGGGTTACGGAGACCGGCTCAGCCGAGGCGCGCCAAAGCGCTCGCGCCGAGGCGATCGCGCTTGCCTTTCGCTCGGAGCGGTGGTCGAGCGAGGTGGGGTAGGGAAGCCGCCTTAGTGCTAAGACTTCATCTTTGTCAGTTCAGACCTGCCGCACCTCTACCGGCATTCAGCAGAAGTGTACGCGGAAGTATGATTATCCCTCGCGCCGATTCGCCGACTGAGAGTTAGCGCGAGACGAGCAAAAAAAATTGCCTCTGAACAGTTGCCTATTGGAGGATAATCGTTGCGGTTCTTAGCCGACGGACCACCTATCCCAGACGAATTGCTGCTAGCGCGCGATCAAGGACGAGTCATATTTTTTTGCGGTGCAGGAGTTTCGAGGGCTTTCGCGAATCTGCCGGACTTTTTCGGCTTGGCCGAGAAAGTGCTTGAAAAACTCGGCGTAACGCCAGATAGCGCAGCGGCGACACTAGTTCGAGAAGCACAGGAAATCGATAGTCGCGTCGGAATCTCTGGCGTCATATCGGCTGACCGAGTGTTTGGCCTTCTAGAGCGAGATTTCCTAGCCCGCGACATAGAGGAGGCGGTGGCATCTGCGTTAAAGCCGCCTTCGAACTGCAATTTGCGCGCGCATAGGACACTGCTTGATTTAGCAACAACACCCCAGAAATCCATCCTGCTGGTAACGACTAATTTCGATAGACTCTTCGATGATTGTAGGAGCGGGCTGAAAACGTGGCAGCCGCCAAAATTGCCTGATCCATTGCGTCCAAATGATATAAACCCGTATTCACCGGATAATCACAGATTTTGCTGTACAAATTTGTAGTTTATGTCATATTTTTCATACTGTTATGCTTCATTTAGCGAGGCGGCCATGGCGAACCCGGCGGGTGAAACGACTGGCGATGTTCTCAGGGTTGATTTTGACCGCCGCCTGATGGTGCAATTTCGTGGCTCGGTCGTCA
>VGDY01000184.1 GCA_016869555.1 Alphaproteobacteria bacterium | reverse complement strand
GAGTCCCGGATTGATGAACAGGCCGCAGAAGCCGAAGCAGGAATTCGCCGCGCCAAATTGCGCGAGGCCGTTGAATGAATAGGGCGGAAAGGAGAATTGCGCATTGGCGAAATTCGCCGGGATGCCGCCATACGGATTGAGCGTCATGCCATTGTAGTTGGAATACCATTTGTCGCTCGACGATCCGCCCCAGACGCGTCCGCCGAGAATGAATTCATTGGGATGGCCGTCGACGGTGAAATTCGAGGTGAGGCGCGGGGTGAACCCCCAGGTCCCGCCTTCCTGTTCGATGACGACGAAAATCGGATGGTAGAGATAATTGTGAATATACCAGCTGTTGAGATCGATGCG
This sequence comes from Alphaproteobacteria bacterium, assembly GCA_016869555.1. Classification (GTDB taxonomy): domain Bacteria; phylum Pseudomonadota; class Alphaproteobacteria; order Rhizobiales; family Beijerinckiaceae; genus Methylocystis. The sequence continues at coordinate 5,383 of VGDY01000184.1, read as the reverse complement.
GCCGATTTCGCTTTGAATCGTGGTTTTGTTTGAAACGCGCCAGTTCTTGACGTTACGGGCCTGATTGGCGCCAAAGCCGTCGGGTCCGACGCCCGCCGTAAACGGCGGCAGAGACAGTTGCGGATAATTGCGCGCGGTGAACTCATTGAGCTGCCCCGGCAGCAATTGCCAGGTGTCGTAGACGCCGAAATAGAATCGCGTTTCGAGATTGTTGGAAAAGCGATAGCCGAGATTGGCGTTGAGCTGCGTGTAATCCGTCGTCGAGTGTTTTCGGTAATTGTCGGCGTGGGTGAAGGTTCCGTTGATGAGAAAATCGAAATTGCCGATGATGCGCGACATTTGCGCCTGCCCGCGCACGGTTCCGTAACTGCCGCCGTCGATCGCCAGAATGTTGGGCGCAAGCGCGGTATAGGCGGTTGGCGAGATGAAATTGATCGCGCCGCCGAGCGTCGACGAACCGAAGGAGAGGGCGTTGCCGCCTTTCAGCACTTCGATGGCGCGAAAATATTTGGGATCGATCTGATACATGTCGCCGCCGCCGTCGGCGTAATTCATCGGAATGCCGTCCTGCAGCAGCTCCAATCCGCGCAGATGATAGTCGCGCGTCAGATTCGAGCCGCGGATCGACAGACGCAGTTCCTGTCCGTAGCGGCTTTCGACATAGACGCCGGGAACGTCCTTCAGCGCGTCGCGCAAATCGTGAACGTAGCGGGTTTGAATGGCGGGCGTATTGGCGTCGACGAAGGCGACCGAGCCGACGTTGCGCATGAGTTCGCGGCGCTGCTCGGCGACCGAGGGCACGGTCAGCGAACCGCCGCCGCCCGCGCCCGTTTGCGTCGAGGCGGCGACGGCTGGCGCCGTTCCCGAAGACTGAGGGCGGCCGCCGCCGCGTCCGACGACGCGCGGCCTGGCGCCGCCGATGTCGATGGTCGGCAGGCTCTGTTGCGCAAGGGCGCCATGATCTGCGAGCGTAAGCATGAGGGCGACGGCGGATGCGCCGCGACGCAAGGTGGTGCGAGACATGGAAGCTCTCCTGGGCGGCCTCTCGCCGCGTGATCGTTAAGGGAAGACAGACGCGATCAGGAGAAGCGGGGCGGCGCCCGCGGCGGCGCCCATGCGCGCTCGGGGACGCTTTCTATGGAAGGCGATCGAAAGGCGCGGAACGCGAAACGCGCGGCGCGCGGCGGCGTATAGACGATGACGTTCGAGGCCGAGAGAATGAAGGAAAAGACCAGCTCTTTTTGGCTGTGGCCGCAGAGCGGACAGCATGCGTCGCCGCCGCAAGGATGTTTCGTCGGCGAGGGTATGGATTTTTCCAGACAATGCGCAGCCGTTTGGCGCGGCGTCTGCGCGGCGCGCGCCGGCGCGGCCGAGAAAATCGACGTGGCCGCGAAAAACAGCGCGATCCACAGCGCCCCGATGCGCCGAAGATTCGTGGAGCGAGGCGTTCTCGCGAGGGCCGCCATTTTTTTTAGATTCCCAATCTGCGTCTCGCCAGTCACGGCGCGAGATGAGGAGCGGCGACAGCGCCGAACCTGAATATTGGTAATATACCAAAATCCGTGGAGCAACGGCGTCGGCTGGGCCAGCGAGCGCATTTTCGAGCACTGTTGCGCAGGTGCAACAGTCGCCGCGCGTCAGGGAATGGGCTTGTGATGCGGATCGAACGGCGAATGCCCGCCATCGGCCTCGACGGCGGCGATGCCGTCAAATCGCGAGAAGCGTTCGACGACATCGGGAGAAAGCCGCTTCTCCTCGGCCGCCAGCCTTCTGGAAAGGGTCTCGGCGTGCGCTTTCGAAACGCCGAGTCTTTCGAGCGTGGCGCTGTCCTTTAGCGCGTCGCCGCCGCACAGCGCGATGGTCCACGCATCATTCTTGCGCGTGAGAAACGCCCGGCCACCGAGGTCGCCCTGACGCCAGTCGGCGACGGCGGCGTCTCCCTCGACGACGACAGCGTCGACAAAGAGACGCGACTCCGGCTTGTCAAAAGTCTCAAAAAGCAGGCGGCGCGCGGCGTCGGAACCGTCGTCGGCGCGCGCCCCCAGGCTCATCGCGGCGCTGATCGCGGCCATAGCGAAAAATCGTAGAACAAATCTCATGAACGCTCTCCAGCGCCGACGCCGCGCTCGCATTGGTATAATACCAATACGAGCGGGGCAAGCGCGTGAGAGCCGTTTCCGCGGCGCGATTTTTTTGATACGACGTTGGCGCGGCGAAAATTTTGAATGAGTTCGAATGGCGACTGTCGAAAAAAGCGCGCGTCAGCGCATTCTGGACGCTGCCCTCAAAATATTGAAGAAAGAAGGCGTCGCTGCGCTGACCCAGACCCGCGTCGCCGCCGCGGCCGGACTGCGTCAGTCGCATCTGACCTATTACTTTCCGCGCAAGACGGATTTGCTTGCCGCAACGTTGGAAGCCTCTCATGCGCAGGCGCATCGGCCGAAGCGCGGTTCGGCGGGAAGCGACGCCGACCCTGTCGACGCGGTGCGCGCGCTCATGTTCGATCGCAACAGGATGCGCTTCTTCTTGAGCGTCGTGGCGCAGGCGAGCGACGAGGCGGACATTCGCGCGACTCTCGCGACGCATGCCCGCGGCGTGGCCGAGCAGCTCGCGCCGCTGTTCGGTCGGACGGCCGACGACCCCGACGTCGTCGCCTTCGTCGACATGCTGCGCGGCATGGGGTTGCGCCTGTTGCTCGAAACGGACGATAAGCGTCGCACGAGCGTCGATCTGGACGCGCTCGCCGGGCGCTTTGGGCTCAGCCGCAGGCCTCAGGCGCAGCTTTAAGCCTCGGCGGGAAACCGCTAGAATCGTAGCGATGCAACGAATCGGCGAAAACGCGGGCGAGGCGGAAGGTCAGCCCTATGCCCTTGCTGCGGCGTTCTTTCTCGCCTGCGCGCTGGCGTTCGCCTTCCCCTGGCTCTCCGGGCGCGTCACGATCCCCTGGGACGCCAAGGCGCATTTCTATCCGCAATTCGTCTTTCTCGCCCATGCCTTGCACAGCGGCCAGTCGCCCTTTTGGACGCCGCATGTCTTTGCCGGCATGCCGCAGATCGCCGATCCGCAATCGCTGATCTTCTCGCCATTCTTTCTGCTGGCGGCGGCGCTCGTTCCCGAACCGTCCTTTGCGCTTGCCGACGCGCTCGTCTTCGCGATGCTGGCGATGGGTGGTCTCGCGCTCATCGTCTATTTCCGCGATCGCGGCTGGAGCGCCGCCGGCGGATTGCTCGCCGCGCTCGCCTTCGCTTTCGGCGGCTCGGCGGCATGGCGTATCCAGCATGTCGGGCAGATCATGAGTCTGTCGTGGCTGGCGGTCACGCTGTGGCTGCTGGCGCGCGCGCTCGATCGCCGCTCGGCGCTGTATGGCGCGGCGGCCGGCGCCGTCGCCGCTCTGCTGGTCATGGGGCGCGATCAGGTCGCCTTCCTAAGCATCCTGATGCTTTCCGCCTATGCCGCCTATCGCATCGCGACCGATCCATCGCCCAGGCTCAGCGCGGTCGCGCCGCTCGCCGCCGGCGCGCTTGTCGGCCTGACGATCATCGCCGTTCCGCTCGCCTTTACGCTGGAGCTCGCGGCGCATTCGAATCGTCCCGAGATCGATCTCGATGGGGCGTTTAAAGGCTCGCTGCCGCTCGACTCCTTCTTCACGCTGATCTCCGCCAATTTGTTCGGGACCGATGGCCCGCTGAAAGATTTCTGGGGGCCGCCGACCGGCGAGCGCGATATTTTCCTCGCGCGCAACATGACGAATGTCTATCTGGGCGAACTGACGCTCGTCACTTTGATCGCGGCGATGAGCCGGCGCTTCTTTTCCGACAGAGAAATTCGCTTCTTCGCCGCCGCGGCGCTGTTCTTCGCTCTATACGCCGTTGGCCGCTACACGCCGGTTTTCGCCTATTTCTATCGTCTGCCGGGCGTCGACCTCTGGCGGCGGCCGGCCGACGCCACATTCTTGCTCGGCGCGACCCTGGCGATACTCGCAGGCTATGGCTTCACTCTGATCGAGCGGGGCGTCGTCGCGCCGCGCGGCGGATGGCTCGTCGCCGCCGTCACGGCGCTCTTTGCGGCGGCGGCGCTTGTCGCGGCTTGGAAAGGCCGTCTGGTTCAGGCGTCCTGGCCGCTCGCGACAAGCGCGATATTCGCCGCGCTCGCCGTCGCGCTCATTCTCGCGACCCGCGATCGGCTGGTGCGCGGGGCATATCTGCTTGTGGCGGTCGGCGCGCTGATGGGCGTCGATCTCGCGACCGAGATTGGAGCCAATGAATCGACGGCCTTGCCGCCCGAGCAGTTCGACGTCTTGAAGACCGATGGCAAGCATCCGGTGATCGCCTATTTGCGCGAGAAGCTCAAAGCGACGGCCGCGCCGGATCGGCGTGACCGCGTCGAGCTTGCCGCGATCGATTTTCACTGGCCGAACGCCTCGCTCGTCCATGGCTTCGATCACGATCTCGGCTATAATCCGATCCGGCTGCGGCACTTCGAAGACGCGACCGGCGCCGGCGACCATCTCGCGCTTCCCGAACAGCGCCAGTTCTCGAAGCTCTATCCGTCCTATCGCTCAATTCTTTCCGACATGCTCGGCTTGAGGTTCGTCGCGACCGGCGTCCCGATCGAGCAGATCGACAGGAGTTACAAGCCGGGCGACTTCGTCGAACTGACGCGTATCGGCGACGTTCGCATTTATGAAAATCAGCGCGCCATGCCGCGGGTCATTGTCGCGACCTGCGCGATGCATGTTGATTTCGCGCAGATGATACAAAGCGGCGAGTGGCCCGAGGCCGACTATCGCGAGACGGCGCTCCTCGAGGCGCCGCCGGTCTGCCACACGCGCAAGGGCGCGCCGCCAGCGACTGCGAAAATCAACTCATATGAAAACGACCGCGTCGTCGTCGAGGCCGATGTGCCGCCGGGCGGCGGCTGGCTCATATTGAACGACGTCTGGCACCCCTGGTGGTTCGCGCGCGTCGATGGCGTCGAAGCGCCGGTTCTGCGCGCCAATGTGTTGTTTCGCGCCGTCGCGGTTCCCGAAGGGCGCCATCGTGTGCATTTCGAGTTTCAGCCTTTGCGCGGGTTACTGACCGAAATTTCACAGCGATAGCGCTGCGATTGTCCGCGCTTCGCGCGTTATGCGAAATCTCTTTGAACAACGGCTCGGCTGTCATTCCCGACGCGCGCAACGCGCGCGATAGGGAGTCCAGAGCAAAACGAGCGTCGCTGAATATGCTCTGGATTCCCGGTCAGGCCTTCGGCCTGCCGGGAATGATGGGGTGGACGGCCCCGCCTCAACGGCATCTAAAGTGCCAAGACGTGGTCGCCGGAGCGCCACAGAGAGGGAGGCCGTCCATGAACAAGTTTATCAGAATCGGAGTCGATCTGGGCAAGC
>VGDY01000183.1 GCA_016869555.1 Alphaproteobacteria bacterium | reverse complement strand
CGCTTTATCGTTAAAATTCGCTGTCAATCCGCCGCGCTTGTCGTGTGTTCTCTATGTCCGATAATGTGCGCTTATCGGACACGATTCGGAACCCCAACAGTGCCGGGCGTGTCGCTCGCGGTCATTGGGCGGACAGGCCCGAAAATTTCAATCCAGGCGTCGGATTTTCGCGTTTCAACGGCGGACTGGCCTCGCGCTTCATTGGCGGACTGACCCTCGCCGCGCCTGGAGGCGGCGACGCGGCCAGCTTTCGCGTTATCAATCGCGACAGAATTTGCTCCCGCCGTCGCCGCGATGCCCCGACAGATGTCGTCCACTCGGGGTCCAATAGGATCTCGCGGGCAAGACGGAGGTATTCCACGAATGGACGCGGCGGCGGCGGAACGGAGACCCGGCGCCGGCCGCCATCGCGGCCCCGAGGAAGCGCAGCGCGCCGCAGCAAATCCTCCGCGGCTGAGGAAGGCCCGCGAAGCCCGTCGCGCCCGATCCCAAAAAGCGCGTCCAAGGCGATCAGCGTCACGACGCGCCAGGCGACCGGCAACCGCCCGAGCGGGAACGGCGCGCCGATGGCGTGCTGAGCCGCGATCGGGCATCGCCACCGGCTTTCGTCGATCCACAGCGCCAACACCGGTCTTGCGGCCCCAGGATCGTCGAGCGGCGACCAAAGCCTGGCGAGAGCCTCTTCGAGTCGCCGGCGGCGTTCCGGCGCGCCGCGGACAATCGCGCCGACAAAATTCTGCAAGGAAATCAGCGCGTCGATGAGAGCGCTGTCCCCTTCCCCCGTCCCGGCCAGCTCCTGCCCGCACCAACCGCAAACAATCCGCGCCCGACTTTCGCGCAGGCGAAAACAGATATGGAGCCGTGCGCGGCAGACCGGACAGCAATCCAATAACAGCTGGCGATGCATGGGACAGACGCAGCGCTCCGCCAGCATCCAGTCCGCCCGCAGATGCTCGTCGCCCCCGGCGGCGCGATCGGCCTCGAAGCAGGCGCGGCAGATCGGCGGCGACCGCACGGGTGTCGACGCCCAGGGCGAGCCCTGACTCAAGAGCCAATCCCTTGTCCGTTCGGGGCAGCGCCGCGCGAGCGTCAAGCGCGAGAGGCGCTCCGGATCGACGCCACAGACCTGCACCCAAACCGCGATGTCTTTTCGCGCCGGCGCTATGTCGTCAATCAGAACTCCGGGCGCATCGCCATCGTCGTCCGTGAGCGCGCCGGCCAGGCTGGCCGCGTCGAACCCGTAACGGCAAGCGAGCCGTCCGAGCCAGGACGACAGCAGCTCGTCGCGATAGGGGCGAGGGGCGACCGGAAGGCGGCGCATCATCCCGCCGCCCGCAGCGCCGCTCTCCCGGCGCGCCGTCCCGCGGTTTGCGTCATCGAGACGAGCGGCAGGATGAGGTCGTCGCCGAAACTTTGCAGATCGAGGCGCTCCTTGCCCGATAGGATCGCCTGTTCGGCGGCGGTTTCGATCAGCCGGAAAATCCGCGCCGTAACGCCCGCCGTGAGCGCATGCACGCGCGCGCGAACTTCGACGCTTTCGAGGTCCGAAACCAGTCGCAACGGCAAAATGGCGGCGAGGCTCTTCAGCAGCCGGGCGAAGGCGCCATCGTTCTTCCAGCGCGCGAGATGAAAGGCCTCGAAGCGCTCGGCGAGCTGCGCGTCAGTCAAGAGCGCTTGGCGCGCGAGATCGGTTCCGGCGCAAACCAGCGGCGCCCTGAGATCATTGGCGAGGAACCGCAGCGCGTTGAGGAACACGCGCTGCTGGCGATAGGTGCCAGCCAGCATGCCGTTCACCTCGTCGAGCACGATCATGCGGGCTTCGACCGTCCGCAGCAGCGATCGGCATACGTCTTTTTCCCGCGCCAGCGTCCCGCCGGCGAGCGCCGGGGCGTCGAGGCTGGCGAGCAACTCACGATAAAGGTCCCGCTCGACGGGTTCCGGCGGGATTTGCGCGACCACCACAGGACGCCGGGTGACGCCGGTCGTCTGGCAGAATGTCGGCGGATGCAGTCGTTCGAATTTGCGGACGATCTTGGTCTTGCCCATGCCGGTGTCGCCGAAAATCAGCAGACACGGCATGCGGTCGCGGGCGGGATAAGCCAGCAGCGCGTCGAGCCGATTGAGCGCCGCCTGCGCCTGATCGAAACCGATCCAGCGATCGGCCTGGATCCATTCAATGCGCTCATGATCCGGAAGCGCCGCATGGCGCCGATAAGCCGGGTCGAGATGCGCGAAATCGGCCACGCCGCTCATGACCATTCCTCGACCGGAAAGAGCTCGATTTTGCTGAAATCGATCGGTGGGTCGTCCCCAATCGACGTCGCTTCCCCTTCGAGCGCTCCAGGCAGCGCACATGAGGCGGCTCCATCGAGCGCGCGCTCGCGCCGCTCCAGGAGCCGCCGCACTTCCTTCGTGCGCCGCGACGCCTCTTCGACAAGGGCGCGCTGACGCTCAATCGTATCGAAAACCAGCTGCTCATCGACAAGCTTCAGGCCGCGCTCTTTCAAGGTCGCCTGCGCCCGCCGCAGCTCCCACAAGGTGATCGGCGGCCGACAAATATTGGCGAAGCGGAGCGGTCGCCAGTCGTCGTCGGGACCGCGCAAAAACACCTTGGACAGATCTCTCGGGTCGTAGGCCACGCGCAGCGGCCGGTCGACGCGACCCGCCCAAACGCTCAGCACGTCGTCCCAATAGCGCAGCCCATTCAGATGCACGCCGCTGCGGCGAACAATTCGCTCCACGCTCGGCAGAAAATCTCTCGTGAACGCTTCGAGGTCATAGGGCTGACGCAAGGGAGAGGCGCGCCGCGCGACGGCTTCGCCCCAGGCCGCACTCGGGGGAATCCCGAGCGAGCCATGGCGGACAGCGTGATAGCGAAGAATTTCGAGCGCCAGCCATCGCTCGAGTTCGTCGAGCGTCATCGCCGAATTGGCGAGCGAGTCGTAGTCGCCGCGCGCCTCGATGTCGCTGAAGGTCGTTCCGGGCAACAGATGAACGGCGCCCATCATCGTCCCGATCAGCCGCTCGATGTGACCGCCGTAATGCGGCGTCGCAACCGGGCGATGGATCAAGGCTATCCCGTATTCCTCAGCGCCCCGCTGCAGCGCGCGCGAGCAAAAATCCTTGCCATTGTCGACGTGAATAGCGTCCGGAAGACCGGCTGCAGACCACTCTCCTTCGACGCCGAGCCGGGCGAGATAAGCGTGCTTTGGCAATACGAGGTTCTGGATCGCCAACGCGACTGAAGTCGTCGAGGGAGGCTCGAGCGTCAGATAAAAGCCCGCGACCATGCGGCTCGCAACGTCGATCGCCAGCGTCAGCCACGGCCGCTGCAGCGGCTGTCGCGACGCCCGATCAACGACAATCACGTCGACCAATGTGTGGTCGATCTGCACGACCTCATATGCGCTCTCGGCGACATATTCGCCAGGAACCGCGCGGAAGCGATCACGCGCCGCCTTGGCGCCGTCCCGCGCCTTCGTAAGTTCGGCCGGATCGATCGCATTGATCCGGGCGCGTAGCGCGTGCCAGCCCGGCGCCGTGACGCCGCGCACGCGACAAAGTCGACCCACTTCCCTCTGCAGCTCACTGACGCTGGGCTTTTGCCGCGTCTCGTAAAACCCTTGCAGCGCTTCGGCGACGACCGCCTCGGCGTCTTGCGGGAGCCTGCGAACGCCCGGCCGCGTTCCTCTGACGCGATTCAGCAGGGAGCTCGTGACCGGGCGCTCCCGATACGCTTTCAGGAGCTCGTATAGCCGCGTGCGCCTCAACCCGAGCTCGCGACAGGCGCGCAGAACATCGCTGCGGCCGGGTCTGTCTGTGGAAGTTAGCTTGCGGATCACAGCTTCCCGCGCCACGGCCTCTTTCCAGGCGGCGGCGTCGACCGTGGATTTGTCGACCTCACGTACCACGACGATCTCCGTCGTGAAGTCAGTCCGCTCAATCAGCGCGAAAAAATCCGCTGATTCGGCTAGAATCCGATTTTGAAACACGAAGCCGATTCGGGCAAATCAAATGCTTCCCAGTCCGCCAAATGAACGCGAACGACAGGGAAAAAAATTCGCGTTTCATGACTGGACAGCCCGCCAAAAGCCGAGCGAGGCGTCGGATTTTGCCGCCAAGGCTCCGGTTTAATTTGCGGACTCACGTTGTCGGACAGCCATAATTTGTGGGACGAGCCGCGCCGAAATTTGTGGGATTCGCGCATAATTTATGGAACTGCGCCGCGATCGACCTTTCGCGGCGCGTTGCGACGATGGGACACTAAAGCCCAAATAGAGGGTGGGATGGCCGACATTGATGACACGTTCGACGGCGGCCTCGCGCCGCTCGCAGAGAAGGCCCCCTCCCCCCATCTCGCGGCGCTTGGCAAAAAAGCGCGCGATTACGCCCGGAACGCCCGTTCCGAGAACACAAGGCGCGCTTACGACGCCGACTGGCGGCAATTTTCGGCATGGCTGCGCCGCCAGGGTTTTGACCCCCTGCCCCCGGATCCGCAGACAATCGGTCTCTATCTGACGGCCTGCGTCGACGGCGACCGAGGTCGGGAGCCTGTTTCGGTCGCCACCTTGGAGCGCCGGCTCTCGGGAATTTGTTGGCATTACCGCCAACGCGGCGAGCGGCTGGATGTCGGCGACCCCCATATCGCCACCGTGCTCGCCGGCATTCGCCGCGCCCATGCCCGCCCGCCGGTCCCGAAAGAGGCGATCTTCGCCGATGAACTGCTGGCGATGATGGCGACGCTCGACATGGATTTGCGCGGCATCCGTGACCGCGCCATTCTCGCAATCGGCTTTGCCGGCGGCTTGCGCCGCTCGGAAATCGTCGGTCTCGATTGCGGCCCGGATCAGACCGAAGACGGCGCCGGCTGGGTCGAGATCTTTCCGTCCGCCGGGCCTGGCAATGACGGCGGCGCGGTGCTGCAGATTTGCGGCAAGACCGGGTGGCGCGAGGTCGAAATCGGCCGCGGCTCGCGACCAGAAACCTGCCCCGTCGCCCTGCTCGAAACCTGGATGCGGCTCGGGCGGATCAGCCATGGCCCTCTCTTCCGACCCATTGCGCGCAAGAATGGCGGCGTCTCGCCCGCGCGCCTCACCGACAAGCACGTCGCCCGCCTCGTGCAGAAAACCGCGCTGGCCGCCGGCATTCGCGGCGATCTGACCGAGGGCGAAAGACGTCTGGCATTCTCCGGCCATTCCTTACGCGCCGGCCTCGCCTCCTCGGCCCAAATCGAGGAAGCGCATGTGCAAAAACATCTCGGTCACGCCTCCGCCGAAATGACGCGCCGATACCAAAGGAAACGCGACCGGTTCCGGGTCAATCTCACCAAAGCAGCGGGCTTGTGAGCGACGCCGTTCACGCGCCGTCTTCGTCCGCTGATTGAGAATCCGCGAATGGCGGCAGCGCACCGTAAGTCGCGGCGGCCGTCAGCGCCTGCGCAGCAATGTCCCCCGCCCGGCTCAGGAGATCAGCCGGCGCCGCGTTCCCCGAATCCGCCAACGCACCGAGGTCGATGATCTTGACCAGCGCATCGGACAGGATGGCGAGTTGGGTCGTCGTATCGGTCATCGCGTCCGCGCTCCCTCGATAGGCAACGATAGTCGCCAAATCCACGGCAGCGAAACCCTCGTCGGAAGTCCAATCATCCCGCCTTCTTTCGTTCCCGCGCGTCCCTTGCCGCCTTGCCGCGCAGCAGCGCCATCAGCACCGGGCCGAGCGAAAACTCCCCTTCCCGGG
>VGDY01000182.1 GCA_016869555.1 Alphaproteobacteria bacterium | reverse complement strand
CCGGCCATTTGCTCTGGCACAATGTCGACCCCGACGTCGCGCTCGAATTATTGCTCGCCTGGAACCGCATGCGATGTCGCCCCCCGCTTGACGATACGGAGGTTGCGCGGGTTGTGGCAAGTATCACAAAACTGCACGACTTTGAAAACGCGTTCGAACAGGAACGAATCGGCTCGGACGAATTTGGGTTGTTGCCAAAGGCGCCATGACGCGCCCACAAATCCGAACAGCGCCTTGCTCAACAGGAGCAGGTGATTGCATGGATCGCCCACGTACAACAAGGAGGGTCATGTTGCGCCCGCCCTCAATTGCGCCTGCCGCTCGGCGCTATTTCGCCGCCTGTTTAGGGCAGGCGCTATCTCAAGTCCGCTTGGTGCGCTCAGCCGAGCATCGACTTCCATTTAATCGAACAGCCGATCGAGGGAATTTGGTCGGGCGGGGCCGCTCCCGTGGCGGCGATGGCGCGCATCGCCTCGACGAGTTCTCGCCTCGCCCCGGCTGGAGGCGGAGACGTGCGTCCCACGTCGAGACGGCCTCGATATTTGAGTTTGCGATCTCGATCGTAGCCAAAGAAATCGGGCGTGCAGACCGCGCCATAGGCTCGCGCGACGGATTGTGCTTCGTCGTGAAGATAGGGGAAGGGGAAATCGTGCGTCTTCGCGAATTCCTTCATCTTGTCGAAGGAGTCCTCGGGATAAATCTCGGCGTCATTCGCGCAGATGGCCGCAAAGCCGATCCCTTCTTTCATGAGCACGCTGGCGTCGTCGACAAGCCGGTCGATCACGGCTTTGACGTAAGGGCAGTGATTGCAGATGAAGACGATCACTGTTCCATTTTCGCCGGCGATATCGTCGAGCGAGTAGGTTCGGCCGTCCGTGGCGGGAAGTCGAAAATCCGCCGCCGACGTCTCTAGGATGATCTCTTCGGGACTCATCGCCGCCATGGCCGCGCCTCCATTCTACTTAAGAAGGGCTTCTTGAGGCTCAGTAGATAGGGCGCCCTCCTACAGAGCGCCCGAACCTCTTCACGAACAGTCGCGATCGTCAGCGCGTCAGTTGGGACTTGCAGGATGCGAGCTATCCATTGCACGATCAACTTCCGAAAACCCAAAGCCGCGGGGCGCGCGGGCTATCGCAAATATCCCCGCGGCTCACATGTGCTGTTCTATCGAACGACGACCGACGGCCTCGACATTGTCCGCATTCTGCATCAACAGACGGATTTTGATCGTCATCGGTGCAGGCGGGCTTGAGGGGGGCGTTCGTGGTCGACGCTAACACGAAGACGCTGCCTCGGTGGGAGTGGCGAACCTTTGGCCAAAATCTCGCGCCGCTTGAAGCCAGGATCGGCCTGTCGCTCCAAACTGCGCCGAGAGAAAGCGAAGAAATATATTTGTTGAATTTCGCGACGCCGCATAGCGCGAAAATTCGGGGAGGCGCGCTTGAAATCAAACAGCTGAAAGAAGTCGACGCCAATGGTCTTGAACGCTGGAGTCCGTCGTTCAAAGGCGTCTTTCCGCTCTCTGCCGAGCTGCTGCGAGCGGGCTTTTTGTCATTGGGCGCGCGGTTGCCGGCGGCCAAGCGCGAGCAGTATTCGCTGAACGAGTTTTTGACCGAGATTATCGATCGAGAGCCGTCGTTCCGAGCGGTCCAACTCACCAAGGCGCGCCGCCAATTCAGCTATCGTGGCTGCCTAGCCGAGCTTGTTCGCATCCAAATCGGCGAGAGAATGCAGGAGAGCTTCTGCATCGAAAACGAACGGCCCGAGCGGATCATCGCAGCGCTTTGCGAACTCGGGTTCGATTCTCACGCCAACGTCAACTTTCCGAGGGGCGTGGCCCGAATGCTGGGTTGGGCGCCAACATAAGATTGGGTCGCTCTGCACACTGCTGTATGAGATTTGCAAGCCTTCGTCTTCACGGTTCGGCGTGATACGTAGGGAATTCGACGTCTTATGGCTGTCAGGGACTGATGCGCGAGACGATCATCATTCATTCACGCCTTGCTTGGTCGGCGGCCCGAGCGCAGGCTGCGATCGAACGACGGCACGGGCTGCAGGCGCTGTCCGTAGAGCACCTGGCCGCGCGGCTGGCTGGCGGATTCTTGCGGCCGATCGACTCGGACGCGTTGAAGGCCGCGATCGCCGAGGCCAAAACCGCCGATCTCGGCGAGCTCAATGGCATCAAAGGCCTTCCCGGCTTTTCGCGTGCCGCCGCCCAGACGCTGAGCAAGGCTTGGTTGGCGAATCTCGATCTCCCCCGACTCGCCGCCGATGCGGCGCCCATGGCCCGCTCGCGACTGGATGCGCTCGGCCGCCTTGAGGCCGAGGCGCTACGGCGTTTGCCGCCTTCGATGCGCCGCCCGGGCGATCTCGTCGCCGCGGCGCTTTCGCGCCTTTGCTACGCCAGGACGCTGTTCGGACGGATTTCGGTGAACGGACGCACCGAAATGTCCCCGGTCTGGCGGCCTTTTCTGGCCGCCTTGTCGGAAGTGGTGGAGGTGCGCTGGATCGCGGGCCCGCGTCATGTTCCCTCCTGGGTCCGTGACCTGCGCATCCCGGTCGTCGAGGCGCCGGCGAGCGCGCCGGAAATCCAGTGCGAGTCGTGCGCAAGCCCGCGGCATGAGGCGCTCGAAGCCATGCGCTGGGCGCGATCATTGCTCGCAGGAGGCCTGGCGCGCCCCGAGGAGATCGCCATCGCGGCGGCCTCGCCTGAGGAATGGGACGATCACTTCTTGGCCCTGAGCGAGATGAGCGGGCTCGACTTGCATTTCGTGCACGGCCGCAAGGCGCTCATCACGCCCGAAGGGCAGCTCACGGCGGCGCTCGCCGAGCTGCTGCTGCGCGGATTGAGCCACGCCCGCATGAACCGGCTAATCGCCCTGCTGCGTCGGCAAAACTCAGCTTACGAAATCTTGCCGCGCGACTGGCAGCGGGCGTTGCCTCAGGATGCGCCATTGCTCGCTGCGGCGAACTGGCGCGAAATTCTCGCTGTTCCCTCGGAATCCCTACCCGCGCCGGTCGCGGAGCTTCTCTGTGAGCTGGTCGACACCTTGGCGTTGGGGCTGAAGCAAGCCCCCGAGATCGGCGAGCTCCTTCTCCGCGACCGCAGCCTGGCAATCTGGCGTAAGGCCCTGATCGAGGGGCCGCCCGAGGCGTTGGACGTGACGCTCGCTACGCTACGCCTGCACGACGAGTTCTCGCCGCAGGCCTCCATCATCTGGGCGCCGGCTGCGGCGCTCGCCGCCGAGCCGCGACCCTTCGTTCGCCTCCTCGGCCTCACTTCGCGCGCCTGGCCGCGTCGACCGACTGAAGACCCGCTGCTGCCTAACCACATCGTTTCCGCTGATCTCCTCGATCCGTTGCCGGTGCATGGGGCGGATCGGCGCGACTTCGACACCGTTATCAAGACGACGACGCTGCAAGTGATCTGCTCGTATGCGCGGCGCGACGCGCAGGGCCGCATCAATGGTGTCTCGCCGCTCTACCCCAAACTGCCGCGGGTCTATCGCCAGCGCGCCCGCATTCCGCAACACGCGGCCGGGTGGTCCGACCGGTTGTTCGCCCGCCCGTTCGAATTCGAGGCGTTGCCGGCCGCGCAATCGGCGCTCGCTTGCTGGATCGACTGGCACACGGAGCGGCTCACCGCGCATGATGGCCTCATCAGAGCGAACCATCCGCTCGTCGTCGCGGCGCTCGATCGGCGGCAGTCGGCGACTTCGCTCGCCAAACTGTTGCGCGATCCGCTCGGTTATCTGTGGACCTATGGCTTCCGCTGGGAGGAGCCGCAGGAGAGCGAGGAGCCTTTACAGCTCGAACCGCTCGCCTTCGGAAATCTCCTCCACTCCGTGCTCGAACAGACAGTCAATCGTCTGGAATCGGGTCTCTCGGGCGGTTTCGGGACAGCCGATGCAGCGGCGATCGCGGAAGCGCTGAATTCGGCGCTTGCCGACGTGGCCGCGCAAAATGAGCGCCGCTGTCCTGTGCCGCCGCCCGTCCTCTGGCGGAGGAAGCTCCAAGACATCCGCGCGCTCGCCTTCGCCGCGTTGACCTTCCGCGAAGAGGCGCTGCCCGATCAGCGCAGCTTTGCCGAAATCCCGTTCGGCGGCGATCCGCGCGCCGAAGCGCTTTCCGCTGACGCGCGGGCGCGCCTTCCGTGGGATCCGATGCAGCCCGTCGTCATTCCCGGGACGGGGGTCGCGATCGGCGGCTCCATCGACCGTCTCGATCTTTCGGGCGTCGGGGGTCGCGCCCGCGTGACCGATTACAAGTCCGGCAAGCCACCGGGCATGAACAAGAATCCGGTGTTGAAGGGCGGCGCCGAACTGCAACGCTGTCTCTACGCCTACGCCGTCCGGGCGCTGTCGGCAGGCGTCAATGACGTCGAAGCGCGCCTCCTCTATCCGAAAGGAGGCGACGGCGGTCTCTACGCGCTTTCTGATCCTGGTCAGGCGCTGGAGCAGTTGGCTGCATTCGTCGACGCCGCGCGCCGCCAAATTCTCGCCGGCAATCTGTTGCCGGGCGCCGGCGCGCAAGACGCTTTCAACGATCTCGCCTTTGCGTTGCCGGGCGGCGCCAAGGAAAGCTACTTCGAGTTGAAAGGGCCGCTCGTCGCCGAACGTGTCGCCGATCTGGCGCCGCTGTGGGGGACCGAGTGATGACGGCCGGCTTTGCTCTCAACTCGCTCCCCGATGCAGCCGCGCGTCGGCGCGCCTTGCTCGATCACAATTCGACGCTGCTCGTCGAAGCCGGCGCCGGAAGCGGCAAGACGGCGCTGATGGCGGGACGCATTGCCCTCCTGCTGGCGAGTGGCGTCCCGGCCCGAGAAATTGTCGCCATTACCTTCACCGAGGCGGCTTCCTCTGAGCTGCTCGAGCGCATCGAACGCTTCGTGGCGAGCTTGGCGCAGGGTTTGGTTCCCGACGAGTTGTGTCTTGCTTTGCCCGATGGACGGCTCTCGGCACTGCAGGCCGAGGCGATCGCCGTGGCCGCCGATTCTCTCGACGAGATCACCTGCACGACTATTCATGGCTTTTGCCAGCAGCTGGTGAAGCCTTATCCGGTCGAGACCGGGATCGATCCCGGCGCCGCCATCATTGATCCGGCGGCCGCCGGTCTCGCCTATCAGGATCTCGTCCAGGCTTGGCTATCGGCGCGCTTTGGCCGCGATCGCGGCGCCGAGGGACTGAGCCGGTTGCCGCCACTGCCGGAACTCGACGCCGATGATTTCTTCGTCGAGCTGCTGCAGGAAGAGCCCGACGGCCTGATCAAACTGTTTCAGGAGGCGGCCGCGTTCTTGCGCACGAAGCGCACTGCCACACATCCGCCCGTCGTTCTCGATCCCGGCGCGTTCCAGGCCTTGTCGCACGCTGTCCGCGACTTTGCCGCCTGGTACGCGGAGTGCGGGCTCACTGAAGAGGCAACGCAAACGATAATCGTCGATCTCGAGTGCATCGAGAATCTCGCCGACGATGCGTTGACCGCGCCGATAAGCGGGCGGCGGTTGGCGCAGCTCTTCCTTCACAAAGTCCCTTGTTGCCAGCACGGCTCCGAGCTGCGCTTCTCGGCCTGGCGAAACAAAGGCAAGTGGGAGAAGGCTTCGAAAGACGCGGGGCTCGGCAAGCCGCGAGGAACCCAACTCTCAGACGCGGCGCAGGTCCATTATGCTCGTTGCGACGCCGCCTATCAGGCTTTCGCGGCCGCTGTGTGCGGGGCCGCTTTCAGCCGGTTCGTCGCCGAATTCGACTCGCTTGCAAAACTTTACGCC
>VGDY01000181.1 GCA_016869555.1 Alphaproteobacteria bacterium | reverse complement strand
AAACAGAACGTTGAACTGGTCTCCCGCCACTGGCAGGAAGCTTCGCGAATAGGAGCCGTAGAACGACACATTCTCGACCGGCTTGAACACAAGGCCGAAGCGCGGCGACCACACATTGTCGACACGACGCAGCTGGCCTCTAAAGTCGGTCGGACCGGGATCGAAGCCGGTGAATTTCAGGTCGAATCTGTCGTAACGCACGCCAGCGATCACGTCGAAATAGCGGGTGACTTCGATCTGATCCTGAACATAGCCTGCGGCGAGATCGAGATCCGTGTGGCGACGACGGTTGGGGTTGGCGAACACCACCGGGAAATAGGCGGTTGGCATCCAAAACGGCGTCGTCACGCGCCGCGTCGCGCAGGACAGATTGAAGCAGGAGAGATTGCGATTGTCGTCGGTCTTCTGATTGCCGACTTCGGCGCCAAACATCACCGTGTGACGGATGTCCGGCGTCATCTGCCATTTGTAGACGAGGTCCGTCTGGTTGAAGATGTTCTGCCGAGGATTGGAGTTGACATAACCGTCGAGGCGAACGACGCCTACGGGCGTTACGCTCCTGGCAAATGGATTGAGTTGCGCCGTAACGAAGCCCAGACCTTGATCCGGGAACGTGTTCTGATAGCGCTTTTCATAATCCGCATAGACGGTCTGGTTGCGGATATTGAGGCCGAAGTCCGTCGTGTGATCGAATGCGAGCGCGGCGCGATTGAGATCGACCTTGGCGTAATTCACCGATTCCACCGAAGGATTGCCGACGCCGAAGAAGGCGTCGGTCGGCGCCGGCGACGGATATCCCGGATAGATCGCCGAGCCTCCGAAAACGAAGCCGCCCACTGACGGAATGCCGCGATCGGCGGTGCGGCGATCGCGGAAATGCTCGTAGCTTAGAGTGATGAAGGTCTTTTCGAGCGGATGCCAGGTCATCGTCGGATTGACGCCATAGCGCTCGAGCTTGAAGAAGTCGCGGTAGCCGTACGATTGCTCATAGAGCCCATTGATTCGGAAAGCGAGCGTTTCGTTGATCGCGTCGCCGACGTCGACCGTGAGTCGCTTGCGGGCGAAGCTGCCCGAACTGAAGATTATCGAGCGCAGCATTGCGCCGTCGGCCTTCTTGGTGACGCGATTGACCACGCCGCCGCCGCCGCCGCGGCCGAAGATCAGCGCATTGGGTCCCTTGAGAACTTCGACGGCCTCGATGTTGTAGAGGTCGCGGTAGTATTGCGCGTCGTCGCGGATGCCGTCCGTGTAGAAGTCCGCGGTCGTGTCCTGTCCGCGGATCGTGATCTGGTCGCGATTGCCTTCGCCCTGGGCGACAGTCACGCCGGGCACATACATCAGGGCCCGACTGAGATCGATGCTGTTGCGGTCCTGAAGCTGCTGCTTGGTGAGAATCGTCATCGACTGGGGTATGTCGAGAATCGGCGTGTTCGTTTTTGTCGCAGTCGACGTCCTGCCAACGAAATAGCCGACGACGTCGGTAGGACCGCGGCCAAGCGCCTGGGGCGGGAAAAGCGGAGCTCCGGGAACGCCGACTGGAGCCGCAATTGGCGCGCCGGCGCTTGGAGCGACGCGACCGCCCCGTGCGCCTCCAACGTCAATGGGGGGCAATGGTCGGGCTCCGCTCGCGTGGCGGGCTTGAGAGGCGACTGGCTTCGGCTTCGCCTGGGCGACCGCGCGGGGCTTCTCCGGCGGCGCGTCGACCCTTACCGCCGGCAAGCGCCTGGATTCACTGGATTCGGATTGCGCGACAGCCGGAGTGCTGACGCTGGTCGTCAGCGCGGCGGCAAGACTTAGGGTGGCGACCGAAACGGCGCCTCTCATCCGATCGCCCGATACAGGAAGGGACGCGAAAAGCTTCTGCCGAAAAATCGACTGTTTCTGATTCATATCTGCCCTTCTCGCGCACTTCTGAATTAGGAGAAGGCCATTGGTAGGTTTTCTGTTTGAAACCTGTCAATTACGAGATGGAGCAGTATGGAAGGCTTCCAATTGAGATTTCTGATTTGCAACAGAGTGTTGCAAGAATGCATCATAAGCCCTGTTTAGGCTGGAACGATTTCAAATAATTCTTGATATGCCTCACTAGCGCAACTCAGCGTCGGTGAAAGCGGCTGTCGGGATACATCGAAATGTGAGAATCCGACAGTTCGTGGGAAGGGGAAAAAGCTGGGGGTAAGGCCGCAAGATTGAATGCGCCTGCTTTCAACCGGCCATCGATCACCAGCGGCTCTCTTGAGGCACACGATGCGCGCCGCGCGGCGACCCGCGCTCGGCTGCAACTTGTTTATGCGCACATTAACCAGCATTGAATGTGGACTCCGCGCGTGAACTCGAGATCGGTAGTCCCTTCCAATACCGCTAATTGATTACGGAAGCCTGGTTCAATCTTAGGTATCTCGCCAACTCCTCGATGAGCAGCAGAAGCCGTTTCATTTTTGCGTTGATCTCGCGAGTATGTTCGGAGACAACGCCGCGAACCCAATAGCTCATCTCTTTCAGCGCTTCGCGGGTCTCGTCGATATAGCCGCTTCAAAGGAGATGACGTAGGCGCGGCACATGGCAATAGGCCGATTTCAGGAGCCACGACTTCAATTCTGGCTCCAACTGTCTGATGCCTTCAAAAGCCTGCTCGATGTGACGGACCCGCATCGAGATGTGAAACCTATGCGTGATTTGAGGTTCGCGCCGCGCTGATCACGGCGCTTTTGAGCGCTGGATCACCGTCGCTGAAAACCGTCCTTAATTGAAGTTCGACGAATCGACCCCGGTCAACGACAGCGCGAGCACGATCACGCAAAGGACATGCGCAACCGTGACGCCGACAAGAGGCGCGGCAAGGCTCGGAAGTGTTTTTAGATAGCGCATGAGCGAAGCGCTCGCTGTAGAGCGACGATTTAAGAGGCGAGCGGTTAATAGTCAGTTGGCGACGGCTGTCAAGCCGGTCGAAAGCGGACGGACTTAGGACTCGCGGGCAAATCCGATTGCCTTTCTTGCTTTCCCGCAGATCGAGCAAGTCTGCCGGCGGCGATCGAATCCCGGCTTCCTTTCTAGCTTTCGTGTTCTCTCATTGGCATGTTGACGATTGCTGAAACCTAAATTTTGGGCAATGCATTCGTCGCATGTCGCCCGCGGCGCACGCGCCACTATAAACGCACTAACCTGTTCCAAAGAAGTCATCGTCTTAGCTCGTTCTGTCCTCGCTTCGAGCATAGCAGGGACGCTGGCTCGAAGCGAGGCGTTGCCAGTTCGATGATTGCTTGCGCACTGTCTATGTCGTGACGACCGCAGGCCCAAGCGCCAGAGCGCTGCGCTTCAGGACGACGACCCCGATAGACGCCAACGCCGCACGATCGGTCATCCTGACGATCTGTTACACCGAAATGCCGGGGTCTTTGAGAGGAGTCCTTGACGCGGTTCCATCATGGCGCGGCGGCGCACAACCGCGCGTCGCGCGATTACGGTCCCCGCTCTACGATGATTTCTCTCGAGGCCGCCTCTTGCTCGGCGGTGCGATAAGAATCGCCGGCCTCAACTCAATGGCCCGGGGATCGTTTAATGGCGACCCTGGGTCATGGGGACGATCGCAGTGAGAGCGGCGCCCATGACATGCGTCGTGATGGCGAATGATTGCTTTGGAAATCTTCCAAGTGATTCCGTCTTGCGATGTCGAGTCTATGCCGACATGCTTCCTGACAGGTTGGCGCAACTTGCTAGCTGATTTTGGCGCCGTTCGGGCTCGTCCCATCGCCGCTCTTTAGCGGCCGGAGCGCATCACGACGAAGGAGAGTGGGTGATGGCGGTTCAGCTCCTATCGGCGGACGAGCAAGAGAAGTTCAAGTATGACCTCCCGTCGCCACCCATGCTAGACGCCACAAAGGGGGGCTCTTTCACGATCCAGGCTTCGCAGATCGACGACTTTTTTCTCGGCCTCGAGGATTCTTCGGGAAATCCTCTCTACACCAAGGTTTGGTCCTACCAGTGGCTGAAAGACGGATCGCCGGTTTCGTCGGCGAGCTATCTCGGGCCGACGATCATCGCCGAACAAGGCGCGCCGGTCCAGGTCAGTTGGTTAAACAACCTCACCGCAAACCTCCTGCCGATCGACGAAAGCATTCATAAGGCGGATCCGATGGCGGAAGGCGCCGTGCCACTCGTGACGCATCTGCACGGCGGCCATTCGGACGCTGCAAGCGACGGCTATCCCGAGGCGTGGTTCACCAACAACTTCGCTGAAACCGGAGCGGCTTGGGGTACGCCGGTCTACACATACGACAATACGCAGCAAGCGGCGACGCTGTGGTATCACGACCATACGCTCGGTTACACGCCGCAGAACGTATACGGCGGGCTCGCCGGCTTTTATCTGCTGCGCGACCAGAATTACGACAGGCTGACCGCCGCAAAAATCCTGCCCTCCGGGCAGTATGAGGTCGGCATGGCCATCCAGGATCGGGCCTTCACTTCCGACGGCCAGCTATATATGCCCGGGGCGTCGCTCGACGACCCAATTCCCGGCACGGAAGACACTGTAGGCGACGTGCTCCCGCCCGATTACAACGGCCCGCTGCCGACGGCCCTGCCGGAATTTTTCGGCGATTTCAATCTCGTCAACGGAATGGCGTGGCCGAACCTGGACGTGGCGAAAGGCGAGCACTTATTCCATTTTCTCAACGGGTCCGATTCACGTTTCTACGTGCTTCGGTTTGACGATCCGCATGTCAAAATGACGCTGGTCGGAACAGACGGTGGGCTCCTCAGGGATGCCGCGGTGATTAGCGATGGCGTCGACGCCGGTCGAGACGGCGAGCCCGACGCTGGCGAAACACTGATCCTCGCGCCGGGCGATCGCGTCGACGTCGTCGTCGATTTCTCGAATATCGACGCCGGGCAAGCGGTCCACCTCGAGAATGTCGGCCCGGCTTACGAGCCGTTTAAGGGTTTGGGCACCGCCGCGGCCGAGGCCGGGGTCGTCTATGCCGATCCCGAGACCGACCCGATCGGCGAGGTCATGCAGTTTTCGGTGGACGGCGCCATGACGCCGTTTCACTCGCAC
This sequence comes from Alphaproteobacteria bacterium, assembly GCA_016869555.1. Taxonomy (GTDB): domain Bacteria; phylum Pseudomonadota; class Alphaproteobacteria; order Rhizobiales; family Beijerinckiaceae; genus Methylocystis. The sequence continues at coordinate 727 of VGDY01000181.1, read as the reverse complement.
CTGTTCAGCTCGACAGCCGACCTCACGCCGAACGTGACGCTCAATCCAACCTACCAGCCGATGCGGGAGTCGGACGCGGAGAAGGTGCGCAAATTAGGCTTATACGAGAGCGAAGACCAATACGGCCGCATCCTCCCGCAGCTTGGGACCGCCGAAAACACTGTCGACATCAATGGCAACCCGGTCAAAGCCGGCGCGCTGATGTGGGACGCTCCCACCACCGAAGCGCCGATGCTCGGCTCCACCGAGGAGTGGCAGATATTCAACTACACTGAAGACGCGCATCCGATTCACGTCCATCAAGTGCAGTACGAGGTGCTCGGCCGCTACATGATTAGTCCCGTCGACACGAACGGCGACGGTTTCTTGAACGACCTTGGAGAACCGCTGCCGTTGCGGCCCGAGGACGGAGGCCGGCAGGACACCGTATGGGTCGGGCCTGGCGAGGCGTTGAAGATCATCCAAAAATTCGATTTGCCAGGGGACTATGTCTGGCTGTCGGGAGCCGTCTTGGCCTGACAATGCGCTTTCAGGAAAATCAATAATTTAGTCGAAGCCATCATGCTTCGGAATATCCATTTAATTTGACAATATGGCTTGTGTCGATTTGCATTTCAAGGCGGGATTCTCCCTTTGAACGATTTCAATGAGATGGCCGAGACTGAACTGCCGTGAACGGCACTCCAACTGAGACTGACGCAAGAAATTCTGGCAGTCAAAATGGGAT
>VGDY01000180.1 GCA_016869555.1 Alphaproteobacteria bacterium | reverse complement strand
TTTAGGGAACCAATCCTTCAGCGGCGCGTTTTGCCTATCGTCCTTGCGGCGCACTATAACGCGGCGGCTCCAGAAATCATGCATATTAAAATAGAGGGCTCCATGGGGAACAAGAATCCGGAGAATATAGTTGCGCGCACGAAAGCAGAGGATGATGCTTTCGCTGGCGACGGGCGGTATTCTCCGAGACCGGGCCCTCGCAGGCTGGAGACGTTTGCAGGATGGGTAATGACGCGTGACGAATTCGGCGATCGACGCCGAGGGAATGCGGAGGCGCGATGCGGCGCCAAGCCGGTACAACGGAGGCGATCCGTGGAATACCAGGACTCCATCGGGAAGGAGCTTCGCAACCTTTACGACGATGTCGTGGCTCAACCGGTTCCCGATCGGTTTCTGAAACTTTTGAACCAACTCGAAACGAATGTGCTATCTTCGGCGACGTCAAACGCGCCGAGGAAGAGTGAGTGACGGCGAGCGAAGAAGCGCATTCGGCAGGACAGGGATTAAAGGCTGAGTTGATCTCGGCCATCCCGAGCTTGCGCGCATTCGCCGTGTCGATTTGCGGAAACTCCGATCGCGCCGACGATCTCGTTCAGGAAACGCTGGTCAAAGCCTGGGGAAATCTCGCGACCTTCTCGGAAGGCACCAATCTTACCGCCTGGCTGTTCACCATCCTGCGCAACATCTATTACAGCGAATATCGCAAGCGCCGACGCGAAGCGCCGGATCCCGACGGCGTCATCGCGGCGCGCCTGGTCGCGCCGGAGTCGCAGCACGCGCATATGGACTTTCTCGACTTTCGCGACGCGATGCAGAAGCTGCCGCTCGATCAGCGCGAAGCGCTGATCCTCGTCGCCGCCTCCGGCCTGTCCTATGAGGAAGCCGCGGAAATCTGCGGCTGCGCGCCGGGCACGATGAAAAGCCGGGTGAACCGCGCCCGCAATCGACTCTCCGAACTCATGTCGTCGCCGCCGTCCGCCGAGCGGCGCGAATGGATCGCCGCCGAGCAGCTCTCGGAAGTTTCGCGCGATTGAACGCACATCGGAAATGCCGCATAGGGAAGCGCATGTAACGCGCCTGTCCATGCGAGCGAGCCGATGACCGAAGATACGAGAATTGAACGCGACTCCTTTGGCGACATCGCCGTGCCGGCCTGGGCCTATTGGGGCGCGCAGACCGAACGTTCGCGGGAAAATTTTCCGATCGGCGGCGATCTCATGCCGATCGAAATCGTGCATGCGCTGGCGCGCATCAAGCTCGCCGCCGCCAGGGTCAACGCCAGAAAGGGCTTGCTGGACCCTAATATCGCCGCCGCGATCGAAGCCGCCGCGCGCGAAGTGATCGACGGCAAGCTCGACGAACATTTTCCGCTCGTCGTCTGGCAGACCGGCTCCGGCACCCAGACGAACATGAACGTCAACGAGGTCATCGCCAATCGCGCCAATGAAATGCTCGGCGCGCCGCGCGGCTCGAAATCGCCGGTTCATCCCAACGATCACGTCAATCTCGGTCAGTCGTCGAACGACAGTTTTCCCACCGCGATGCACATCGCCGGCGCAACGACGATTTCAGGTCGGTTGCTGCCCGCCGTCGAGCGGCTGCACATCGCGCTCAACGCCAAGGCGGTGGAATTCGCCGATATCATCAAGATCGGCCGCACCCATCTGCAGGATGCGACGCCAGTGACGCTCGGCCAGGAATTTTCCGGCTATGCGGCGCAGGCCGAGAACGCGAAACGGCGCATCCGAACGACGCTCGCCGATCTTCTCGAGCTTGCGCAGGGCGGCACGGCGGTGGGCACCGGCGTCAACAGCTTCAAGGGTTTTGGCGAAGAAGTCGCCGCCGACGTCGCCGAACAGACCGGGCTGCCTTTCGTTTCCGCGCCTAACAAATTCGAGGCGCTCGCGACCCATGACGCGATCGTCTTCGCCCATGGCGCGCTCAACGCGCTGGCGTCGGGTCTTTATAAGATCGCCTGCGACATTCGCCTGCTCGGCTCCGGCCCACGGGCGGGTTTCGGGGAATTGAAGCTTCCCGAAAACGAGCCGGGCTCGTCGATCATGCCCGGCAAGGTCAATCCGACTCAGGTCGAATCGCTGACCATGGTGTGCACCCGCGTCTTCGGCAATAATGCGACGATCACCTTCGCCGCTTCGCAGGGCCATCTCGAACTCAACGTGCTGAAGCCCGTCGTCGGCTTCGCGCTGCTCGAATCGACCATCCTGCTCGCCGACGGCATCGACAGTTTCGTCGCCCGCTGCGTCGACGGGATCGAAGCTGACGAAGCCAACATCAAGCGCTTCCTAGACCGTTCGCTGATGCTCGTCACCGCGCTCGCGCCGAAAATCGGCTATGACGCGGCCTCCAAGATCGCGCGCGCCGCTCATCACAATGGCACGAGCTTGAAGGAGGAGGCGCTGGCGTCGGGCAAGGTGACGGAAACCGAATTCGACGAAATCGTGCGGCCGGAAAAAATGCTCGCGCCGAGCGCGTGAGCATCTGCGCGCCGCGTCTTCCCATCGCCATGCATCCGCACTAGTTTCGGCTCTTCACTGAGGAGCTCCATGCATGGCCACGATCGACGCCGTTCTCACGACGATAGACGCCAATCTCGACGCTTCGCGCGAACGCCTGTTCGATCTTCTGCGCATCCCTTCCGTTTCGACCGATCCGGCTTACACGGCGCAATGTCTGCGCGCGGCGAACTGGCTCAAGGATCAGCTCAACGGCCTTGGTTACGAAGCGCAAGTGCGCGAGACGCCGGGCCATCCTATCGTCGTCGGCCACGCCAAGGCGAAGCGCAAGGACGCGCCGCATGTGCTGTTCTACGGCCATTATGACGTGCAGCCGCCGGACCCGCTGGACCTATGGGAGACCGAGCCTTTCGCGCCGCGACTTGCCGAGGGCAAGGACGGCCAGGAAGGCAAAGACATTGTCGCGCGCGGCGCCTCCGACGACAAAGGCCAGCTGATGACCTTTCTCGAAGCATGCCGCGCCTTCGAGGCGAATGGCGGACTGCCCTGCAACGTCACCTTTCTGTTCGAGGGCGAAGAGGAGACCGGTTCGCCTTCGCTCCCCGGCTTCCTCTCCGCGAACAGGGACGAACTCTCGGCCGCCGATCTCGCGCTCGTCTGCGACACCAGCATGTGGAACGCGTCGACGCCGGCGATCACGGTGATGCTGCGCGGACTGGCGCTGGAAGAGGTGATCATCAAAGGGCCGAGCCGCGATCTCCATTCCGGCATGTTCGGCGGGCCGGTGCTGAACCCGATTCATGTGCTGGCGAAAATCATCGCCGATCTGCACGATGCGGAAGGCAAGGTGACGCTGCCGGGCTTTTACGCCGGCGTGCCGGAAATTCCCGAAGACATCGCGGAGCAATGGCGCGCCATCGACTTTGACGAGGCTCAGTGGCTTTCCGACATCGGCCTGACGCGCGTCGGCGGCGAAGCGGGGCGCGGAATCATGGAGCAAATCTGGGCGCGCCCGACCTGCGACGTGAATGGAATCATCGGCGGCTATACCGGAGCCGGTTCGAAGACCGTGTTGCCGGCGCAGGCGTCGGCGAAATTTTCGTTTCGCCTCGTCGGCAAGCAGGACGCCAAAGCAATTCTCGAAAGCTTCCGCGGCTTCGTGCGCGAGCGCCTGCCGACCGACGCAAGCGCCGAATTCCTGTCGCATGGCGCGTCGAACGCGTTGCAGCTTCCCTTCGGCTCGGAGGCGCTCAACCGCGCGCGCCGCGCGCTCGCCGAAGAATGGGGCAAGGAAGCGGTGCTCGCCGGCTGCGGCGGCTCGATCCCGATCGTCGGCAGTTTCAAGCGCGATCTCAATATGGATTCGCTGATGATCGGCTTCGCCCATGACGACGACCGCATTCATTCGCCGAATGAGAAATATTCCTACACGTCGTTCCACAAGGGAACGCGCTCCTGGGCGCGCGTGCTTGCGGCGCTCGCGGCGGCGTGAAGCGATCAGCTACGGCGACGCTCTTGACTCGCGACGCGATCGGCCTTCTATTTTGCGGCAGACGGTTCCTAACGGGATCAAAATGGGAATGCGGTGAGCGCGCTACTTTGCGCGCAATTCCGCGGCTGCCCCCGCAACTGTAAGCGGCGAGCCGAAGACCACTAAGCCACTGGGGCCATAAGGCTCTGGGAAGGCGGTCCAAGGCGACAACCCGCGAGCCAGGAGACCTGCCGTCGCTTCGTGGTCACGCGCGAAAGCGTCGGGCGGGGTGCACCGATGCGGCCGATGCCCTTCGCCTTCTCGGCGTGCGGGCAAAGACCTTCGCAGTGACGGCCCACGTCTGCTGCGAGTCGATACACATGAAATCCCAATTCCTGAAAGGCGGCGTTTGCGTCGCCGTGCGGCGCAATTCGCCCATCCTGGTCCTTTCCACGGCCCTTTCGTCCTCCGCTTTCGCCCAAAACGCGCTTCCGGTGATTGAAATCGGCAGGCCGACGCCAAGCGTCATCCATGGCGGTTCGGAAGGCCCCGTCGCGGCGGCCGTCGGCAACAACGGAACCGAAATCGGAGCCGGAAACAACGGCCAGCTTTGCGCCGAAGACGTCTGCAACGATCCGACCTCATATGCCGCGCCGATCGAATCGCTGGGAACCAAAGTCAACGCGCCGGTCATGGATACGCCGGTCACGACGCGGACCGTCACGCGTCAGATGCTCGAAGACCAGCAGGCCATCACGATCGACCAGGCGCTGACGAATGTCAGCGGCGTCGCCTTCTCGGGCGGCGGCGACGCGGCTCTGGGCAATTCCTTCCGACAGATCATTCTTCGGGGATTTCCAACCCAGAATTATTTTCGCGACGGTTTCAGGGTCGACAGCTTCGGCCTCAACTTCACCGGCGCCAGCAATCTCGAAATGGCCAATGTCGAGAGCGTCGAAGTTCTGAAAGGCCCCGCTGCCATTCTTTACGGCGCGGTGGAGCCCGGCGGCATCGTCAACATCAACACGAAGCAGCCGCTGGAGAAGCGCGCGTTTTCGCTGCAGCAGCAGATCGGCAGTTACGCCTCCTATCGCACGACGCTCGACGCCACGGGGCCCGTGACGCAGAACAAGGACCTGCTCTATCGCTTCATCATGTCCTATGAGAACGACGGGTCGTTCCGCGCATTCGGCTACAATCGAAATTTGATGATCAACCCGGTCGTGAAATGGCATATCGACGCCAACACCTGGGTTAGAGCGTCCACGCAGTTCCAGCAGAACAGTCTCAATCAGGACTGGTATTTCGTGCCTTATTTCGGGATGTTCAACCCCCTCTGGCTTGGACGCAGTTTCAACTGGGGACCGAATTCACCCTATAATCAGCAGCAAAATTTCACCGAGTTCACGTGGCATCACGACTTCGACAAGGACTGGTCGATTCAGCAAACCGCCTTCATGCAATTGTTGCGCAGCAATTGGCAAAACGCCGGCGGATTCGGCTTTATCAGCGACTGCATAACGCCCGGAAGCACGTCCTGCTTCTCCTTCCCGTCGCCCAACAATGTCACGCTGAACTGGGGCGCGTTTCCGTCGGACAACAGGCAGGCGGAATATGCGACGACGGTCAATCTCGTCGGGCATTTCAACACCAGCGAGCAGCTCCGTCACACGCTGCTCGCCGGCGCGGACTATTACCGCTACAATTTCAGAGGCCAGAACTTGAATGCGGCGAACTACAGTTCGACGCTCCTTCTCGGCGCGCCTCAGCCGCCGACGCCCATCTCCGGTCTTTATAACTTCGCCGCGACCGAGCAATACGCCGACAATCTGGGCATATATCTGCAGGACCAGATCAAGCTGCCTTACGGCGTCACCGTGCTCGGCGGCGCGCGCTATCAATATATCGACAGCCGAACAGGCGCCACGGACAATTCGAAGTTCTGCGGCCCGTTCTCCGAGAATGCGTTCGCGGGACTGGTGATCCCCTGCAACTTCGATACGATCACGGCGAGAGCGCAATTCGTCAATCAGAGAGTGACGCCGCGCGTCGGGCTTTTGTGGCGGC
>VGDY01000179.1 GCA_016869555.1 Alphaproteobacteria bacterium | reverse complement strand
CAAGCGGCCGCCTTTCCGCTATGGACCGGGCCTCAACTAGAACAGCGTCCCGAAACGCTCGTCGGCCTTGTAGCTAAGACGAAACGGCAGGAGTTTACGTTATGAACATTATCGAGCAGCTCGAGGCGGAGCACGCCGCCAAGCTCATCGAGGGCAAAAAAATCCCCGAATTTCGCCCCGGGGATACGGTCGTCGTCAACGTCAAGGTGAAGGAAGGCGAGCGCACCCGCGTTCAGGCCTATGAGGGCGTCGTCATTTCCCGCCAGGGTTCGGGGCTCAATGAGAGCTTCACCGTCCGCAAGATTTCCTACGGCGAAGGCGTCGAACGCGTGTTCCCGATCCATGGGCCGCTGATCGATTCAGTTAAGCTCGTGCGCCGCGGCAAGGTGCGCCGCGCCAAGCTCTATTATCTGCGCGACCGCCGCGGCAAATCCGCGCGCATCGCCGAGCGCGTCGAGACGAAGGCGAAGGCCTCGGGCGAGTAAAGCTAGAAGCCGGATGAACAGCCGCCCGCAGCCACAAGGTTCCGGGCGGTTTTTCTTTAGCTCTCGAGCGGCGCGTTGAGAATCCAGCGGTGGCCGAACGGGTCGCGCAGGGAAGCGTAGCGCGTTCCCCAAAAGGAATTGGTCGGCGCCGTCTCGATCTTGCCGCCGAGTTTGCTGGCGCGGGCGCAGATGTCGTCGACTTCCTGCGACTTATCGTATTCCAGACTGACTGAAACGGTCGCGTGTTCGCCGGGCATCGGCACGCGGGTCTGGCCGAATTCCGGAAAGACGTCGGCGAGCATCACCGACCCGCCATTGATCAGCAGTTCGCAATGGGCGATGCGCAGCCCGTCGACGGAGGGCATGAGAGCGCGCTGCTTGGCGTCGAAGGCGCCGGTGTAAAAGGCGATCGCTGCGGCGGCGGGGCTGACGGTCAGATAAGGCGCGACCCTCGGACGTGGCTGTTTCATTAAATTTCCTCCGCCGGGGCGCGCAGCGGATCGCCCCAGTTCTTTCTCCGAATCTTCTCGTAGCGCGCCTTGTCACGCTTGGGAATGAATGTCTCGCGGAATGCTTTACCGGCGCACAGCTTGAGCGAAATTCCCGCCTTGTTGGCGCGCGGCGGGACGATAATGCGCGCCGATGGCGGGCTCGCGCCGAACCGTCCGACGGCGAGATAGGCGAACTTCTCGTCCTCGAAGGGCGCGTCCACGTCCTTGACCAGCCTATGCGCGCGCCGCCGGGGCAGCCGGACCGAGAAATGGCACCAGTCGTTCGCCGGCAGAGGGCAGGGCGCCTGATGGGGGCAAGGCGCGAGAATGTTTGCGCCAAGCGCGATTAATTGGTCTCGGACAACCATGAGCCGGGTATGGTCGCGTGGCGTTCCCGGCTCGATAATGACGAGCGCGCCGCTGGTTCGCGCCCAAAGCCGATCGATGACGGAGTGGAGGTCGGATTCGGCGACCTCGGTCAGCGCGTAGCCGATGACGACAAGGTCGAACGGGAACTCCGCGAGCGCGCGCGGCGCGACGAAGTCGCGTTCGATCGCCTTGATCGGCGCGGGAACGCCGCTATCCTTCATCAGTTCGGTCGCGAGGCGCAAGAACAGCGCGCTGCGATCTAGGAGCGTGATCTCGGCGATGCTCAGCCACACGGTCGCCGCCGCGCAAGCGCCTGCGCCAAGCCCACAGCCGACGTCGAGCATCCGCTTGGGCGCGAAATCGGGACTTTCCTCTTTAAGGCGTCCGAGCGCCGTTACGATGGCGGCGTAAGTCGCCGGCATGCGCGTCGCCGCATAGGCCAGTGCGTCGGTCTCGTCGCGGATCGTCTCGATCGTCGGCTTGCGCGACCGGTAACGCTGCGACAGCTCATTCGCTCTTTCGCGCAGCGCGCTTTGGGAGCGGCCCTCAAGCCTCGCCTCGATCGCCGCCGCAAGCGGCGCAGGAAGCTCCGGAGAGGGTAGGCTCACCAGGGCCTCGGATGCGGACGGCGTCGCCAACTCTCTTCCATGGAGCTTGCGTTACGGGTAGAAGACCCTCAATTCAATAGCAATGCGTCCCACCTCCCCTTGAGGGGGTGAGGTCGCGCGGCGAAACCGCACGGGAGGGGGTGACGCTCCCGAGATCGTGGAATTTCACCCGACCCCGCATTGCTCCGCAATGCGACCCTCCCCCTAAAGGAGAGGGTAGGGACAATAAGGAACCAGAAAACTTATGGCATCCAACGCCGCGCCCCGCACGCTTTACGACAAGATCTGGGACGACCACGTGGTCGACCGCCAGGACGATGGCGCATGCCTCCTATACATCGATCGCCACCTCGTGCATGAGGTCACGAGTCCGCAGGCGTTCGAAGGCTTGCGCATGGCGGGCCGGTCGGTGCGCGCGCCGGAACGGACTCTCGCGGTCGTCGACCATAATGTGCCGACAACCGACCGTTCGCTGCCGATCGAAGACCCCGAGAGCAAGGCGCAGGTCGAACAGCTCGCGATCAATGCAAGCGAGTTCCACGTCGAATATTTCAACGAGCACGACAAGCGTCAGGGCGTGGTGCATATCATCGGGCCGGAGCAGGGCTTCACTTTGCCCGGCATGACGATCGTCTGCGGCGACAGCCACACATCGACCCATGGCGCCTTTGGCGCGCTCGCGCATGGCATCGGCACCTCGGAAGTCGAGCATGTGCTGGCGACCCAGACGCTGATCCAGAAGAAAGCCGCCAATATGCTGGTGCAGGTCGATGGCAAGCTCGCCGACGGCGCCACCGCGAAAGACATCATCCTCGCGATCATTGGCGAGATTGGTACGGCCGGCGGCACGGGACATGTGATCGAATATGCGGGCGAGACGATCCGCGACCTTTCCATGGAAGGCCGCATGACCGTGTGCAACATGTCGATCGAAGGCGGCGCCCGCGCCGGCCTCGTCGCGCCGGACGAGAAAACTTTCGCCTATCTTATGGATCGCCCGAAGGGTCCGAAGGGCGAAGCTTTCGATATGGCGCGCAAATATTGGGAGACGCTCTATTCCGACGAGGGCGCGCATTTCGATAAGATCGTCAGGCTCGACGCCAGCAAGCTGCCGCCGATCGTGACCTGGGGGACTTCGCCCGAAGACGTCGCGACGATCGACGGTTTCGTGCCGACGCCAGACAGCGCAAAGACGCCGCAAAAACGGGCGGCGATCGAACGCGCGCTCGAATACATGGGCTTAAAGGGCGGCGAGCGTATGAGCGACATCGAGATCGATCGCGTGTTCATCGGCTCCTGCACCAATGGCCGCATCGAAGATCTGCGCGCCGCGGCGAAGATGGTGGAGGGCAAGAAGGTCGCCGATCGCGTCAACGCGATGGTGGTGCCCGGCTCCGGTCTGGTGAAGGCGCAGGCAGAAGCGGAAGGACTCGACAAGATCTTCGCCGCCGCCGGCTTTGAATGGCGTGAGCCCGGCTGCTCAATGTGCCTGGCGATGAATCCGGATCGACTGGCGCCTGGCGAGCGTTGCGCCTCGACCTCAAACCGCAACTTCGAAGGTCGTCAGGGCTTCAAGGGCCGCACGCATCTCGTTTCGCCCGCGATGGCGGCGGCTGCCGCGATCGCCGGGCGTTTCGTCGACGTGCGGAACTGGCGCTAAGAGGATAGGGTCCGCTTAACGGCGAACGCCTATGCCGGCCTAATCGTGATCGTCCATGCCAGGGCCATTGTCGTCCCAATCTCGGCCGCGGCGCCACTCGTCGTCGCTCCAGGGACGTGTGTCGCGCCATGAGGGATTTCTGCCCCAATAGCCGGGGCGGTCGCTTCGATCGTCTTTCAAGTCCCGATCGCGATCGTCCGCCTTCTGCATGAGGGCTTCATCGCCAGACGTGAGTCGTGCGATGGCGGGCGCCGAAATTGCGGAGTTCACGAAGCCAGCTGCGCCAAGCGCAAGCGCCGCGATCAATAGCTTATTCATGAGAGGTCTCCTCCAACAATACCCTTGCCTGAACATTGCAGTCCGCCGATTGTTCCTGGGCAGTCGCGCGGTTTCGCGCGTCGCGATGAGCTAACTATGACGGAACAGCAATGGAGCCGGCTGAAACCGCCGACGCTCGAGGATTTCGAAGTGCTCGCTGACGCGGCCTATGCCGCTTTGCCGAACCGCTTTACGCGGCTCTGCGAAGGACTCGTCATTCGCGTCGAGGACTTTCCCGACGACGAGACGCTCGACGACATGCAATGTGAAAGCGAGTTCGATCTATTGGGTCTCTTTCGCGGGCGCGGCTTGACGCATGGCGCGCATCTTTCCGAGACGGGCGAGCAGCCCAACATGATCTGGCTCTATCGACGGCCGATACTCGACTATTGGGCCGATAGCGAGGACACGCTCGAAGTAATCGTCACGCATGTGCTGGTGCATGAGATCGGCCATCATTTCGGATTGACCGACGCCGATATGGAAGAGATTGAACGGCGCGCCGGATAGGCGTGATCGGCGTCGGCGTATTGAACAACTGCGATACGGCGAGTTCCGGCGCCTCCAATTGTTCTCCCTCGAAACGCTTGTTTCTTAGATAGCGCGCGTTTGGCCCCAATGACATCGAGATCATGTCTGTCGATCGCCGTCTTCGCCAGTTTCGCCTTGGCGTTCGAAAGCTTCCTTTTCAAATAGGATATTTCGATAGGCGGCGTCGTGATTGCGCAAACGCCACAGGTTCGCCAGATAGTCGCGAAGATAGATGAAATAGAAGCGCGCGATGCCGTGTCGATCGATCTGCTCCTGGTGAATGAGCTCATGCTGAAAGAGCGTCCGTGAAACTTCCGACTCGTCGCCCTTAAAGAGGATCATTCGTCCCACGACCATCCCCCGGTAATTTCGCGCGATGGGAAGCTTGAAGATCCAGTGACGATAGCGCACGCGCAGAGATGGGCGCGATTGATGGCTCGATAGACCTTGGCGCGACCACATCAGCGCGCTCTCCTTAATCCTCGTGAACCATAGCGGAACATGCGCCGCGCCGCGTGTCGGACTTGCCCCGGTATGGCGTCAAATGCAAGAAGATGGCGTGTCTTCGAATGCTTCCGCCATGCTCGAACCCGTTCCGCCGCGCTTCAATCTCGCCCGCTATTGCCTCGCCGAAAATGCGCGGCTACGGCCCGACGCAACGGCGCTAACCATTGTCGGCGACGCCGGGGCCCAGCGCTGGAGTCATGGCGAGCTCGATCTGAAAGTCCGACGCCTGGCGGCGGGCCTGCGCGACCTCGGCCTGCCGCAGGGCGCTCGCGTGATGATCCGCATGGGCAATGAGGCCAATGCGGCGCTCGCCTATTTCGCGTCGATCGCGGCCGGCTATGTGGCGCTCCTCGCATCCTCTCAGCTGACCTTCGAGGAGGCCGAGTTCATGGCGCGCGATTGCGGCGCCTCCGTGCTGGCGCTCGGCGCAACCTTCGAAAGCGAACTGCATAGCGGCGATTTCCATATTCTGCGCGGCGCCGATCTGGCGCGGCTCGCCGAAAGCGCGCCTATGCCCGACTACGTCGACACCGCCGCCGACGATCCCGCTTATCTCGTTTATACCTCCGGCACGACGAGTAGGCCCAAAGGCGTGTTGCACGCTCATCGCGCCGCCTGGGGCCGCAGGCCGATGCGGGAACATTGGACGGGCCTTGGTCCTGGCGACGTGATGCTGCATGCCGGCGCAATCAATTGGACCTACACGCTTGGCGTTGGCGTCGTCGATCCGCTGTCGGCAGGAGCAAGCGCGGTCCTTTACAATGGGCATCCTGACCCTGCGGCCTGGCCGCGTCTGATCGAAACCTATCGCGCGACGATCTTCGCCGCCGTGCCCGGCGTCTTTCGGCAGATTCTCAAATATGGCGCGCCGGAGAGCGCGAATCTTTCGAGTCTGCGTCACGCGCTCTCCGCCGGCGCGGCGCTGCCGTCGAGCCTGCTCGCGGATTGGCGCACGCGCACGGGCAAGGACATTTTCGAAGCATTTGGCATGAGCGAAATTTCGACTTTCGTCTCCAGCGGACCGACGACGCCGGTGCGTCCGGATTCGCCCGGCAAGCCGCAGCCGGGCAGGGTGGTCGC
>VGDY01000178.1 GCA_016869555.1 Alphaproteobacteria bacterium | reverse complement strand
CCATCCAGTACGTCTGGAATTCAGGAGCAAACGAGTCAAGGCCGGCGCGCCAGCCAAAAATCTGCTCGTAAATCCGGACCACAAGATAAAAGCCGTTCAAAACGGCCAGGCCGATCCACATGCCCTTCAATTCGACGATCGGCTCGGCGCGATCAACGGCGCCTGCTGCCGATTGCGTGGTTACGCTCATTTTTCTCTCCTTCAGTTCGACCGAAAAATGACGATAATTTTTCGGCAGCCTCTAGGATTGCTCACGGAGCGGCGCTTTGCAGCGCGCCGGATGAGACATTCGTCGGGCTATATCGGACAGCGACAGCGTCGTTTCACAGGGAGGATCCGACCTGGACGCAAGGCGGGCGTTCTGCAGTGATGCTGCGCCCGAGCGCTTAAGTGCTGCGCCAATTATTTTTGGCGCGCCTGGACCCATCTCCGGTAAGCGCCAGGCGTCATACCTGAATATCGAGAAAACGCGCGACGAAAACTGGCTTCGTCAGCATAGCCAGCGCTCGCCGCCAAGCGCTTCACTGTGTGCGCCGTCGTTTCGAGCAGGGTTCTCGCGGCTTCGAAACGAATGCGTTCGATGAAGCGCTTCGGCGTCTCGCCTGATGCGCGCTGGAGATAGCGGTGCAGTGTTCGAACCGAAGTGCCGAGCGCACGCGCGAGGCCTAGCACGGTCAACGGCGCGTCGCCCGCCTGCCGAATAATGTGTTCAGCCTTCAATAGAAACGGGTCAGACGCAGCCAAATGGCCAAATGGAACGTAGTTAAATTGCGTTGACGGGACAGTGTCGACGACCGTGAAGTCGGCGGCGACCTTGGCGGCGGAAGCGCCATAAAGCGTACGTATCACATGAAGACAAAGGTCTATCCACGACAGAGGGCCTCCAGCCGTGACGACGCGGCTATCCTCGATCAGTGAAGCGCCCCACAGAGCGTCGGCGCGTGGATACCGATCTCTCAATTCATCGTGTCGCCACCAGGTTGTCGTGCAGCGTCGACCATCGAGGAGGCCCGCTTCGCCAAGCAAAAATACGCCGCTGCATGAGCCGCATACCAATGCGCCGAGCGCATGTTGGCGCCGCAACCATGCGGCCGCAGCGTCGATCGACGCTGTGCCGAGAAAGCGCTCACCGTCGTCACAAAGGTAGCCGGGAACAATGACGGCGCTCGCTGGGATCGCTGTAATGCTCCTGTCGACTTCCAGTCGGCGACCGTTACTGTCCCGGATTGGCTGTCCATCAAAACTTGCGGTGGAGACGCTGATCGGCTCGCGATTTTCGTCCTTGGAAATTGTAAGCCAACTTAATTTCAGCATGTCCACGGCGCCGATCAAACCGGCGCCTAGGCAGCCGTCGTAACCGAGGACGATAACTTCCATAGTCGAGCCCGTTGCAGCCCGAAGCTGCGCCAGCGGCCCGTCCCTCCTCAGCGGCAGTCGCCGCGGACGAGTTCAGGGGCGGCCGGGAGTTTATCGGCGAGAACGTCTATCTTCTCGATCGACGGCGGTTTGGCAAGTAGTTCCGGCGCTTTCGCCATCAGCGCTTTCGCGACTTCGCCGGAAAGATGCGCCGCGCGGCCCTCTTCGTCAGGAAAAACGTCGAAGATGGCGAAGGTGGAGGGTCCTGTGCGAACCGCGAACCATGCGGTCGTGTCGGGTTCTGCCTCGACCAGCTCCAAAGCGCCGATTAAAAACTGCGCCAGCTGCATTTCTTTTCCGGGCTGCGCCTCGAGCGTCACAAATAATCCAAGCTTGGTCATCCCCTTACTCCCGCCGGTTGCGCGCCTCTTTGCCACCCAAGCGCTGGTAGGCGACAAAAAACTCTCTGAGGGAAAAAGCCGTAATCACTCCCGCCGTCGCGAGACTGGCGGCGAGGAGAAAACTGTTGCCGCCCACGCCCGCCGATTCGTCGGCGATCGCATCGCTTGCGACGTAATAGGCGCATGCCCAGACGACGACGATCCAGATCAGGACGCCTGCCGCATATAGGGCGTCCACATTGATCCACAGGCTTCTGGCGTGTTGTTGTGACGATTTGACCATCGCAACCTCCGCAGATGAAAGATGGGAACTGGCGTGGCGCGATCCTGTGTTTCAACGCCCTTCGGCGCAGCACGCCAGTTCTGCCAAAAACGGTGCAGAACGCGCCACCGCGAACTCAGGTCCGGAATTTGAGCCTGCGCCGTTGAAATCTTTCGAGATGTTGCAGCCCGAGAGGAGGCTGACGAAGGAGGGGAGCCTGTTCTATGGCGTCACCGCAATTCAGCGCAGTCAAAATTCCTTGTTCTAGCTCAATGGCTTGGCTGGCGCAGAGCCCATAAATCGCAAAAAGCCCGCACTAAGCGGGCTTTCAAAGACCGACAAAGCGGCGGGATCAGCGAACCAAAGTATCCAACGCGACATCCATGGCGCGAACCAGGGCCATATTGCCGAAGAGTATGACCGCGATGGCCAGCGCCACGTAAAGCACGTCGTTCAGCGAAAGGGTTCCGGCCGTGCGCTCCACGGCGTTCCGTTCAGTCGGCTGCAGGTCCATTTCCTCTTCCTTCCCGCAAAAAAAAGTGTCGTTGTGGCGCTATTTCACTCGAAACCTGCACATCCGCTGTGCGAAATCGCACAGGCGATGCTCAACGCCTCAGCAAAGGATTAGTTGCCTTAATAAACCCACAAAGATTGAAAATTTGCGACAGTTCGGTGTCAAAGTTTTCAAATTCGAACTTTCGCCAGTGTTTTTCCATGCCCACGCCTCGCCTCCACGACCGGCGCCGCGCCCCGGCTCGGCTTTCGTTTCGCCGGAAAGCCCGATAAGTTCGGGCGCGAACCGGCCGTAGGCTCGTCGCTTAGAACGGCCGCAAGAGCGCGGAAAGCGCCACAGAGCGAAAGAGGGGAAGGACCACAAGTGAGCGGAAGCCTCAATATCACCGGCCGCACGACCGAAAGCGTCAACGCGCTTGCGGGCGCGCTGGTCGATCGTCTTGTCGCGGGCGCGGCAAAATATCGGGTATCGGTGGAGCGCGGCGGGCTCGGCGAACTGCTGATCGACGCCGGCGCCAAGGTCCCGGGCGGCATAGAAGTCGGCCTGCTGCTGACTGAAATCTGCATGGGCGGACTGGGGCGCGTCACCCTGTCCCACGCCCCGGCCGCGCCGAAATGGCCGTTCTGGCTGACCGTGACCAGCGCCGACCCGGTCGTCGCCTGCCTTGCCAGCCAATACGCCGGCTGGAGCCTCGCCCATGAGAAATTCTTCGCCCTCGGCTCGGGACCGGGCCGCGCTCAGGCCCGCGTGGAAAAGCTTTTCGAGGAACTGTCCTACCGCGATCTCGCCGACCGCGTGACCATTGTCCTCGAAAGCGGCTCGCCGCCGCCAAAGGAGGTCGTCGAGAAGGTCGCGTCGCGCTCCGGCGTATCGCCCGACAAGGTCGCCTTCATCTATGCGCCGACGCAGTCGCTGGCCGGCGGGGTTCAGGTGGTCGGACGGGTGCTCGAAGTTGCGCTGCACAAGGCGCATGAGCTGCATTTTCCGCTCGACGACATCATCGATGGAATCGCGACGGCGCCGCTGTCGCCGCCCCACCCCGACTTCGTCCAGGCGATGGGCCGCACCAATGACGCGATCATCTACGCCGGCCGCGCGCATCTCTTCGTGAAAGGTCCGGCCGCCGCCGCCAAGGAACTCGCCGAGAAACTGCCCAGCGCCAATTCGCGGGATTACGGCCAGCCTTTCGCGGAGATTTTCAAGGCCTATAAGGGCGACTTCTACAAGATCGACGGCAGCCTGTTTTCGCCGGCCGAGGCGCTTGTGACGGCGGTCGAGACCGGCGAGACCTTCCGGGCCGGCGAAATCAATCTGGCGTTGCTCGACAAATCGTTCGGGTGACGCGCGCGCGACACCTTCCCCTTGAGGGGGAGGGTCGGCGCGCAGCGCCGGGGTGGAGTGACAAAGTCAAATGACGGCGGCTTTTCTCGCCCCTGCCCGAGCGCCATCGGCGCTCGACCTCCCCCTTCGAGAGGGAGGCGGGAGGCTCCGCGTCGCGGTCTTCACCGACAAGCTCGACTGGCATGTCGCGCGCACGCTTCGCGCCTTTCGGGCGCGAGGCGCGACGCCCGTCGCCGTCAGGCTCTCCGCCTGCAAGATCGAGACGGGCCGCGCTGACGGGCTTGTCATCCCTGGATTTCGCGGCCTCCCCGATCTCGCCGTGGTTCGCGCTATCGGCGACGGGTCGCTGGAGGCGATCACCATGCGGCTCGGCGTGCTGCATGCGCTGGAGGCGCTCGGCGTCCCGGTCGTCAACAGCGCACGGGCGATCGAACGCTGCACCGACAAATCCATGGCGAGCTTTCTCCTGGCGCAGGCCGGACTGCCGGCGCCCGAGACTTTCGCCGCGCAAAGTCTGGCGCAGGCGCGCGCCATCGCCCGGCGCGAATGCGGCAAGGGACCGCTGGTGATGAAGCCGCTGTTCGGGGCGCAGGGCTGGGGGCTGCGCCTGATCGAGAAGGAAAGCGATCTGCCGTCGCTGCAGGAGGCGCGCGGCGTATTCTATCTCCAGCGCTTCGTCGGACCGGCCCGGCCGCCGTTCGAAGACATGCGCATTCTCGTTTCACGCGGCGACATCGTCGCCGCCATGCGCCGGCGTTCGAGCCATTGGATCACCAATGTGCGGCAGGGGGCGAAGCCGCTCGCCACCGAGCCCTCGGCGCGGGAGGCGCAGATCGCGCTCGACGCCGCGCAAGCGCTCGGCGTCGATATCGCCGGCGTCGACATCATCAGTGACCACGAAGGCGAGCCGCTCATTCTCGAAGCTAACAGCATGCCCGGCTGGAGCGGGCTGCAGCGGGTGACGCCCTTCTCGATCGCCGACCGGATCGCCGCCCACGCGCTGGCGCTGGCGACGCGCGCGCGTCTGCGCGCCTGACGTGACGGCTTTCGCAGTCGCGCCGGAAGACATCGCCTCCGGCTTCATCACCGCCTGCGAGGCGGAACTCAACGCCCCCAAGCCCGGCAATGTCCATGTCTTCGCCGACGGCCATGGCATGAGCGCGGCGGATTTCCTGGCCAGCGCCGAGGCCGCCGCGCCCTTCATCGCCGCGGCGCATTCCAGCGTCGGCGCGCGCATCGAAGGCGCTGTCGACGCGACCTGGGCGCGCGTCGGGCAGAACACCAATCTCGGCATTATTCTGCTTTGCGCGCCGCTGGCGCAGGCCGCGGCGACCGCGCAAAGCGCCGATCTGCGCCGGGAGACCCGGCGCGTTCTGCAGGCGCTCGATATTAAGGACGCCGCCGCCGCCTTTCGCGCCATCTCCAAGGCGCGGCCGGCGGGACTCGGAGCGGCGCCGCTGCACGACGTCCATGCGCCGGCCGAAACGACTCTGCTCGAAGCAATGCGGGCCGCCGCCGGCCGCGACCGCATCGCCTGGCAATATGCCAACGGATTCGCCGATATTTTCGACCTTGGCCTGGAGACGCTGGCCGCAGCGCGAAGGCGGGACGCCGATCAGCCGCTGGCGACGCTCATCCTCTATGCCACGCTCCTCGCCGCATTTCCCGACAGTCATATCGCCCGCAAACATGGTCGCGCGGCCGCCGAAACGGTCTGCGGCGAGGCGGCCTGTTTTGAAACAAATCTCAAAAGCGCCCAAGGACGCGACGCTGCGTTCGAACTGGCGCTTGAATTCGATCGCGCGCTCAAACGGCGCGGTTTGAATCCAGGCACGAGCGCCGATCTGACGGTCGCGGTTCTTTTCGCCGATTATCTGGCCGCCATCTTGGCAAGGCCGCGCAAAAATGGTTGAGTCCGCGCGCGCGGGATGGTCTCGCGGCTATCCGGCCAGCGGACTGATCGGGCTTTTTTGGCTCGGGGCCGAAGAGGGGATAGAGGCGCTCGCAGCCAAATGGCGCGCGCCGTCAAGAGGAATTCTGGGAGGAATACATGGCAGTGATCAACAAGATGCTGGTCGGCGAGTCGCTGGTCGGCGACGGCAATGAAGTTGCGCATATCGACCTGATCATGGGTCCGCGCGGCTCGGCGGCCGAACTCGCTTTCGCCAATGCGCTGG
>VGDY01000177.1 GCA_016869555.1 Alphaproteobacteria bacterium | reverse complement strand
CGCCATGCCGGGCGATCACGTCCCTGACCGCGGCGCCGTCGCGAAACTCGCGAAAAACCTGCTTGCGGCCGGGAAGCGAGCGCTTGCCCGCCGAGAGTTTCATCCGTCCCTCGCCGGCGTATTCGGTCAGCTTATAGGCGATGTCGAGCGTGGGCGCGTCGCTCGCCGCCGCCATATCCGTGCCGACGCCGAAAATATCGATCGGCGCGCCGCGCGACGTTAGATCGTCGATGCGCGTTTCGTCGAGGCCGCCGCTCGCGACGATCTGCACTTCGCTCAGGCCGGCCGCGTCGAGAAGCCGGCGCGTTTCGCGCGAAAGCCTGTCGAGATCGCCGGAATCGAGACGCACCGCGCGGACTTTGAAATCGGCGCCGCGCTCCTTCGCCAGCGCGACGACCTTTTTGACGCCGTCGATCGTGTCGTATGTGTCGACGAGCAGCGTCGTATCGGGAAAGACAGCGCTGAACGCGCGAAATGCGTCCATCTCCGACGCGCAGGCCTGCACGAAACTATGCGCCATGGTGCCGGCGACCGGCAGCCCGTAGCGCTGGCCGGCCGCGACATTCGATGTCGACTCGACTCCCCCGATGTAAAAGGCGCGCGCGCCCTTCGTCGCGGCGTCCAGGCCTTGCGCCCGTCTTGCGCCGAAATCGACGACGCTGCGGCCGCGCGCGGCGGAAACGACGCGCGCCGCTTTCGACGCTAGTATCGTTTGCAGCCCGATCTGATTGAGGACAAGCGTTTCGATCAGTTGCGCTTCGGCGATCGGCGCAACCACTTCCATGATCGGTTCGTTCTCGAAGAACGGCGCGCCTTCGCGCATCGCATAAATGTCGCCGGAAAAGCGAAAATTCGCGAGCCAGTCGAGGAAAGGCTTCGAGGAAAATTCCAGCGAAGCGAGATAGTCGATTTGTTGCGGCTCGAAACGCAAGGTTTCGATCGCGTCGAGAAGGTCGTTCAAGCCGGCGGCGACCAGGAAATTGCGTTGCGGCGGCAGCTTGCGCACGAAGAGACTGAAAGTCGCCTGCGCGTCCATCTTCAATTCGAAATAGGCGCGCAGCATGGTGAATTGGTAGAGGTCCGCGAATAGCGCGCTGCTGGACACGGACCGCTTCCCTTTGCTGCGACGGGCTCGTGGCGAAGACGACTGCGCGCCGGTCAAGACCATAACCATGGCTTTGCAGGCCAGCAAATTCGGGCGACGCCTCAGTCCTCCTCGACGACGACTTGCGCCTTGCGCATTTTTTCGACGGCGGCTTTTCCGCCTTCGGACGTAATCGCGCGCGCGCCGGACAGCCGCACATGGGTTTCGAACCCTTTCGAGACGGCGTCCAACGCCGTTTCAAGCACGCAAACGTCGAGCGCCAGTCCGACGATCAGGACGCGGCGCGCGCCGAGACGGCGCAGACGATCGGCCAGTCCGGTGGCGTTAAAGGCGGAAAGCTGGTCGCGTTCGGGCGACTCTCCCTTGCTGACGATGATCGCGCGCTCTGGCAGGCGCAGATCGGGATGGAACTGCGCCCCGGCGCTCTCCTGAACGCAATGCGCCGGCCATGGTCCTCCGCTGTCGCGGAAACTGGCATGGCCCGGCGGATGCCAGTCGCGCGACGCGACGACCGGCGCGCCGGCGGCGACGGCTTCCGCGATCAAGGCGTTGACCGTCGGCAGGATGGCGTCGGCGCCGGCGACCTCCAGAGCGCCGCCGGCGCAAAAGTCGCGCTGCACGTCGAGAACGATCAGCGCGTCGCCGGGCTTCAGCCGCATCGCTTGGCTGGGCATGGTGCTGCTCCTGAAAGGGTATGATGGCCATGTCGTTCGTGGAATCCAACTGCGCCCGCAATCGGGCGATAGGCGAACGCCCGACGGCCGAGGGGCTCGGACCCCCTGCTGTGCAAATTGCTTTCGGAGCGGGAGACTGGGCGAAAGCGGGTTTTGCAGTCGAGAGATTTGAGGCGCGCAAGCCGCGCCGAGCGGCATAGATTGTAAAAGTTTTACATAGGCTTGTCTTACGGCCTGTCATAAGGTACAAACATCTCATGGATAATTGATTGAAGCGCCGACATTGCGTCGCGCCCCGACTTGGGAGCGCAATATGAAACCATATCCAGTTTCACTTTCGCCGCACCATGAAGCCATCAAGGATTTAGAGGACGCCGCGCGAAAGTTGCGAGAGCGCTTCAGGTCATCCGTTAATGAAGCTTTGCCGGAATTCGCCCGCCAATTGTTCGAGCGCCAATGGCAAGAGTCTTGTGATCTAACAAGTATTGAGGAGATTCAGCCGCTGGCGCTCGTGTATCTAATCAGCTGCGAGCGGTGCGTGCATGATCTGATCACTAAGAATTACGACGGCGTTGCGAATTCACACTTTGAAAAATGTGTCAGCGAAGCGTCGAATGATATCAGGGCGCAAGTGATCGGCTTATGGAGCTTTGAGGGCAGCGCCATAAGAATTCTGAGAGAACGCACGGCATAGACCCTATCGAATCGCCAATATTTTGAAATTTGATTTTAATGGCAGGAGTGGAGGGGCTCGAACCCCCAACCCCCGGTTTTGGAGACCGGTGCTCTACCAGTTGAGCTACACTCCTGCGGGCGCTTAACACGCGCGCGCCTTCAATGCCGCAACGGCGCCCCGGACGCAAGCGCCGCGTCGCTCTCGAATAATCAGGAATTGCCGCCGGACAACACCGTGACGGCGCGCCGGTTCTGCGACCAGCAGGAAATGTCGTCGCAGACGGCGACCGGACGCTCCTTGCCATAGCTGACGGTGCGGATGCGCGAACCGGGGACGCCGCGCGAGATCAGATAGTTCTTGGCCGCTTCGGCGCGACGGGCGCCCAGCGCGAAATTATATTCGCGGGTGCCGCGCTCGTCGGCGTGCCCCTCCATGGTGAAGCTGTAGCGCGAATAGCGGTTGAGCCATTCCGCCTGTTTGTCGAGCGTCGCCTGCGCGGTCGAGGTCAGATCGGTCGAGTCGCTCTCGAAGAAAATGCGGTCGCCGACATTGACCACGAAATCCTGCTGGCTGCCCGGGCTCGCCACCCCACGTCCGCCGGCATAGCGGCCGCCCGCCAGATCGCCCGCCGCCTCGTCCGCAGCGTTCTTGGCGCAGGCCGAAAGCGCCAGCGCCGCCGTCAGCGCGACGACGAATTTGGCCCCGCAGGCGCGTTGCGAAAGCAGCATGAGGAACTCCTGTTACGACCATCGACCGTCGATAGTCCTAGTCTCGCAGGGTTAAGCGAAGGTTCCGTCAACCTTGATCAGAGCTATCCAGGACCTGTTGCATTTGCGCAATCTGGTCGCTTCGTTAATAGACGGTTAATTGGTTAACGGAAGCTTAACGCCCTGTTTCGGCTAGAATTTTACGGTTTCACAACGGCGCGCGGCCCTCGCGCTCGCGCCCGGTTGCCTTGGCGAGAGTCTCGCTCTTACTATCGGTCAATAAATGGCGCCCAGCGGCGGGCTGATCGGGAGCGTGACATGAACGAAGGCATCGCGCCTTTCCTCTCGCCGCTGACCTTGCTTTTAGGCGGCGGCCTGTTGGCGATCGGATTGCTGTCGCTGCTCGATCTTCATTTCTTCAAGGCCAAATGGCAGGGCAAGCTGGCGCTGGCGGTCGGGCTGCTGTTCATCTTCGCGACCGAGGCGATGTTTGTCACCAGCGGCGCCAGCGGGCGCTATTTCGAAGGCCAGAAGCTGGACGTGACCGACTGCGAATATCAGGCGGAGCGGGATTTCCCGACCGAGCGCCGCTCCAATCCCAAGCTCGTCCACGACACGATCGTCGCCTGCATGGATACGCTGGGCTACGACTGGAGCAAAGAACACTATCACTGCGCCGAAGCGCCGATCTCCACCAATGTCTTCTGCTATTTGCCGCGGGCGCCGATGCAACGCACAATCGTCGCCTTCCAGATGCGCTTCGAATAGATCAGAACAGCGATCCCTGATCATCGCCGCCGAGCCGTCTCACGCGCCGGCGCGGCTGTGGCGGCGCAGGCGGGTCGGGAGTCGCGGCGCCCGCCCGCGCGGCGATCCTGCCGTCGGCGATCTCTATATCGAGACCCGTCCCGGGCGGGGCCTGCGCGACGCTGCGCACCAGCGCGCCGCTCTCTTCGCGCACCAGCGCAAAGCCGCGCGCCAGCACGGAGCGGTGGCTGAGCGAGTCCAGCAGCCGCGAAAGTCGGTCGAGCCGTTCCTGGCTGCGGACGATCAGCCCCGCAACGGCGCGGTCCAGCCGCTGCGCGGCGCCGGCGAGGCGCTGCCTGGCGGCGGCGTTCTCCTGACGCGCCAGAACGGCGCGGGCGATATATCCCTGCCGCAGCCGCGTCCCAAGGCCGCGCAGCTTCTCGCGCACCCGGGCCAGTTCAGCCTGCGGCGAGTGGCGCGCAAGCAGCGCGGCGGCCCGCGAAACCCGCAGTCGCCGTCCGTCCTTGGCGGCGCGAACGCCGGCGCCTAGCCGTTCCGCCGCCCGGTCGAGACGCTGGCGCGGGCTGGCGAGCAGGGCGTCGCCGGGGGGCAGCAGCCGCGCGAGGGTCGACAGTGAGGCGCGGCGCTGATCCATGGCGCGGCGGCGCGCGCCTTCGAGGCGGCTGGCGCGCATGGCGAGATGTTCGACAAGCTCGACGCGGACGGGGACGGCCTTCTCGGCGGCGCCGGTCGGGGTCGGCGCGCGCAAATCGGCGACGAAGTCGAGGAGCGTCGTGTCGGTCTCATGGCCGATCGCCGAAATCAGCGGAATGGCGCTCTCCGCCGCCGCCCGGACGACCAGCTCCTCGTTGAAGCCCCATAAATCCTCGAGCGAGCCGCCGCCGCGCGCGACGATCAGCACGTCGGGGCGCGGAATCGCGCCGCCGAGCTGCAGCGCATTGAAGCCGCGAATGCCGGCGGCGACTTCCTGCGCGCAGCTCTCGCCCTGGACGCGCACGGGCCAAACCAGCACGCGTCGCGGGAAGCGGTCATTGAGGCGGTGCAGAATATCGCGGATGACGGCGCCGGTCGGCGAGGTCACCACGCCGACGACTCGCGGCAGGAAGGGCAGGGGACGCTTGCGCGCGTCGTCGAACAGGCCCTCGGCGGCGAGCGCCTTGCGGCGGGCGTCGAGCAGCGCCATCAGCGCGCCGACGCCGGCCGGCTCCAGCGATTCGATGACGATCTGATAGGAGGATTTGCCGGGGAAGGTCGTGATCCGGCCGGTCGCGACGACTTCGAGCCCCTCCTGCGGCCTGGTGCGCAAACGCGCCAAGGACGACTTCCAGATCACCGCGTCGAGACGGGCGTTCTGGTCCTTGAGCGAGAAATAGGCGTGGCCGGAAGCGTGCGGTCCCCGATAGTTGGAGATTTCGCCGCGCACCCGCACCCGCCCGAAGCGATCCTCGATCGTTCGCTTCAGGGCGTTGGCGAGTTCGGAGACGCTGATCTCCGGCGCATTGGTCTGAGGAGCCTCTCCCCCGCTCTCGGTCACATCGGACATGGATGACAGATATGGCGCAATCCGGGTCCGGGCGCGAGGGGCGAAGAAAGGCTTACCGTAGACACACAAGTATTAAATTTTATACTATTGCCTTACATTATGAATATTAGCAGAACTAAAATTGTAATTTCAAAATGCGGTGAACCTTATGCCGGTCGATATATAATTTGATCCGCCATGTACGCCGTTAATGGCGCCAAAAATACCTGACCGGTGGTGCACCCGAACAAAAACCTCAAATGGAGCATCTTTACTAGGTGAAAACGTCGCCTCGGGGATTAGTAGATTGAGAAATCTGTTGCCGTGTTGGCTGCTATCGAAATCTCTTTCGAAACCAGAAACGTCGGTTACATAGCTTGCGCCAATCAAACCAAGACGGAAGTTTGTATATATGTAATCATTCCATGGGAAATATGTCCACCTTGCCATGGGGATCAAATCGAACTCCCATTGGTTTCCTGTATATGCATTGCCAAAACGCTTCGCGACGCCGCCTTCGATTTCCAGGTCGATCGGGATGCTTTGAAAACGATAGGCCGTGTAAATCGCGTGCGCGTCAACGATCAAGCCCGGCTGGATATCCTGGGGATGTCCCGATCATTGTTGAAAAAGGAGGAGCGGCGTTGCTCGCCTTGAGCCGTTAGGCTCGGGGTGCTGATTCCACGAAAGGAAGCAACGCCATGCAGGAACATACCACATCGACCGCGATTC
>VGDY01000176.1 GCA_016869555.1 Alphaproteobacteria bacterium | reverse complement strand
GACGGCCTCCCTCTCTGTGGCGCTCCGGCGACCACGTCTTGGCACTTTAGATGCCGTTGAGGCGGGGCCGTCCACCCCATCATTCCCGACGCGCGCAACGCGCGCGATCGGGAATCCAGAGCAAAACCAGCATTCTCGGATTGGCTCTGGATTCCCGGTCAAGCCTTCGGCCCGCCGGGAATGACGACGGTCGACAGAGCTGCTGTAATCATATGACATAAATCTTGTCTGGCAGTTCGTCGCCGCTCGCGCCGGGCGGGGCGTGCTGCGCCAAGAGGCGCGCGCATTCCTCGATCGCCGCGACAAAACCGTCCGCCACACTTTCCTGTCGCATGCCGTTCAACAGCAACTCCAGCGCGCCGCGCCATTCTTCGCTGGCGATTTTTGCGGCGATCGCGTCGTCGGCGACGATGCGCGCATAGCGTTCGGCGCAGGAAACGAAAATCAGCACGCCGGTGCGCGCCTTGGTCGCGGAAACGCCGCGCGAGAAAAATTGTTCGATCGCCTCGCGCGCGGCGCGGGCGCGCTTGACCGCGCGCGGCGTCAGGAAAAAGCGCACGGGTCCCCATGAAACGAACAGCGTCGCGACGATGAAGATGACGATCTGCGCCGCGAAAATTTCGCGAGTCGACAGATCGGTGAACAGCAGCATGGGCCAGGGCGACGCCAGCGCCGCAAAGGCGCCCCAGAGCGGCGGCACATAGGCGTAATCGGAAGAACGCCGCGCCAGCACGCAGACGATCTCGCCGGACGTCGTCTCTTCGGCGCGGCGGATGGTCTGCGCGATGCGTTCGACGTCTTGCGCGGTGAGCTGCATCACCAATCCCCCGACGCGCCGCCGCCGCCGGACGAGCCGCCGCCGCCCGAAAATCCGCCGCCGTCGCTCCAGCCCCCGCCGCCGCTCCACCCGCCGCCCGAGGAACTGTCGCCCCAATAGCCGCCGCTCGGCGGCAGGACGATCATCGGCCCGCCGCGTCGGTAGCCGCGATAGGCGCCCGGCCGACCGCGCGCGCTGCGCGCCATCCAGACGATGATGAACAGAAACAGCGCGAAAAAAATGAGCGGCGCAAGCTCATCGAAACTCGTGGACTGCGGCCCTCGCGCCCGCTTCGTCCACTCCGCGGAATCGCCGGAGAGCACCTCGATGATCCCTTCGACGCCGCGTTCGACGCCCGCGCCATAGTCGCCCGCTTTGAATTTCGGCGCCACCGCGCTCGTCAGAATGATCTTGGATAGTGCGTCGGTGAGCGTGCCCTCAAGGCCGTAGCCGACCTCGATGCGCATTTTGCGTTCGTTCGGCGCGATGAGAAACAGAACGCCATTGTTCTTTTTTGCTTCGCCGAGCTTCCAGGCGCGAAACAGGCCGTTGGCGTAGGTTTCGACGTCCAGGTCGCCAAGCGAATTGACCGAGGCGACGACGAGCTGAATGCCGGACTTGTCTTCGAGATCCTTCAGCTTCGTCTCGATAGCGCTTCTGGTCGACGGCGGGATGATATTGGCCTGATCGGCGATGCGGCCGGTCAGTGGCGGATAGTTCACGGCCGCGACAGCGAGCGAAGCGATAAGAAAAAATAGCGGCGCGAGCCAGCGCGCGGCGCCGCGCATCGCTATTTGCCTTCGCACCGGGCGCAGCGCCCGGCGATTTCCACGACGCGCGTCCGGGCGCTGAAATTCGCCGCCCCGACGAGCGCCGCGAGTTCGCGGGAAAACCCAGGAGACGTCGCCTCTTTCACCTCGCCGCATTGCTCGCAGATGATGAACACCACCGGCTCCTCGGCCTCATGCGCATGGCCGCAGACGATATAGGCGTTTTTCGACGCCAGCCGGTGCGCGAGACCATTGTCCATGAGATAGCCGAGCGCGCGATAGACCGACACCGGCGCGGGACGCTTGCCGTCTTCGTTCGCCATGAGATCGATCATCTCGTAAGCGCCGACCGGCCGGTTCGCTTGCGTGAGAATGTCGAGCGCCCGGCGGCGCGCGGGGGTCAGGCCGGCGACCTTGGGCTGAATGGGGTTTTTCGTCGGGCGGCTGCTCATCGCGTCAATTTAGGCGGCTCCGAAGCAAAAAACGAGGCTTTAGCGTTTGGCGCAGGCCGCAGTGAATTTCTTGAATTTCTCCGTCGCATTGGCGAGCGGCGCCGTCCGCTTTGCCCCGCCGATGGCGATGTCGAG
Organism: Alphaproteobacteria bacterium; assembly: GCA_016869555.1. Taxonomy (GTDB): domain Bacteria; phylum Pseudomonadota; class Alphaproteobacteria; order Rhizobiales; family Beijerinckiaceae; genus Methylocystis. The sequence continues at coordinate 4,083 of VGDY01000176.1, read as the reverse complement.
CGTTTCCCCGCCGGTCATCGCCGCGAAGATCGGGTCTTTCGCCGGCAGCCGCCCTTCGAAGCTTGGCGCGCCGGCTTCTTCATTGGGGACGAGCTTGCCGGCGACCTTCGCCGTTTTTTCGCCGACGGAGAGGGTCGCGGTCGCCTTGTCGCCGGCCTTCAGCTTGTCGCTCGTTTCGGCGATCCAGATTTTGACGAGCCCGCTCCCCGGCGCGCAGGTGAAGCTTCCGAGACTATCGTCGCTCTCCGGGACGCCATAGCCAAGATAGATGCTGTCGGCGTCCTTTTCCTCCAGTCCGCCAAGCGTCCACACGCGTTCGGCGGGTTGCGCGCAAAGACCCGACAGCGCCAGGATGGAAAGGACGCCCGCCAGGGCGAATGTTCGAAGCACGGGTCTCTCCCTCCTCAGGCCAGCGGACCTTCTCGACCGCCTTGCGCTCGCGCGTGCGGCGCCTATAGTCCCGCGCGCAATCGCCGACCGCCGAGCCAGAGCCAAAATGACCCGCCCGAAAAAAGAAATCAAACGCGTCGTCCTCGCCTATTCCGGAGGTCTAGACACTTCGATCATCCTCAAATGGCTGCAGACGACCTATGGCGCGGAAGTGATCACCTTCACCGCCGACCTCGGCCAGGGCGAGGAGCTTGAGCCGGCGCGCGCCAAGGCGCTGCTTCTGGGCGTGAAGCCGGAAAACATTTTTATCGAGGATTTGCGCGAGGAATTCGTGCGCGATTACGTCTTCCCGATGTTTCGCGCCAACGCCCAATATGAGGGGCTCTATCTGCTCGGCACGTCGATCGCGCGTCCGCTCATCGCCAAGAAGCAGATCGAAATCGCGCGCCAAACCGGCGCCGACGCCGTCTGCCATGGCGCCACCGGCAAGGGCAACGACCAGGTGCGGTTCGAACTCGGCTATTATGCGCTGGAGCCCGACATCCATGTGATCGCGCCCTGGCGCGAATGGGAATTCGCCTCGCGCGGCGATCTTCTCGCCTTCGCCGAAAAAAACCAGATACCGATCGCCAAGGACAAGCGCGGCGAAGCGCCCTTCTCGACCGACGCCAATCTTCTGCACACCTCGTCGGAAGGCAAGGTGCTCGAAGACCCGAGCCAGGAGACGCCGGATTACGTCTATTCGCGCACCGGCGATCCCGAAAATGCGCCGGACGCGCCGCAATATGTTACCATCGACTTTGAGAAGGGCGACGCCGTCGCCGTCGACGACGTGAAGCTCTCGCCCGCGGCGCTCCTCGCCAGGCTCAATGATCTTGGACGCCTTCACGGAGTCGGGCGACTCGATCTCGTCGAAAACCGCTTCGTCGGCATGAAGTCGCGCGGCATGTATGAGACGCCGGGCGGCGCGATTCTCATCGTCGCGCATCGCGGAATCGAGAGCCTTACGCTCGACCGCGGGGCCGCGCATCTCAAAGACGAGCTGATGCCGCGCTACGCCGAACTCATCTATAACGGCTTCTGGTTTTCGCCCGAACGCGAGATGCTGCAGGCGGCGATCGACCGGAGCCAGGAACATGTGACCGGCCGCGTGCGCCTCAAGCTCTATAAGGGCTCGGCGACGCTGGTCGGACGCGACAGCCCCTGGTCGCTTTACGATCAGGACCTCGTCACCTTTGAGGAGGGCGGCGCCTATGATCAGCGCGACGCCGAAGGCTTCATCAAGCTCAACGCCCTGCGGCTGCGAACGCTGGCCAAGCGCGCCGCGCGCGGGGTGAAGCAATAGCGAACCGCGCGGATGAATTTTTCGCGCAACGCTTGACGCCTCCCTCTCCCGCGAAGCGGGGGAGGGTACGGGAGGGGGAATATATTCGAGCTGAGCGCAAACCGCATCGCCCCCTCTCCAACTCTCCCCCGCTTCGCGGGAGAGAGAGCGACTGCGCGGCGGAGAAGAGCTTGCCGCTGGATCAGGACGCAGCGGCGCCAACTCTCGCGCCGTCGCGCACGCTTAGCTCGCTTGCAGATTTGGTTGACGCGCGTCTGATGACGGAAGCGCGCGCCGCAGGCCTCCATCACGTCGCGCAGCGCTACAGCATCGCGATCACGCCGGAAATCGCGGCGATGATCGACCGCGACGATCCGAACGATCCGATCGCCCGACAGTTTATCCCCGACGCGCGCGAGGCCGTGACGGTGCCCGGGGAACTGGCCGACCCGATCGGCGACGACGTCCATTCTCCGCTGCCCGGCCTCGTGCATCGCTATCCCGATCGCGTGCTCTTGAAGCTGCTCTCGGTTTGCCCGGTCTATTGCCGCTTCTGTTTTCGCCGCGAGACGGTCGGACGCGGCAAGGGCGATCTGCTGCCTGAACGACAGGTCGCGGCAGCGCTCGATTATGTCGCGGGCCGGCCGCGGATTTTTGAAGTGATTCTCACCGGCGGCGATCCTTTGATGCTGTCGGCGCGCCGGCTCGAAGCCGTGTCGCGCCGTCTTGCCGGCATCCCGCATGTCGCGCTGTTGCGCGTCCATACGCGGGCGCCGACGGCCGCGCCCGATCTTGTCACGCGCGATCGCCTCACGGCGCTGCGCGCAAGCGGCAAGACGCTTTTCATCGCCCTGCATGTCAATCATTGGCGCGAACTGACCGAGCAAGCCCGCGCGGCGATCGCGCAATTGCGCCAGGCTGGAGCGATCCTGCTGTCACAGACCGTGCTGCTCAAAGGCGTCAATGACGACGTCGAGGTCCTGGAGCGCCTGATGCGCGATTTGGCAAGCCTGGGGGTTCGGCCCTATTATCTGCACCATCCCGACCTCGCGCCGGGAACCGCGCATTTTCGTCTCAGCCTTGCGGCCGGGCGGCGGATCTATGCGGAACTGGCGCGCCGCGTGACCAGTGTCGCGCTGCCGGCCTATGTGCTCGATATTCCTGGCGGCTTCGGCAAGGCGCGGATCGCCGACGGCGCCGCCGAGCCGGACGGGCTGGGAGGCTGGACCATCGTCGATCGAAACGGCGAGAAGCGATCCTATCACGACGAACTCGAGCCGCTGAAAGACTGATTTTTCGCTCGCGCGTTCCATCGGCTCGCTCCACCTAAGGAAGACTTGTGCGCAAGCTGACGCTCCTGATCGCCATACTGATTGCGACGCTGGCCGTTCCCGTTGCGCGCGCCGACGACGCGCCGGACTCGATCGATCAGTTCAATGCGCGTCTCGATCGCGCCCGCGCGACGCTCGACGACGTGCAGAAGATTCTGGAGCAGCCCGAACTCTCCGACGCAGCCTTGCGCAATCTGCGGGCCCGCATCGAACCGCTGCCGCATGAGCTGGACGAGACGATCGACAAGCTGACGCCGCGTCTGGCCGCCATTGAAGCCAGGCTGAAAGAACTCGCGCCGGCCGCTACAAAACCTCACGAAGCGCCGAAGGAAGCGCCCAAGGCGTCGGAGAAGCCGCCGGAGCCCAAGCCGGCGCCAAAGCCCTCCGTCAAGAACCGCGTCGAGAACCCGCCGCCGGCGCGAGGTCCGCCGGTCGCCGCGCCGGAGGCCGCGCCGAGCGAACCCGAACAGCCGGACGCGTCGGCGCGCGTCAGCGCCGACGCCGAACTTGAAGATCAGCGCCGCCTTTTCGACGCGATCGACGCGACATTGAAACGCGCGCGCGCCATACAGCTCGAAGCGCGACAAGTCATCGTCACGATCGTCGCGCGTCAGCGTGGACTCTTCGCAAAGAATCTGTTTCTGCGCACCGCGGGTCTGTTCTCGCCGGAATTGTGGCGCGCGGCTCTTGAGGACGCGCCGTCAGTCGCCAGCGCCTCGGCAAGCTTTCTTTCCGGCCGGGCGTCGAATCTTGCCGATCGCGTCAACAGCGGCCGGCGCGCCCAGTTTTTTGCGGCGCTTATTCTGATTGTGGCGGGCGTCGCCGTGGCGATATTCATGGCGCGGCGGGTCATGAAACGCGTCGACCGGAACGCCACGCCGACGCCTTTGCGCAGGGCGGCGGGCGCCGGTTGGTCCGCCTTCGTCGTGGCGGTCGTGCCCGTCGCCGCGATTGGTGCGCTGAGTCTGGCGCTTGACGCTTTCGACCTCCTTGACGCAGCGCTTGAACCCATTTGGCTGCGCCTTGTCGAAGGCGTGG
>VGDY01000175.1 GCA_016869555.1 Alphaproteobacteria bacterium | reverse complement strand
GCATGGCGGGTGTGGCTTCGATGCGATGGCGTGAACGGATCGGCGTCAGCAACCAATCCATACACTAAATCAGTATCTTACACCACACTCGCCAGCCCAAAATCAGGCCCTCGGTGAATAAGACGGGTTAATTCCAACGATGGAAAAGTCGATCTTCATGGATCGAGCGCCCCTCGCAATTTACAAGGACGCGCGGCGCGAAAATGTTAAGCCTCACAAGCGTGTCTATATCAAACGCAATCATGAGGAGCCCGTTGATATCGCACGCCTTTCGAGGCCAGTGCAGGCGCTTGCCGCTGGAGAAGAGATTCTGCGTTATTATTTTCTCGACGAATCAGTGCGAAATTCTGTCCTAAACATCACCGGAGAACGCGATGACGAAACTTGATGACATCGTCGTTGGCGTTGTCGCACTCTCAGGAGGCGAACTCGTCGGACGAATCCGTCTGCAAAAAATAGTTTATTTGCTGGAGCAGAAGGGTCTAAAAAGTGATGCCGAATTTATCTACCATCATTATGGACCATACTCAGAAGCAATTGCCGATGCTGTCTCGGACGCCAAATTCTGGGACAGATTGGAGGAAATAACCGAATTTCGAAAACTGGATGGTGCTCCTTTCAGCATTTTCCGAACCCATCGGCCTATCTCGGATATTCAATCGTTGGGAGGGTTACGCCAAGAGCGCGCTCGTAATCTTCTCGAACGACTTAACTCCGAGAACTCAACTGTCTTAGAACTCGCCGCCACCATCCACTGGCTGACTCAGGTTGAGAAGGTAGTTGATTGGCAAAAGGAACTAGAACGCCGCAAGCCGGGGAAAGCCAAATTTGGCCGTCTGGAGAAAGCAATAGCCCTACTCACGGAACTTGAGGTAGCGCCCAGTTCCAATTGATTCTCGTTAAGTGAGTATTGCCTCTTGCCCACCTATCGCTCAATCGGCCTCATGTCCGGCACGTCGATGGACGGCGTCGATGTCGCGCTGATCGAAACCGACGGCGACGCCGCCGTCGCCTTCGGTCCGACGGGACATTATCCCTACAACGACGCCGACCGCGCGCTGCTGCGCAACGCGCTCGCAGAAGCGGCGACGCTGGAGGATCGCGACGCCCGGCCGGGCGTGCTGGCCTTCGCCGAGCGCATGGTGACCGACCGCCACGCCGAGGCGGTCGAGACGCTGATCGGCGACAACGCCATCGATCCGGCGAGCGTCAACATTGTCGGCTTTCACGGCCAGACGGTGCTGCACCGTCCCAAGCAGGGGCTCACCATTCAGATCGGCGACGGTCCGGCGCTGGCCGCCCGTCTCGGCATCGACGTCGCCTATGATTTCCGCGCCGCCGACATCGCCGCCGGCGGAGAGGGCGCGCCGATCGTGCCGGTGTTTCATCGCGCGCTCGTCGTCGCCGGCGGCATGAAGGGCGAAGTGGCGCTCTTGAACATCGGCGGCGTCGCCAATGTCACCTATGTCGCCGACGGCGAGGCGCCGATCGCCTGCGACACCGGCCCCGGCAATGCGCTGATCGACGATCTGATGCTCCAGCGCACCGGCGCGCCGATCGACCGGCACGGCCATATGGCGGCGCGCGGCCGGGTCAATGAAGCGACGCTGCTAAGAATGCTGGCGCATCCGTTTTTCGATCAGGCGCCGCCGAAATCGCTCGACCGCAACGCCTTCGCGCTCGACGCCATCGCCAAGCTCTCGACCGAGGACGCCGCCGCGACGCTGACCGCCTTTACCGCAGCCTCGGTGCTGCGGCTGTTCCCGCATCTGCCGACCCAGCCGCAATTGCTCATCGTCTGCGGCGGCGGCGCGCGCAATCCGATCCTGGTGCGCGAACTGGTGATGCGCCTGCCGTGCAAGGTGACGACCGCCAACGCCGTCGGCTGGTCGGCGGATTCGATGGAGGCGCAGGCCTTCGCCTATCTCGCCGCGCGGGTGCTGGAAGGGCTGCCGATCACCTTCCCGACGACGACCGGCGCGCCGCAAGCCATGCCCGGCGGCGTGCTGGCGCGGGCAGAGTCAGCCGTCATGCCCGGCAGGCCGCAGGCCTGACCGGGAATCCTGATTCAATGCAGGAAGGCTGATTTTGCTCTGGATTCCCGATCGAGCTTGGCGCGTCGGGAATGACTATGAAGCCTCAATCTCCCCGCGCGGGAACGGCGATTCGCGGCGGATTGCCGAGGCGCCGGTCGAGATAGGCGTCGACATGGGCGATCAGCGGCTCGACCCTCTCCTCGAAGAAATGGTTCGCGCCTTCAACCACCGCATGTTCGATGACGATGCCCTTCTGCGTCTTGAGCTTCTCGATCAGCCCCGTCACTTCCTTGAGCGGCGCCACGCGGTCCTGGTCGCCATGGACGAACAGGCCCGACGAGGGGCAAGGCGCAAGAAACGAGAAGTCGAAGCGGTTCGCGGGCGGCGCGATCGAGATGAAGCCCTCGATCTCGGGTCGGCGCATGAGCAGCTGCATGCCGATCCAGGCGCCGAAGGAGACGCCGGCGATCCAGCAGGCGCGCGCCTCCGGATTGACCGACTGCGCCCAGTCCAGCGCCGCCGCCGCGTCGGAAAGTTCGCCCAGACCGTGATCGAAGGCGCCCTGCGACCGGCCGACGCCGCGGAAATTGAAGCGCAACACGGAAAAGCCGCGCTCGGCGAAAGCGTAGTAGAGATGATAGACGATCTGATTGTTCATCGTGCCGCCGAACTGGGGATGCGGGTGCAGCACGATCGCGATCGGCGCGCCGCGCGTGGCGGACTGATGGAAGCGGCCTTCGAGCCTGCCGGCCGGACCGGTGAAGATTACTTCGGGCATTCATGATCCCTTGCAAAACGGGCAGGCGCGCCTTCTACCACGCGGGCCAGAGTGAATTGCAAGGAAATTCGGCGGGCGCAGGCCTAGTCTCACGCCGCGCGGGCGATCTCCAGCCCCCGGAAAATGGCGCAGCGCTGGAAAACCGGCAGGCTCGGCGCGACGTTCTTCTGATGGCAGAATTTCGCCGCGAGTTTCGCGAGGCCCTTGATGTCGCGGCCGGTCGCCTCCGGAAAGGTCGCAACCAGTCGATCGATCAGCGCATCGTCCAGCGCCAATTCGAACTGTCCGGCCATCACGCGCCAGATGCGCCGGCGCGCGTCATCGTCCGGCGGCGCGTAGCGGATGAGCGCGATGCAGCGCGAGACGATCGCCTCGTCGATGTCGTCGACCCGGTTCGTGGTGAGAAACAGCAGTCCGTTGAAATATTCGAGGACGCGCAGGAAGACGCCGACGACGGCGTTCATCGCGATATTGTCGTCGCGGCGCTTGATGTAAACGTCGGCTTCGTCGATGAGCATTACCGCGCCCCAGCGCTGCGCGCGGGTGAGAATGTCTTTCAGCGCCGTCTCCATCGTCGCGACATTGAGCCCGAGCTGGCCCGAATGGACGCGGTAGAGCGGGCGCTGGATAATCTCCGAATAGACTTCGGCCGTCAGCGTCTTGCCGACGCCGGGCGGGCCGGCGCAGAGCACCGTCGTGCCGCCCGACTTGCCCTGGACGATGTCGTCCATCAGCACATCCATCTCAGCGGTCAGAATGTCAATCAGGTCGGTCTGTTCCTCGGGCAGGACGAGCTTTTCCCTCAGCTGCGGCTGAAAGCGATAGGGCTGCATTTCGTCGACATGCACCCAGACGTAATGATGCAGATCGAGATGAAACATGAAAATGTAGGGATGCACCGGGATTTGCGTGAACAGAGATTCCGGAATCAACGCCTTGAGTTCGGCGATTTCGTCCTCGGCGGCGAAGCGATTGCTCTTGCCGGCCTTGCGTAGAAAGTGACCGACTACGTCGCCAGGCGCCTCAAGGGTCAGACTGCGCCCGGTAAGAATGCTTTCGTCATTCACCAGCCGGGCTTCCGAGCCGTTGCTCGACAGCACGATGATGTCCTTGCGCGACCAGTCGGTGTCGCGATGCGTGGAGGTCGGGTCTTCGGCGTGAAAGCCGACGCCTTTCGCCGAAAATTGCGCGCCGTAGCGCCCGCGCCAGTCGAAATAGGTCTCGCTCGAAGCGTCGAAGGATTCGATCAGCGCCGGCGTTTCCCGCACGAAGCCGCGAGCCGCCAGGATTTCGCCGATCGTGCGGCCGGCGATGTCCGAACTCATGATCCGGATCAAGTTCGATTGCAGCGTTCCCTTGGCGTTGGCCTTCAGTTCGATGAGGATTTTTCCCGCCTCGTCATTGGAGGCCGGAACGTAGTCGAAACGGGTGATGACATAGGGCAGGGGTTTGGACGTGACATTGGCGGTAAAAATCCAGCCGCGTATCGCGTCGGTCGTCAGATAGCGCACCAGCGCCGGCAGCACTTCTTCGAGGTCCTCGGCGGCATAGCGCGCGCTCTTGGCCGCCATCGCCGCGCGCAGGGTCGCGAGCTGCGCGGCCCGGGCGCGAAGATGGGGGCCGGCGTCTCGATAGATCGCGCCGAGAAAATCGAGTTCTTCGGCGCTGAAATTCGAGAGATCCGCCTCCACGCGGTCGGAAAAGCGCAGCTGCGCGGACAGGCCAGCGTGAGCCGGAAAGCGCGCAATGAGCGCCTCCACATGGGGCTTGTCGATCTCGATGTTCATGAATCGCCTGTTCAGGGGAACCGAATGCGCATGACATACAAGAAACGCGCCGAGGCCGACGCGCTCTGCTAGAATAGTCAGCTCATGGCCAGGCGCGTCTATCTCGATCACAACGCAACCTCGCCGCTGCGCCCGCAGGCGCGGGCGGCGATGCTCGACGCCATGGAGACGCTGGGCAATCCGTCTTCGGTCCACGCCGAGGGGCGGGAGGCCAAAGCGTTGCTCGAAGACGCCCGGGCCGCCGTCGCCCGGGCGACCGGCGGACCCCGGCGCGGCGTCGTGTTTACGAGCGGCGCGACCGAGGCGGCGAGCCTCGCGCTGTCGCCGGGGTTGCGCCGAGAGAGCGACGCGTCGCCGATCGACGTCCTGCTGATCACGGCCGGAGAGCATCTCTGCGTCCTGCAGGGCCATCGCTTTCCGCTCGATGCGGTGGAAGCCGTTCCGCTGACCCGTGACGGCGTGATCTCGCTTCGAGCGCTGGAGGCGGCGCTGGCGCGGCGCGCCGGCGCGCGCGTGATGCTGGCGCTGCAGGCCGTCAACAATGAGACCGGCGTCATCCAGCCGGTCACCGAGGCGGCGGCGCTGATCCATGCGGCGAAGGGCGTCGTCGTCTGCGATGCCGTGCAGGCCGTCGGCCGGCTCGAGACGACATTCGCGACGACCGGCGCGGACATATTGTTCTTTTCCTCACATAAGCTCGGCGGCCCGATGGGCGTCGGCGCGCTCGCCTTTCGCGACGAGAGCCTGCATCTCGAAGCGCCGATGCTGCGCGGCGGCGGCCAGGAGTTCGGACGCCGGGCGGGAACCGAAAATGTCGCGGGGATCGCCGGATTTGCGGCGGCGCTGACCACGGCGACCGCCGACCTGGCGGGCGAAGGGTCGCGGCTCGCCGGTTTGCGCGACGAACTGGAGCGGGAAGTCTTGAAAGTCGCGCCGGACGCCCGATTCTACGGTGTAGGGGCGCCGCGCGCGCCGAACGCGAGCGCCTTCGCAATTCCCGGCCTCGCACCGCGCACCATGCTGATGGCGCTCGACCTCGAGAATCTGGCGCTTTCCGCGGGATCGGCCTGTTCCTCAGGCAAGATGATGGAATCCCACGTGCTTGCGGCGATGGGCGCGGCGGAAAAGGAGGCGCTGAGGGCCAGTTTGGGTTGGTCTTCGACGCAAGAGGATGTAGAACAATTTGGAAAGGTTCTTGCACGTGTCGTGGATCGCATGAGGTCGCGACACTCCGCCGCCTAGTCGACGCCTAAAACGGGCAGGGCGGAGGCGGAACGATCGGCCGGCGGGCCTTGAACCCGTCGTGACGAGGAGAAAGAAAAATGGCGGCTCGTCAGGAGACCGTTGCGCGCGTCGAGTCGATCGACGTCGACGCCTATAAGTATGGGTTTTCGACCGATATCGAATCGGAAAAGGCCCCCAAGGGCCTGAATGAAGACATCGTCCGTTTCATTTCGGCCAAGAAGAACGAGCCGCAGTGGCTCACCGACTGGCGCCTTGAGGCCTACCGGCGCTGGCTGACCATGCCCGAGCCGCGCTGGGCGCGCGTTCACTATCCGCGCATCGACTTCCAGGATCTCTATTATTACTCGGCTCCCAAGTCGACGCCGGGTCCGAAATCGCTTGACGACGTCGATCCCGAATTGCTGCGCACCTATGAGAAGCTCGGCATTCCGCTGCGCGAGCAAGAGATACTCGCCGGCGTCGAGACGCGGCGCGTCGCGGTTG
>VGDY01000174.1 GCA_016869555.1 Alphaproteobacteria bacterium | reverse complement strand
TGCGGCGCGGTCTCTTCATCATCGAATACTCCTGATTCGCGGCGAGAATCCTCGCCGCCGTCAGGCAGAAAATCCACTTATCTCACTGTTCAAATTTGCGGGGCCAGGTCTGCGGATTCCTCAGACGAAGACATCATCGGCGACGAGCGCGCGAATTTCCGCGATCAGGTTCTCGACGGCGCGGCGGAGCGATTCCGCTCGGTGCTGATGACTTCAGCCGTGCCGATGGTGGGCATGTTGCCCGCCGCGCTGGCGACAGGCGTCGGCAGCGACGTCCAGCGCGGCCTCGGCACCGTCATCGTCGGCGGGCTGTTCGCTGCGACGGGTTTGATCCTGTTCGTTATTCCAACGCTGCATTTCGTCATCGAACGCTTTATGGAAAAGCGAATGAGCGGCGGCGCGAAAGAAGCGCTTCAGGTCTGATATCCGGCGATGGGCAAGAGAAGCGACCTTTCGAGTCAAAGCGCCGGCGCCGCGCCGATCAAGCGCGTGGCGAAAGTTGCGTGGCTCGCCGCGTCGCTTTCCGGTTGCATGGTCGGCCCCGATTTCATCCAGCCGCCCGCGCCGGACGCGCCGCATTTCACGCCGGAAAAGACAGCGTCGCCCGGGTTGGGTCAGCGCTTTGCCGAAGGGCGCGACATTCCGGACGACTGGTGGACGCTGTATCGTTCAAAGCCGCTCGACACGCTGGTGCGCGAGGCGCTCGTACATAATCCGTCGCTTGAATCAGCCGAGGCGGCGATTGGCGTCGCTTATTTCACCGCCGAGGCGCAAAGGGGCGCGCTCCTGCCTCAGGTCGGCATACTCGCCAACGAAAGCCAGAATCTTCAGTCGAACAATCGCGCGCTCGGCGCGATCAACCAGTCGCTCTTCAATCAGTTCTACCCGAGTCCCTATAACATCGTCACCGGACAACCGACGCCGAGCCCGTTTACGACCAATCCGAACGCGCCTTACGGCCTGTTTCTGAAGCAGCTCTCGATCAGCTACGCGCCCGACATCTGGGGGTTGAACCGGCGCACGCTGGAGTCGCTTGAGGCGCAGACCGAACAGGCGGGGTTCCAGATGGAGGCCGCGCGGCTGGCGCTGACGTCCAACGTCGTCGTCGCCGCCATTCAGGAGGCGTCGATCAGAGGACAGATCGAGGCGACAAAGAATATCATCGCGATTTTGAAGGACTCACTCGACATCCTCAATCGACAATATTCCTTCGGCTCGATCGCCAAAGCCGACGTCGTCGCGCAGGAGGCGGCGCTCGCCCAGGCGGAGCAGGCGCTGCCGCCGCTGGAAAAGCAGCTCGCGCTCCAGCGCGACCTTCTGACCGCTTTGGCCGGCCGCTTTTCCTTCGATGAGATCGAACAGAAGTTCAAACTCTCACAATTAAAGCTGCCGGTGACCGTTCCGGTCAGCGTGCCCTCAATGCTCGTCGAGCAGCGTCCCGACATTCGCGCCGCCGAGGCTAATCTTCATGCCGCGACCGCCGCGGTTGGCGTCGCGCGCGCCTCTCGGCTGCCCAACATCACCCTCTCCGCCAATCTGGGCGCGAGCGCCTTTCATCTCGCGCAGCTCTTCGCGCCGGGCACGGGTTTCTACACATTCGCCGCGAACGCGGCGCAGCCGCTGTTCGACGGCATGACGCTTCTGAACAAGGAGCGTTCGACCGTCGCCGCGCTGGAGCAGGCCGACGCTCAATATCGCAGCACGGTCATCAACGCGTTTCAGAACGTGACCGATGCGCTGCGTTCCCTGCAGGCGGACGCGCGGGCGGTCGAAACCGCGCGCAAGAGCGAAGACGCCGCGAAACGCAGTCTTGATATCGTGCGCATGCAACTGAAATACGGCCAGGTGTCTCAGATCGCAGTATTTACCGCGCAGCGCATCTATTTCTCGGCGTCGCTCATGCGGGTGCAGGCCGAAGCCACGCGACTCGCCGATACGGCGGCGCTGTTCATGGCGCTCGGCGGCGGCTGGTGGAATCGCGCGCCGGACCTGCCTCATTAGATCGCATTCACGAATCTTCGATTCATGAATGCGATCCAGTTCCTTGAATTGACGCATTTTCTACGCCGAACCGGCATCCACTTCGGCAGAAAATGATGTAGGGCAGGGTGGTCAGAGCGCTAATGACGCTCGCGCCCAAATGCAGCGCGCGCGGTCTAACCGCCGGTTTTGCCGTTGTCGCCGGCGATCTCGGGCTTCTCCGCCATGCCGTTTTTGATCTTATTGAGAATCTTCGGGAGGTCGTCCGGATCCGGATTGAGATCGCGCGCATGGTTCCACTGGAAATTCGCTTCGAGCTTGCGGCCGACGCGCCAATAGGCGTCGCCGAGGTGGTCGTTGATCACCGGGTCGGACGGCTTAAGGTCGATCGCCTTCTCCAATTCGCGCACGGCGTCGTCATAACGCCCGAGGCGGTAATAGGCCCAGCCGAGACTGTCGACGACATAGCCGTCGCGCTGCCGCAGATCGACGGCGCGGCGCAGCATCTTGAAGGCCTCGTCGAGATTGGCGCCCTGATCGACCCATGAATAGCCGAGATAGTTCAGCACCAGCGGCTGATCGGGGTTGAGCTCCAAGGCCTTCTTGAGATCGGCTTCGGCCGCCGGCCAATCCTTGCGCCGTTCATTGGCGATGCCGCGATAGTAATAGAGCAGCCACTGGCTCTTGTCGTGCTGCGTGCGCAAATCCAGCACGCGCGTATAGGTCGACGCGGCGTCGGCGAAGGCCTTGCGCGAACGTTGAAGATTGCCGAGCGCGGTCAGAGCTTCCTGATTCTGCGGATGCGCGGCGACGATGGCGGAAAGCGCGTCGGTCGCCTCTTTCGATTTCCCCAGCGTTTCGAGGAGAAGCGCCGCCTGCACGTCGGCGTTGACGCGCAGCGGATCATCCTTCGCCACGCTTTGATAAAGATCGATCGCGGCCTCTTCCTGCTTCATGCGCTCATAGACGTCGCCAAGCGTGACGAGCGCGAGCGCATTATCCGGCGCAAGATGCAGCGACAGGCGCAGATAAATGAGCGAGGCGAGTTCGTCGCCTTGCCGCCCGCCGACGGCCCCGAGCCCATAGAGCACTTCGCCCGCGCCTTCATTGGCGCTGCGCACGAAAGGCGGCAGCGGCTTGCCCTCGGCGAGCGCCGCAAGGCTCGCGACGACGATCGGGTGATTGGGCGCGACCTCGTCAAAGGCGAGGTAAAGATTCTTGGCTTCGTCGCGCTGTCCATGCGTCGCGAGAAACCGCGCATAGGCGTCGACGAGCCGCAGCGTGTTCTTCTCGGCGCTATAGGCCGATTTGAAGCGCTTTTCGGCCTCGGCCTTGTCGCCGCCGAGATCGGCGATCATTCCCGCGTGATAGTCGCGGAACACCATAAAGGCGTCGTCGGTAAGCGTATCGAGCGTCGCGAGCGCGCGACGCGTATCCTTGGCGCCGGCGTAGCTCCAGGCCGACAGCAAGGTCGACGTGATGTCGCGGCGCCGGTCGCCGCCGCCTTTCGCGAGTTCGGCGCGCGCGGCGGCGTATTTCCGATTCTTGATCATATCGACGCCGCGCGCGAGATGGGCGAGGCCGTTGGCGCGGTCATGCGCGAGCACGCGGCCGGTGAGCGCGAGGCCCTCCGCCATATTGCCATTGGCGAGCGCCGCGACGAAGGCGCGGTCGGCGAGATCGGCGTTCTTGGGATCGTCGCGCAGCGCCTCGCGGAAAAAAGTCGAAGCGGCCAGCGTGTCGCGCTGCGCGCCGGCGACGATCGCGGCGAGATAATTGCCCGAGAGGCTGGACCCGACTTCGAAGGGCCGGGCGATGACGATGTTTTCCCGCGCCGCGAGGCTGCTGCCGCAGGAGAGCGCGAAGGCGCCGGTTCCGGCAAGCAGGGCGCAGGACAGGCGCGCCAGAGCGCGTCTCGCGCGGCTGGCGGAGGACGCAGGCAACAAGGCTGATTGGGGCACTGGCGCTTTCCTAAAAGGCGGCGGGCCGAGCGAGGCGCGAAAACTGGCTGCGCCCGCGGCGCGGTCGCCGGGAAGGGCTAAAGTCGCCGCCAAACATGGCCCTTTTGCGCCAGTCCCGCAAGGCGAAAGAGAGGGTTGGCCCCTCACCGTACCTCTCCCCGCAAGCGGGGAGAGGGGGAGTCAATGCATCGCCCCGCATGATCGACACGAGGGCGCGGCCTCGGCCGCCTCTTCTCCCCGCCTGCGGGGAGAAGTGAGATGAGGGGCCAGGGGTTTAGCCAAAACGAAAGATCACGCCCCCCGGATCGCCGCGACGATTTTCTGCGCCGCGTCGTCGAGATCGTCGGCGGGGATGACGTTGAGGCCCGATTCGTTGATGATTTTCTTGCCGAGATCGACATTGGTGCCCTCCAGCCGCACCACGAGCGGCACTTTGAGGCCGACTTCCTTTACGGCCGCGATCACGCCTTCGGCGATGGTGTCGCAGCGCATGATGCCGCCGAAGATATTGACGAGAATGCCCTTAACATTCGGATCGGCGGTGATGATCTTGAACGCGGCCGTCACCTTCTCGGTCGTGGCGCCGCCGCCCACATCAAGGAAGTTCGCCGGGAACTCGCCGTAGAGCTTGATGATGTCCATCGTCGCCATGGCGAGGCCGGCGCCATTGACCATGCAGCCGATATTGCCGGGCAGCGAAATATAGGCGAGGTCGTATTTCGACGCCTCGATTTCCTTCTCGTCCTCTTCGCTCTTGTCGCGCAGCTCGACCATGTCGGGATGGCGATAGAGCGCGTTGTTTTCGAAGCTCGCCTTGGCGTCGAGGCAGCGCAGCTTGCCGTCCTTGGTCACGATCAGCGGATTGATTTCGAGAAGCTCCATGTCCTTGGCCACAAACGCGGCATAGAGCTTTTCGGTCAGCTCCCCCGCCTGTTTGGCGAGATCGCCCTTTAGGCCCAAGGCGTCGGCGACCTGGCGGCCGTGATGCGGCATCAGCCCCGTCGCCGGATCGACCGAGAAGGTCACGATCTTCTCGGGCGTGTCATGCGCCACTTTCTCGATGTCCATGCCGCCTTCGGTCGAGACCACATAGGCGATTCGCGAGGTCGAGCGGTCGATCAGCATCGACAGATAAAATTCCTTGTCGATCGCGGCGCCGTCTTCGATATAGAGGCGATTGACCTGCTTGCCGGCCTCGCCGGTCTGAAGCGTCACCAGCGTCGCGCCGAGCATCTCTTTGGCAAACGCTTCCGCCTCGTCGATCGATTTCGCGATGCGCACGCCGCCCTTGTCGCCGGCGCTCGCTTCCTTGAACTTGCCCTTGCCGCGCCCCCCGGCGTGGATCTGCGCCTTCACCACATAGACCGGGCCGGGGAGCTTTTCGGCCGCCGCGCGGGCGTCCTCGGCGCGCAGCACGGCGACGCCGTCGGCGACGGGCGCGCCGAATGCGCGCAGAACGGCCTTGGCCTGATATTCATGGATGTTCATGGGCCTATGTCTCCCTGGCGCAAGGGCGCGCCGGCGCGGGCTTAATCGCGGCCAAAAGGCATACACGGCGCGGTTTCGTCAAGGCGGCGGGCGGTCGCGGGGTGATGGACCGCTTGGAACAATTCCTCCCCCGGCGGGTTCCACTCGCACGGAGCTCCCCCTCCCCCCTCGCACTGCGCCCGACCAACCTGGCCGGGCGTTTTCTTTGCCGAGGCAAGGGACTTCGCCCATTAGCGCCGCACCGAGTTTTCACGATGAGCGGTTTTGATAAGCAGTTTGCATAAGTTCCTTGATAAGCTCCCGGTTTTTTTCGATATCGTCTGCATGTAACGAGAAGCGATAAGCGCCCCACCGCGTTGCATATTCAAGAGCTTCAATACCGGCCTTATCGATTTTGGTGTCCGTTTCTTCGGTGCGGGGAAGCTTGACCTCGCAATTGATCCAGCTTTTTTTCGGACGGAATACCGCAAAGTTGAAAGGCTGGCCGTCCTTGGAAAGGCCGATGTAGAATTTATTATACTTGAGTTCCAATGAGGGCTCGATTTCACGCGCAATTGCTAGCAGCTCATCGGCGAGTTTAACGGTCGCCTTGCTCCCGCGCTTTTCCCAATAGGCCCGATCCGTAGGAGCGGCTTCTGCATCTTCGTCTTCGTCGACCATGCCGCGGGCAAGTTCGTCCATGACTTTCGTAAAGACGAGGGTGGTGTGGGTACCAACCTTGTAAGCCTGCATTTGGATGGCAATCAACGGGATCGTTCCGTTAAAGAGCGAGACGACATTTAAGAAACGACTAGCCCGTCTTATTCACCGAGGGCCTGATTTTGGGCTGGCGAGTGTGGTGTAAGATACTGATTTAGTGTATGGATTGGTTGCTGACGCCGATCCGTTCACGCCATCGCATCGAAGCCACACCCGCCATGC
>VGDY01000173.1 GCA_016869555.1 Alphaproteobacteria bacterium | reverse complement strand
GGTCGCAATGGGCGCCTCAGTGAGCGTTTGGGAGGAGATCAAACGCAAAACAAACGCGAAAGGCGGCAATCCAGCCTCGCCGCAAAACCCCAAACATCAGTCCGACAGGCTGCTAGGCCGCGTCTCTCCATGACCATGTTCTCGTCGAGCGTCCGCGGCGACGATCCCTCAAATAGAGATCTATTCTTTTGATCGTGTGCGCCGAAGTTAGCCGCGGCTAACTCCCGAGGGGACGCGGCGACAGCTTCAAAATGCCGAGGGAGAAAAAGGTTAGCCGCGGCTAACAGCGCGAGGGCTAGCGATCATGGGGAGGGGCGAAGCCCTTAACGTTTTGTTAGTACTAAAAACGTTGCGCCTTGCGGGAGAATCGGCACTAATGTGCAAAGACGCGCTTGAAGTGCGAAACTTTGAAAAACTCCGCAGCTTTGATTTGGTGAGAGCCTTCCCCGCATGGAACGCAAACCCGCAGCTTCCGCATCGCAAGCGACCGAACTAAGGACGCTGATTCAGCGGCATGCGCATGATCTATCTGAGCAGCTGCAGGCGCATCAACGAAACAATTTTCCCCCGTCCGCGGAAAAAAGTATCCGCCTTTTTTCGCCTGTGGAAGCTGCGAAGTTGATTGGCATTCACGAAGGGTATTTGCGACAGATTGCGTCGGAAGGGCGGGGGATCGCCGCGACAGTGACGAACGGTAGGCGGTCATACTCGGTGGAGGACATTCAGAATATCCGGCGGATTCTCGACCAGAGCGCCAGAGGGGATCGCCGTTATCTACCTCATCGGATTGATGGCGAGCACCTGCAAATCATTACCGTGATGAATTTCAAAGGCGGATCGGGGAAGACGACAACTTCGGCGCATTTGTCGCAATATTTGGCTTTGCATGGGTACCGTGTGCTTGCGATCGATCTCGATCCTCAGGCCAGCCTCTCTGCACTTTTCGGATCACAACCCGAACTCGACGTAGCTCCGAACGAGACGTTGTATGGCGCGATTCGTTACGACGAGCATCGTCGATCAATCAGCGAAGTTGTCAGAGGAACTTACATTCCCAACCTGCATATGATCCCGGCCCATCTGGAGTTGATGGAATTTGAGCATGAAACGCCCAGAGCACTGATGCAACGTGCTCCCGGGGATTTAATGTTTTTCGGGCGTATCGCTCAAGCAATAGCTGAGGCGCAGAATCTCTATGACATTGTCGTCATCGATTGTCCTCCGCAGCTTGGCTACCTGACTCTCTCTGCGTTGAGCGCCGCGACGGCTGTACTGATTACGGTACATCCGCAGATGCTGGACGTGCTGTCGATGTCGCAATTTCTAACGATGACGGGGGATCTCCTAGAAGTTGTCGCCGACGCGGGAGGTACGACGAACTATGATTGGATGAATTACCTCGTAACAAGATTTGAACCGAGTGACGGCCCGCAAAATCAGATGGTCGCCTTTCTCAGGTCAATCTTTGGGCAGCATGTGCTCATCCATCCAATGCTGAAGAGCACGGCGATTTCGGACGCATCGATAACAAATCAAACGCTGTATGAGGTTGAAAGACAGCAGTTTACTCGATCAACGTACGATCGAGCCATCGAATCAATGAACCAGGTCAACGGAGAGATCGAAGGGTTAATCCGGCGAGCTTGGGGAAGAACAGCATGAGCCGGAAAGCTCTTTTCGCGAATTTGAAGCCTGCTTCAGCTTCCGCAGCGGAGATCGAAGCCACCGTCAATTCCGAAAATCGTCCAGCGGACGATAAGTCCCCCGTTGATCCGATTAGAGCGGCAAGACTTCGGTCCCGGCCAATTCTCGGCGCGCCGGAACTGATCAGAACTACCGCGGCGGCGCCTGTTGGCGCACTTGGACAGTCCCTCAGCGAGTTCAAAGCGCAATCCGAGCGCGCCCTCGCAATTGAGCGCCAACTCGCTGAAGGGCAGGCGGTCGTAGATCTTGATCCGAGTCTCATTGATCCTTCCTTTGTCAATGATCGCATGGCGACGACCAAGGAGGCGCACGCACGATTGGTCGAAGCCATTCGAGACCATGGACAGCAGGTGCCGATTCTAGTCCGTCCCCATCCCAGCAAAAACGGGCGGTATCAGGTCGCGTATGGCCATCGACGGCTCCGTGCCGCATTGGAGCTTCAGCGAGCAGTTCGGGCCGTCGTCAAGGCGCTTTCCGATGACGAACTCGTCATCGCCCAAGGGATGGAAAACAATGAGCGACAAGATCTGTCGTTCATTGAAAAGGCAAGATTCGCACGAGGCTTGGAAGACAGAGGATTTAAGCGCGATACGATTATGACCGCGCTTTCCGTATACAAGAGCGATCTTTCCAACATGCTCTCGGTCGTTTCAAAAATTCCCGAGGACGTCGTCGATGCGATCGGTCCCGCGCTTGGGATCGGACGACGGGGGTGGATCGACCTCGCAGAACGGTTTTCAGATCCCGTCGTGGCAAAGTCGGTGGGGGACTTGATTTCGACGCCGGACTTCCTCGCCCTCGAAAGCGACCTTCGGTTTCGGCGAGCGCATGCGGTTGCAAGACCGAGCGTTGAACAACCCCGCTTTGAAAACTGGACGACGGCTGATGGCGCGAAATTCGCCAAGATTGTCCAGAACGCCGAAAAAATCTCGGTGACGATCGACCGAAAGGTCGTTCCCGAATTTGGAGATTTCATCCTCGGGCGATTGCAGTCGCTCTATGAGGAGTTCAAATCCCGTCAATGACGGCGAGCGTTTCGCATAGCGTCAAAAAGTACGAACGCAGGAGAAACTGACAAAAGAAAAAGGCCCCCGAAACATTGCCCGGAAGCCCTTCTCGTAGTTAGCACTTAGAGAATCACACTTCCGCGAATCGCTGTCAAGAGTCGGCACCGTTTCGGTGAGCAGATTTCTTTTGCCTGAACGAGGCAAGGGATTATGCGCACACATTCAACGACGCCCTTCGGGCGGCGGCCCCTGTCGCTCGCCATGGTGGCGGCGCAGGCGGCGACGCGGGATTTCGCGGCAAAGCCCGACGCCTCCGAGACGATCGTCCATAAATGGCGACTGTTTCGGGCGCTCACCGAAGCCAAAGGCCCGCTCGGCGTCACTGACCGGGCGCTATCGGTGTTGCACGCCTTGCTGAGCTTCCATCAGGAAACGGCGCTGACGCTGCCAGAGGCCGAGGGCGGGGCAGGGGAGGAGAGTGATTCGGCTGCGCCCGGGATCGTGGTGTTTCCGTCGAACCGGGAGCTCTCTATCCGCGCCCATGGCATGGCCCCAGCGACGCTGCGCCGGCATCTCGCCTCGCTCGTCGAGGCGGGGCTCATCATCCGGCGCGACTCCCCGAACGGCAAACGCTTTGCACGGCGCGGGCAGGGCGGCGAGATCGCGGAAGCCTTCGGCTTCGATCTCGCGCCGCTGATCGCGCGGGCCAGCGAGATCGAAAACCTCGCCGAAGAAGTGCGCGTCGAAAACCGCGCCATCGCTCTGCTGCGTGAAAAAATCACGCTTGTTCGGCGCGACATCGTCAAGATGATCGAGACTGGCATGGAGGAGGGGGTAAACTTTGGGCTGCTGTCGATCGTCGGGCAGAAAGTAAGCGACTGGGAAGGCCTTTACAGGCGCTACCAAGCCCTCTCAGCGGGCTATTCGCGCAGCCTCGGGCGGACTGAGCTGGAGGCTTTGGCAGGCGATCTCAGCGTCTTCGCGGCCGAAATCCAGAATCTGTTGGAAACACACGTAAAAGGCCAAAAAAGAAGCGCCAATGAGTCCCAGACTGAGCGCCATATACAGAATCAAATCACAAACATTCCTGATTTTGAACCCGACCTTCAAGAAGGCAGGGCCGAACCGCCCGGGTCAAACTCGCAACAGACGGTAGCCGAAACATCCGGATCGACTGAAACGACGGCGCCTGATTTGAGAACGGGCGATCGTCAACCGCCATCACAACGAACTTATCCGCTTGGCATGGTGCTGCAAGCCTGTCCCGATATCGTCGATTACGGCAAAGGCGCTGAGATTTCCTGCTGGCGTGATCTGATCGACGCGGCGGCGATCGTCAGGTCGGCGCTCGGCGTCTCGCCTGACGCCTGGAAACAGGCGCTCGATGTCCTGGGCGAGCATGACGCCTCCATCGTCATTGCCGCGATCCTGCAACGCGGCGAGGAAATTAAATCGGCCGGCGGCTATCTACGCGTTCTGACCGGGAAAGCGCGGGAAGGGGAGTTCTCGTTGGGGCCGGTTCTGATGGCGTTGTTGCGTGGCAAAGCGGCGAAGGCGGCGCGCGCCCGGCGACAGGCGGGATGACGCGGCGCTCCCGCCTTGCGCGGGATCATTTCGCGTCGATTATTTCATTGAGGGCCGCCGCGGTTGCCGTCAGTCCCTGGCGGCTCAGGAGTTCCGTAACCTCGCGCGGCGTTTGCGGCGGGTTCCTGCGGTTGGCGCAGAGTTCGTCGAAGGCGGCGAGCCCGAGCTCCGGATCGGATTTGAGGAGACGCAGCAGGAAGGCGTCGGGATGCTCGGCGAGGAGTCCAAATGATGTCAGAATCGGCGCCGGAAAGTCGCGTAAATTCGCCGTGACCAGAACGGTTGCGCCACCATGGATGGCGGCCGCAAGAACGTGACGATCATCAGCGTCGGGAAGCGTGAGCGACGGCATGAGATGTTCATATCCTTCGACGATGGCGTCGTCGATCTCCGCCTCCATGAGCCGCCGCGTTCGCTCAATCTGGGCGCGGGTAATGTCGGGTCGATTGCGCAGCAGCGCCGTGATCCATTCTTCGTGCACGCGCGCCGACCAACGCGGTTGAAAGAGATCGTTCACAGCAAAATGCATGAGCATGTTGCGCAGCAGGGCCGGATAAAGGACGCTGGCGTCGAGAAAGGCGACGATTGTCGCCGCTTCGTTCATTCCAGACCAAGGTCCTGATCATGCGCGGCGAGATCGGCCAGCGCCGCGCGGCGCCTGGCGCGATTATCGGCCTTGTAGGCAAGCACGTCCTGCAAGGGGAGGCGCCGCTGATTTCCGACCATGCGCGCGGGGAGTATCCCCTTGTCGACCATCCCGACGAGATAGGGGCGCGAGACGTTGAGGATTGCAGCGGCTTCCTGCGTGGTGATTTCCGCGTCAGTCGTGGCCAGCGAAACGGCGTTGCCAGCGGCGGTTTCGTCCAAGATATTCATTAGCAGACGAGTGACGATCGGCGGCAGATCGAGCGGCATCGCCTTTCGGCCAGGCGCGTTGATTTGGACATGCAGCGTGTCGTCGGGCGTTTTGCTGGCTTCAAGCGCGCGCCGCGCTGCTTTGGCGAGCGAGGCATCCTGCGGAGAGGGAAGGGTAGCGATTTGGCGCTGCATTGGCGTTCCTTAAGTTGGGAGCAACCTAGCACGTTCGCGCAACAAACAAAATACTCGAAATACTCGAAATAGCACCGGAGAAATCAGAGGCCCGCCGCTTTGGTGAGATTGACGCGGAACCGGTCGCGTTTGCGCTGGTATCTGCGGGTCATTTCGGGGCTGGCGTGGCCGAGGTGCTTTTGCACATGCGCCTCCTCGATCTGCGCCGAGGAGGCGAGCCCGGCGCGCAGCGAATGGCCGGAGAAGGCCAAGCGTCTTTCGCCTTCGGTCAGATCGCCGCGAATGCCGGCGGCGAGCGCGGTTTTCTGCACCAAACGGGCGACATGTTTGTCGGTCAGCCGCTCGGGAGAGACACCGCCATTCTTGCGCGCGATGGGCCGAAACAGCGGCCCGTGACTGATCCGACCGAGGCGCATCCAGGTCTCGAGCAGGGCGATGGGGCAAGTTTCGGGACGGGAGCCGCGGCCGATTTCGACCTCGCGCCAGCCAGTTTTGCCGGAGATCTGCAGCACGGCGCCACCCTCGAAAATCTCAATCCAGCCGGCGCCGTCTTCGGTCTGGTCCGGGCCGCAATCGAGGCCGACGATTTCCGAGCGGCGCAGGCCGCCGGCGAAGCCGATCGCCAGAATGGCGCGGTCGCGGATGCCGCGCAGATCCATGTCGAGGACGCTGAGCATCGCCAGCAGTTCATCGGCGAAGATCGCCTCCTTTTGGACGGGAGGGCGGCGATGGGCGCGGCGGATGCCGGCGAGCACGGTCGAAATATGCCGATCGCTCGTATCGAGCGGCGCGCCGCGCTGGCGGTAACGCCAGCAAATGCCAGCGAGCCGCCGCTCCAGCGTGGCGACCGAAACCGGCTCGCGACCGCGCTCTCCTTCCATGCAGGCCGTGAGGTAAAGGCCGATCGTCTGCGGGTCCGGGGGCAGGGGGTCGAGGCCCTGCCGGCGCAGCCAGGCGGCAAACTGCCGCCAATCCGCCTCGTAGGCGCGCCTTGTGTTTTCCGAGCGGGCGTTGCGGGCGTAATCGCGCGCCCTTTCGCCGAGCGCCGCGAGATGC
>VGDY01000172.1 GCA_016869555.1 Alphaproteobacteria bacterium | reverse complement strand
GAAGGCCGGCCTGGACCGGCAGCTTTTTTGAGCGCGGCTTTACGTCGATAACTATCGACGTTGATCTCGAAGATCGTCGCGTGATGGACGAGCCTGTCGATGGCGGCGAGTGTCATGGCTTGGTCTGGAAAGATTTTCCCCCACTCGCCGAAGGGCTGATTTGCGGTGATGAGCAGCGAGCGCCTTTCGTAGCGGGCGCTGATCAGTTCGAAGAGGACGCTGGTTTCGGCCTGATCCTTGGCGACATAGGTGATGTCGTCGAGGATGAGGAGATGATATTTGTCGAGCTTGTCGATCGCGGCCTCGAGGGCGAGGTCACGTCGCGCGACTTGCAGCTTCTGGACGAGATCGGTCGTCCTGGCGAAGAGGACGCGCCAGCCGTTTTCGATGAGCGCCAAGCCGAGCGCTGCCGCCAAGTGTGACTTTCCGACCCCGGGCGGACCGAACATCAGCAGATTGGCGCCTTTTTCGAGCCAGGCGTCGCCGGCGGCGAGCGCCTGAACCTGCGCCTTTGAGATCATTGGCACGGCGTCGAAGTCGAAAGCGTCGAGCGTTTTTCCGGGCGGCAAACGCGCTTCAGAAAGATGCCGGGCGAAGCGCCGTTGACCGCGATCGGCGAGTTCCTGCTCGACGAGCGCCGCGAGGAAGCGCGCGGCGGGCCAGCCTTCTTTGTCGGCGGTGGCGGCAAGCGCGCTCCAGACGAGTTTGACGCCGGAGAGGCGCAGTTCGGTCAGAAGGAGGTCGACGCGGGCGGCGTCGACTTTGTCGCTCGCCTTCATGCCGCCGCTCCTTCGTAAGAAGCGAGCGCGTCATAGACGGCGAGCTCTGGCAGCGCGACGATGATGTTCGGCGGCGCGGCGTCCTTCGGCGCGAAGCGCTCGGTCAGCGCAGCAAGGTTCGGCAGGTGGCCGGAATCGAGTTCTTCCTCTATTGCCACCGCGAGTTCGGCTTCGCAGGCGCGCTCATGCGCGAGGGCGAGCAGGCCGACCATGGTTTTGCAGGCCGCTTTTTCTCCGGCCTCGGCGAGCAGCGCGTCGAAGGCTTTTTGATAGGCGCGCCGGGGAAAGAGCTGGTCGCGATAGACGAGGTTCAGGAGCGCCATGGGCTTGCGGCGCAGGGAATGAATGACGTGCCGATAATCGACGACATGTCCGTGCTTCCCGTTGGGTCCAGGCCTGCCGCGCGGCAGATCGAACAAATGCGTCGATCCCTGAAAAACCTCGAGCCGATTGTCGTAGAGACGCACGAGCAGCTTGTGGCCGATCAGTCTAGACGGCACGGTGTAAAAGACTTTGCGCAGAGTGAAGGCGCTGGACGAGGTGACCGAAACGCGCGCTTCCTCGAAGTCCGACGTCTTGCGCGGCGGCAGCACCTTCAATTCGACGCGTTCGAGATCGATGCGCGTGGCGTTGCGGGCGTTGCGGCGGCCGACAAGCTCATCAATGAACTTGCGCCATGCGACGAGGTCGTCAAAGTCGCGCGAGCCGCGCAGGGCCAGTTCGTCTTCGAGCGCGCGCTTGATATGGCCGTGAGCGCTTTCGATCGAGCCGTTCTCATGGGAGACGCCTTTATTGTTGCGGGTCGGCGTCATGCCGTAATGGGCGCAGAGCGCCTCGTAGCGGCGCGTCATGTCCTCTTTGGCGTCGTCGTCGAGATTGCGGAAGGCGGCGGAGAGACTGTCGCTGCGATGTTGCTGCGGCGCGCCGCCGAGCGTCCACAGGGCGTTCTGCAAACCCTCGGCGAGCGCGACGAAGCTCTCGCCGCCGAGCACGACATGGGCGGATTCGAAGCCCGAGAACGGCAGGCGGAAGTGATAGAGGCGGTGATCGAGCGGGACGCCGGCGACGGAAACGCCAAGATCGCGCATGTCGCAAAAGTCGGAGAGGCCCATTCGGCCCGGCGGATGCTCCTGGCGGAAAATCACCTCTTGCTCTGGACCATGGAGGGCGCGCCAGTTCCGGATGCGCCGCTCCAGCGTGCGCCGAACGCCGGGACTCAGCTCCGGATGCCGGCGACGCAGCTCCTCGAAGACGCCGATCGGCCGTAAGCCGGGCGCCGCCTTCAGCATGGGGACGACCTCACGGTCCCAGACATCCTCCAGCGGGTCCGGCCGCCGGCTTCCGCGCGGCACCTTCTTTTGTGAGGGAAGTCGGGGGTCTTTTTCCAGCCGATAAGCGGTCGCCGGGCTGAAGCCGGCTTTCGCCGCGGCCACGGCGGCGGGATCGGATTTTCTGAACTGTACAAGTTGGCACTTGATCTGACGGACGGCATGAGCTGGCCGTTGTTGGTTCAAGCGGCGGCGTTTTCCTCGATCACCTGAATCCGACCTGATTTTTCACGCGCCAAGGGCAGCGCGTCAATAAAGGTCTGCATCGGTGTTTTTCCGAAGCACCATTTTCCCTGATGTGGGCGGAGTTCGTTGAACTCTCGCATCCACGCGTCGAGATCGCTCTGCAGCTCGTCGATCGTGGCATAGACCTTCTTGCGGAAAGCGATGCGGTAGAACTCGTCGAGCATGGTCT
The DNA here is from genome assembly GCA_016869555.1 of Alphaproteobacteria bacterium. Taxonomy (GTDB): domain Bacteria; phylum Pseudomonadota; class Alphaproteobacteria; order Rhizobiales; family Beijerinckiaceae; genus Methylocystis. Next base: position 3,993 of record VGDY01000172.1, on the reverse strand, counting down.
TATGGAAACGCTCGACGATGCCGTTGGTTTGCGGGCTCTTCGCCTTGGTGCGCGTATGGTCGATGTCCTCGACCGCGAGATACAGCTCGTATTCGTGCCGCTCGGGGTTGCCGCAATATTCCGTTCCGCGATCGGTGAGCACGCGTTGCAGCGGAATGCCGTGCTCCTCGTAGAAGGGAATGACGCGGTCGTTCAAGAGATCGGCGGCGGTGATCGGCGTCTTGCGGTCGTAGAGCTTAGCAAAGCCAACCTTGGCGTAAGTGTCGACGAAAGTCTGCTGGTAGACACGGCCGACGCCTTTCAACGTCCCGACGTAGAAGGTGTCTTGCGCGCCGCAATAGCCGGGGCATTCGGATACGAACTCGCCGTGCGCTTCTTTGTCGGCCTTGGCCTTTTCCAGCGCGGCGACCTGCGCCTCGGTGAGGATTAGCCGCTCCTGCGCCATCTTGGCTTCGAGCGCCTTCAGCCGATGTTTCATGGTGGCGAGGTCGTGGCGCAGCCAAATCGAGCGCACGCCGAACGGCGACACGCTGATCCCTCTCTTGGCCAGCTCGTTGGAGACACGCGTCTGGCCCCAGGCCGGTTGTTCGATCGCCATGTCTACGACTGCCGCCTCGGTGTCGGGCGCCACTCGGTTCTTCAACAACGGCTTGCGGCGAGAGAGTTCTTGCAGCGCCAGCTCGCCGCCTTTGTCGTAAAGGTCTTTGAAACGATAAAAGCTATCGCGGCTGTAACCCATGATCTTGCACGCCTGGCTAACATTGCCGAGCTGCTTGGCGAGTTCGAGCAGGCCGGCCTTGGCGCGGATGACTTTCTGATCCTTGGTCATATCGGTGTCTCCTGGAGACGCCGTGGCGGGGGCTGCGCTACCTCGACCAGCTCCGCCCCCGCCACGGATCCCCTTCGTGGCTGAAAACACCGTCCGTCAGATTAAGTTAAAACTTCTACATCTGAACTGCATGAAGAGCCTCATCTGGCGGTCGGTGACATGGCGGCCGGGCAACGAATCGGTCCTCCCACAGGAAAACCGACCCTTCACCCGGCCCCGCGACCGGCAGACAGGCCGTTTTTTCGGCGCGCGCGGGGGTGTCGGCGCAACTACGCTCGGGCTTCGCCCTCACTTCGTCGCGCCGACACCCCCGCGATTCTCATCCTGATTGACGCCGGACTCTCATCTTGTTTGTCGCGCGGCAGTCATGCGAACGCCGCTTCCATATCGAGTTCCGGCCGCCAACTCTCGACGGCCTCGTCGCAGATTTGCTCTCTTCCAGTTTCAACCGCCTCGACGGCGAGACTGTTGATCAAATGGAAGACGTTTGCCGTGATGCCTTCGGTCACCTGCAGCATCCAACGCAATGATTTCGGGCTGAGCACGGAAGGATTACGTAGCGGCGTGTTGCGCAGAATGGACGCGACGAGCGATTCAAATTGTTCATCCGCCGCCCAACGGTTCAGCGTGAACTGTTCAAACCGGCGGGCGAGTTGAACGTCACCGCTGATGGCTTCGCGCGCTTCGTTGACGCCAAAGCAAACAAGCGAGATTTGAAGGCGATTGCTCAAGAATCGAAAGGTGTTCAGCACGACCCTCTGTTCGCGATAGGAGCCAGCGAGAATATTGTGAACTTCGTCGATAACGAGCACCTGGACGCCGATCGCCTCCATGATCCGCAATGCAGACTGCTCCATCTGCGCAATGTCTGCGCGCGGGCGCTAGGGCGCGCCGAGAAGCGTGAGCAGTTCAGCATAGAAGCGGCGTTCTCCAGGTCGACTGGTCATCTCCATCGCGAGCACAGGCTTTCGGAGTGCTCCTGTGACTGCATTGAAGCCCGGCGGGTGTTCGTCACGGAATCGCTTCATGATCATGGTTTTGCCCATGCCGCTGTCGCCATAAATCGCGACGGACGGCATCCTCGTTCCCCGAGGGCGATCGAGTAGGAGCCCCAACCGATCGAGCGCCTGTTTCGCCCGCGGATACAGCACCCACCGGCGCGATTTGATTGCGCGGATGCGACGTTCGTCGGTTTCCGAAAGAAGCGCTGCGGCGGCCGGCGTCAGATGGGAGCTTACATCATTCATGTGAGCATCCGTTCAGTCCGTGTCTTCAACAAAGGGCACAGGCTCCCGGGAATCGACGCCGCGCAGCGAGCCCCAGCCGTTGCGATCTCCCTTGGATTTTGAACCGGTGGCCTTTCCGCGTCGAGCCGCTTTTGTTTTCCTTGTCGCGGTGTCAACAAGTTCTCGTTGAGCCATCGCGGTGCGGATGATCGAGCGCATATCGACCTCGCGGCGCCCTTGCGCGAGCAGGGTGCGGCGCGCCGTCAACGCTTCGCGCAGGGTCACCGACGGCAAGGTCACGTCGGCGTAACGCGCTTCGACAAAATTCCCCGAGGGGCGCCGAATAAAGATTCGCGACATGTCTCGTGGATCATACTTTACCAAGAGCCGTCGTTTAGTTCTGCCGACATCGGCGCTGAGCGCCGGGGACCAGTATCGCAAATTGAACAGATGGATGCCGTCCGGGCGCAATGTGCGTTCCTCTTCAGGCAGAAACGTCAACCAGAAGCGCATCCGATCGTGCGGCAAGCGGAGCGGAATGTCTCCCTCGTGCTCTCGCCAGACGGCGATTGGCGGACGACACAAACCGCTATGAATCGATTGATGGTATGATCCGACGATTTCCAGAGCAATATACCGCTCGACTTCACGTAACGTTAGTGCCGAGCTTGCCTTTGGATCATATTCGCCACGCTCTGCAATGTTGCTAGATGTGGAGCCGGGCAGGAGGTGAACGGCGCCCATCTGCGTTCCGATCAGACGTTCGATATGTCCGCCATAGTGCGGCGTGCGTCGTGGCCTCCACTGAATCTTTGTGCCGGCGTCTTCGCAGCCTCGGATAAAGGCGCGGCTACGAAATTCGGGGCCGTTATCGACATGCAGCATTGCCGGCAGTCCCGCGACCGGCCAGAGCTCGTCGATCTCACGATCCTTCAGCCACGCGGATTTGTCGAAAACCGAGTGAAGCAGACAAAGACTCACGGACAAACGGGACGGCGCGTCCATTGTAAGATAGAAGCCCGTCACCATGCGGCTGAACACGTCAATCGCCAGCGTCAGCCAGGGGCGGCCGATTGGTTCTCGCGTTTCTTCGTCGACGACAATGATGTCTGCCCTGGTATGATCAACCTGGACGATTTCCAATGGCTGTGACGCACGCAGTTCCTCGGGCGTCGGCGTTGTCGCCTTTACGATCGTCGTTTCTCCACGTCGCTTTGCTCGCCGTTGAAGGTCGATGCTTTCCAAACGATTTTTGATTGTGCGCCAATTCGGCGCCTTAAAGCCGGCTGCGAGGCATTTGGTTTGCACTTCACGAACCAGTCGCGAGAAGGGCGGCCGTGTTGGCTTTAGATAGAAGCGCGAGATTGTCGCACGGATAATTTCATCCCGCTCCTTGTCCAGCGTGTGATGATCTTTCCGCCGTCCGCGCTTGCGATCGACCAGCGCGGAGACGGTTCCTCCCTTTCGAAACAGTCGGACTAATCGATAGGCCGTGGCCTGGCTCACGCCGAGCACGGTCGCGAGCTCCAAAATCTCGTCGATTGTCGATCGATCTGGTCGCCGGCGCACAAATTCGCGTATCGAGTCCGCGCGGCGGCGCGCTTCTTCCCAGTCCTGCGGCGCCGCTTCGTCAGGAAACGGATCAGGCATTGGGCTCACCAGACCGGCGCATGTGAGGCTGTCCAATTATCAAATAAGGTGCAGCAAACCCCGCCATATTATCAAATATCATACAAATTATCAAATTAAGCGCAAAGATAAGCTATTGAAAAATATGATTCCTGATTCTGCCATTTAAATACAGCGCGACAGCCATGCCGACGAGCCCAAGGAAACGCAAGTCGTGCCGCCAGCCGGAACCCTCGAGGCTGGTGATCGGCCCGTTCGGCATGGCCGCGGCTACGCCGAGGACGCGCATCCCTCGCGCCGCCATGGAGT
>VGDY01000171.1 GCA_016869555.1 Alphaproteobacteria bacterium | reverse complement strand
GCGAGCACGATCCTCAACGAGCGGGGCCACAGGCCGGAGATAATCGAGGCGATCCTCGGTCACCAAGACAAGAATGAAATCCGCCGCATTTACAACCGAGCCAACTACTGGAGCGAGCGCGTTACGCTGATGCAAACATGGGCGGACATGCTCGACGACTTTCGGAAGTTGTGATCGACTCGGCCGCTCCCCCGCACCGAGATGCCGTCAGGAAGTTCACGGCACACCGCGTCCCGACACGACGAGCCACGACAGGCCGCGACCGTGTGCCCCTTGTCGCGCCGTGTCGCGTCCGGCATTAAACGATTATTGTTGATCGCTCCATTGAAGGTTGTTTCTCTATGACTGTTCGTGACCCGCCCGTTAGCGCGCTCGCCCATATTCCCGGCACGGAAGGCTGGCCGCTCATTGGCAACACCCTGCAATATCTCGCTGACCCAAAAGGCACGGCGGAGCGTTTCGCCAAACTATACGGCCAGGTACACCGCTCCTATTCCTTCGGCGGGAGAACAGTTTCGCTGCTCGGCCCCGATGCCAATGAATTTGTGCTGCTGGATCAAGGGAAGTTCTTTTCTTCCGAGCATGGCTGGGACCGCGTCTTCGGCCTCCTATTCCCGCGCGGCTTGATGATGCGCGACTTCGATGAACATCGCGTGCATCGCCGGGCGCTAGCCGTCGCCTTCAAGCCCAGGCCGATGAAATCCTATCTTCAGAAACTCGATCAAGGCATCGCTACGGGAATCTCCACGTGGCTGAACGCCTCTCCGAGTTTTCGGTTTTACCCGGCCATTAAACGGCTGACGCTCGACCTCGCCGCTGTCTCCTTTCTTGGCGACGAATGTGGCCCTGACCTGGACGCGATCAAGCACGCCTACGCCGACATGATCGCAGCCTGCGTCGGCGTGGTGCGCCGCCCCATACCGGGCACGCAGATGTCTCGGGGCGTTAAAGCGCGCAAGTTCATGATCGATTATTTGGGCGGCCAGATCGCCGCGCGCCGCGCCAACGATGGACATGATCTCTTCACCCAGCTCTGCAAAACGACCACCGACGATGGAGCGCTTTTGACGCCGCAGGAGGTGTTAGACCACATGAACTTCCTGATGATGGCGGCGCACGATACGCTCGCGTCTTCCTTGACCTCGTTCGTCTATTTTCTCGCGGTCAACCCGGACTGGCAGGAGAAACTTCGCGAAGAAGTGAATGCCCTTGGCCTCACCCCAGGCGAGCCGTTGCCTTATGAACGGCTCGACGAGCTGCCGTTGGTGGAAATGGCTTTCAATGAGTCGCTCCGGCTCATTCCGCCCGCGCCCTCGATTCTCCGCCGCGCCGTGCGCGACATGGAATTCGGTGGATTCCACATCCCTCAAGGAACGCATATTGCCGTCAACGCGCTCTATACGCATCACATGCCGGATGTATGGCCGGAGCCGGAGAAGTTCGACCCGTTACGCTTTACTGACGAGGCGATCGCCGCGCGACATAAATATGCGTTCATCGCCTTCGGCGGCGGCGCGCACACGTGTCTTGGGTTGCGCTTCGCCTATATGCAAGCGAAATGCTTCGCCTACCACCTGTTATCGACCGCCGTTATCTCCGTCCCTCCCAACTACAAACCAAGTTGGAAGTATTGGCCGATCCCACTCCCACGCGACGGATTACGGGTAAACCTGATGCGGGTTCGATAATGATGAAGACCTCAAATGCTCTGAAAGCAGTGTTTGGAAATGCGATTTGATCGTCCCCTTGGCATGAGGGCAAGGCAGATAAAAAAAGCCGAACAGCCCCGGCCAATCACTCCGAAGTGGCGTCGAATTAAGGTCCACTCGCAGGAAATTCCTGCGGAAGTTGCCGGCGAGCAGCTCCACTATTACACACTGAAAGCAAGCAAAGCTGAATACTGATTCATGAGCAAACCAGAGCGGGAAGCTGATGGCGGCGAGCTACCAGAATCTTTTGTCCGATGCGTATTTAAGGGCGGTTCTTGACAAGGAATTTCAGGCTTTCCGAGACAGCCCGGAGGAACAGGCGCTGGTCACCCGACTGGAAAAATGGGCGAAGAAAGCATTCCAGAAGGAAACTTCGTCCGAAGCAGCATTCATCAATGTGTTTTTTGAAGAGACTTGGGGCTTCACGCAAAGCGGAAAATCCCACGATGAAGCTGGTTACACATGCTATCCAAAATTTCAAATCGCAGGCGCGGGCGCGGGTGGGGCGGCCGGCCAGGCAGACGCAGCGCTTGGCATCTTCGACCGAAAGGATGTTCCCCCTACGCCGCAGGCCCTGTGCGAGTTCAAGGACGTGCGTTCCAACCTGGACGGCCCCCAGAAGCGCAAGGGCAACACCCGCTCTCCCGTCAAACAGTGCGCGGACTACCTCCGGGAGGCCATGAAGCCGCTTTACGGCAACGAGACCATCCAGCCCACATGGGGCGTTGTCACCGACATGAACGAGTTCCGCCTTTATTGGCGGAACACGATGCCGAGCCAGTACCAGCGCTTCGTCATCAAGCAGAAAAAGGCCGACGAAGGCATCCCGCTCCTGCCCGACGTGGGTTCCATCGCAAACGAAGAAGCGGTGAGTTTCCAGCGCTTCCTGTTCGTTCGCCTCCTTCACGCGGACAGCCTTCTTACGACCGGCGGCCCATCCGCTCTCCTCAAACTCCTCAAGGATCAGAGGTTCCAGGAAAAGGAGATCGAGAAAGCCTTTTATCTCGAATACAGGGCATATCGGGAGTACCTCGTCGACCTTCTGATCAAACACAACCCGAAATTCAAAGGCACCAAAGGCCGCCTGGTTCGCCTTGCCCAAAAGCTCATCGATCGCTGCATTTTCGTGATGTTCTGCGAGGACATGGGCGAACAGCTGAGTTTCCCGCCGAACGCCCTGAGCGACTACCTGAGCGAATTGAGCAAGAACCCGACGTTCGAGCCCGATGAGCAAGACGCATGGAACAAGCTCAAAGAGCTGTTCAATGCCATGAACGAGGGCAAGAAGTTCCGCTCGCGCCCCATCAATCGGTTTAATGGCGGCCTGTTTGCGACCGACGCCGAGCTCGACGGGCTCACGATTCCAAACGAGGCCTTTTGCGCCAAGATGCAGGGCGAGAACGACGCCAGTCTCAAAGCCAACCGCAAAACGCTCTTGTATTTCGCCGGCACCTACAATTTCGGCGCGGCGGGGAAGACCGGGCAGGCCATCACGCTCTACACGCTCGGCCGCATCTTCGAGCAGTCCATCACCGAGCTGGAATACCTTGAGGCCGAAAAGGAAGGACGCGAGACCATTGCCAAGGTCTCGAAACGCAAGCGGGATGGCGTCTACTACACGCCGGAATGGGTTGTTGAGCGGGTTGTCGCTGAAACCCTTGGCCCCCGCCTTGATGAAATCCGGACCGAAGTCGAATGGCAGTTCGACATCGAGAGCGACGAAGCGGCCATTGCAAAGCAAATCGCCAAATCGCCCTCCGATCGCAGCGAGGCTTTCAAAAAGCACGTAAAAGCCGTGCGGGCCTTCCGTGACCGGCTCGATACGTTCACCGTCCTGGACCCTGCCTGTGGTTCAGGCGCGTTCCTCATCCACACCCTCGAATACCTATTGCGGGAACGGCAGCGCGTGCAGCGCGAGCTTGCTCTTGTGACGGGCGGCAAGGGCGAGGAGCTGTTCGAGTTCAAACCTGACGACGAAATCCGGAACATTCTCTCGAAGAATATATTCGGCGTGGACATCAACCCCGCATCGGTAGAGATCGCCCAACTTGCGCTGTGGCTCCACACGGCCAAATCCGACCAGCCGCTTTCCAACCTCGATACCAACATTGTCGCGGGGAATTCCCTTGTGGGGAACGAGGTTTACGACTTCAAGAAGGACCTGCTTTCCGCGACAGAGGAAAAGAAGGAGACCATCAATCCCTTCGACTTCGAGAAGCGATTTCCGGCAGTTTTCGACCCGAAGCGAGCCGGTGGCCCAGGGTTTGATTGCGTTGTCGGCAATCCGCCGTACGTGAAGCTTCAGAACTTCAAAAAGGTTTACCCAGAAACGGCGGACTTTCTCCGCAATGCTAAAATCAATGGTGGAGAACCCCGCTATAACAGCTGCCAGACCGGCAATTACGACCTGTATTTGCCCTTCATTGAGCGGGGTCTGGAGCTCCTAAATCCCAAAGGCAGGCTGGGTTACATCGCACCGAGCCTATGGCGATACAACGAGTATGGGGAAGGTCTCCGCAAGCTCTTGCACGCGGGCGGCCATCTCGACAGGTGGATCGATTTCGGATCATTCCAGGTGTTTGATGAGGCGATCATCTACACCGCCTTGCAATTCTACAGCAGGACCAAGAACGACCGTGTGCGCTTCGCCCTCGCCCCCACAGGTGAAATCAGCCGGATTCAGGATTGGGACGACGCCAATTGGTTCGTCTCGTTTAAGGAGCTTCCGAAGGAGGACGCTTGGATTCTTGTTCCGAGGCACGAACGTGCTGTCATCGACAAGCTTGCAATAAGCTGCTCCAGACTAGATGCGCCAGCAATTTCTAAACAGATTTTTCAAGGCCTCATTACGAGCGCCGATCCAATCTACCATCTCAAACGTCTCGGCAAAGACCGCTATCTCTATCAGCCGCCCAAGCCGGAGGGTTCAAAGACAAAACCGCCAGCCGAAGAGGTTGAAATTGAAGATGCTATCATGCATCCGCTTGTCTCCGGGCAAGAGGCAAACAGGTATCAAGAGCCTCAGACAAACACGTTCATTCTCTTTCCTTATCGCGTCAAAGCCGGGCAGGCGACGCTCATTCCGCAGAGCGACATGGCCAACAATTTTCCGAAGGCCTGGAAGCACCTGAAACGCTTGGAAAAGAAACTGCGCGCCCGCGAGACCAATGCATTTGACGAGGATGCCACATGGTGGCAGTTCGGACGCAATCAAAACCTCGACAAGCAAGAACTACAAAAACTTATCGTCGCCCAGACAGTCAAGCATCTGTCTGTGTGCCCAGACGACAAGGGGGAATTTTATCTTAATAACGTTCGCGTGAACGGAATACTTCTCAATAATCCAAAAGAGTTTTGGTTTCTCCTTGGCATCCTCAATTCCAAACCGGCCGACTGGGTTTTTCGGCGGATCGCAAAACCCAAGGAAGGTGGCTACTTCGAGGCGAACAAACAGTTCATTGCGCCGCTTCCCATTCCGAAAGCGAAGCCAACAGACGCTGATAAAATCTCACAGCTTGGCCAAAAGCTGACGAAGCTCCATACCGAACGCCGCGACACGATCGCCGACTTGGAGAAGCGCTTCGAGGTTTGCGACATTGAGGAAAAGCCGGTCGAATGGCTCTGGCCTTCGATTCGGAGCGTTGACGCATGGACATTGAAGGCACCCGCCGAGTTCTCGAACCGGGACAAGACCAAGTGGGCCAAGGAGCAGCAAGCCAAGCAGGTTGGAGCAATGATCGACATCCTTCACGATCGCTTACGCCCTGGAGCACGATTGGAAGTGGTGCTGTCCAAGGGAGAGCTTCGCATCCATGACGACGGAACGACCGTCCTTGAAGGCGTCTATGTGGACGATGCGGAAGCGAAACAGGCTCTCATCGATTGGCGAAACTACCTTCGCCCTAATCCCCTGCCCGACAGCCCAAACGCTGCCGCATTGGCGTCAGCCCTTCGCAATGTCCGCAAGACCGACAAAGCCGCTGTGGCAAAGCAGATTGAAAATCTGGACGCGGAGCTGACTAGGATCGAAAAGGACATTGCGACAGCAGAGGCTAGTATCAACAATTTGGCAAATAGCCTTTATGGCCTCTCACCGAATGAAATTTCGATAATCTATGACTAGTTATAAATCGCGGGCGCAAAGTGTACCACTGAACCGGCATTAGTCGCCTGCTTTGACGGCGGCGCAAAAGTGTACCGGTCCTGATAGGCCGACTCGATGTCATTGACTGGCATGGAGAGGCCGAAAGGATGTTCACAGTGGAACTCTATGCCGCGATACGACGCGCTGTGATGGTGGAAGGGCTAAGCCGGCGGGAGGCGGCCTGGCGCTTTGGCGTTCACCGCAACACGATCACGAAGATGCTTCAGTATTCGGTTCCGCCGGGTTATCGGCGACGCGAGCGGCCGGTCTCGAAGAAGCTTGGGCCGTATATGGCCTGGATCGACAAGATCCTGGAGAGCGACCGTAGCGTTCACAAGAAGCAGCGGCATACGGCGCAGCGGATTTTTGAACGGTTGCGGGACGAAGAGGGGTTTTCCGGCGGCTACACGATCGTGCGCGAGTATGTGGCGCGAGCGCTGTTGCGGTCGCGCGAGATGTTTATTCCGCTCAGCCATCGCCCAGGACAGGCGCAAGCGGACTTTGGCGAGGCGGACGCCTATATCGCGGGCAAGAAGGTCCGCTTTCACTATTTTTGCATGGATCTGCCGCATTCGGACGGCTGCTTCGTCAAGGCTTATCCCGCCGAGACGGCGGAAGCCTTTTGCGATGGTCATGTTGCGGCGTTCGATTTTTTCGGCGGCGTGCCGCAATCGATTTTATACGACAACA
>VGDY01000170.1 GCA_016869555.1 Alphaproteobacteria bacterium | reverse complement strand
GGGACGACGGGGACGATGAAGAGTGCAACGGCGGCGATCCGATGTATTCCCCCTCGCAACGCATTTGGGCTTATGAGACGCCCGACGGCTCCTTCGCCCAGTTCTGCCGCGCGCAAGACCGCCAGCTGATGGAGCGGCCCAAACATCTCACTTGGGAAGAGGCGGCCTGCTACACTTTAACACTCGCCACCGCTTACCGGATGCTGTTCGGCCATGAGCCGCATCAATTGAAGCCCGGCGACAATGTGCTGGTTTGGGGCGCCTCCGGGGGATTGGGCGTCTTCGCCGTTCAGCTTTGCGCAGCGACAGGGGCGAACGCCATCGGCGTAATCTCGGACGAGTCGAAGCGCGACTACGTGATGTCGCTCGGCGCCAAGGGCGTCATCAACCGCAAGGATTTCGACTGCTGGGGCCAGCTTCCCAAGGTGAACTCGCCCGAGTTCGACGCCTGGACCAAGAAAGCCCGCAAATTCGGCAAGGCGATTTGGGACATCACGGGCAAGAAGGACGTCGACATCGTCTTCGAACATCCGGGCGAATCGACCTTCCCAGTTTCCGCGCTCGTGGTGAAGCGCGGCGGCATGGTGGTTTTTTGCGCCGGCACGACCGGCTACAACATCACCTTCGACGCGCGCTACGTCTGGATGCGCCAGAAGCGCATTCAAGGCTCGCATTTCGCGCATCTGAAACAGGCGTCGGCGGCCAACCGCTTCGTGCTGGATCGCCGCATCGACCCCTGCATGTCGGAGGTTCTGCCGTTCAAGAAAATCCCGGAGGCCCATATGAAAATGTGGCGCAACGAACACGCCCCCGGCAACATGGCCGTGCTCGTTATGTCGCCAAGGCCCGGCCTGCGCTCGGTCGAGGACGTGATCAGGGCGGAGAAGGCATGATCCGCCGCCGCTTGCGGCAATAGGCGCTCCCTACCGTCATTGTCTTCGCGATCGCGGCCGAATAGTCTGATTGGCGGCCGCGGTCGCCGGAAATGTTGAACAACGGCGCATGCCGCTGTTCGCGTGGTGGGGCCTGCGGGCCTCGTTCGGAAACGGAGGCGCCGCTGTCCGATAACGCCGCCCGCTACGTGACGATCCAGAAGGATCCGGCCTCCTTTGCGGTTCCGCCAAACCTTGCGGACTATCGCGCCGTCTGCGCCACCTTCAACTGGGAGGCGGCGCGAGCCGGATTGAGCGGCTTGCCGCACGGAAGGGGCCTAAACATCGCTTATGAAGCGGTGGACCGACATGCGTACGGGCCTCGCGCCGATCGGGTGGCGCTGCGCTGCATCAGCAAGACGGGCGAGCGACGCGACGTCACCTATAGGGAGCTGGCCGCGTCCACCAATCGCTTCGCTAACGGCTTGCGGTCGCTCGGCGTGAAGGCGGAAGACGGCGTCTTCGTTCTGCTCGGCCGCGTTCCGGAGCTTTACATCGCCGTTCTGGGCGCGTTGAAGATGAAATGCGTCGTCACGCCGCTCTTCTCCGCCTTCGGGCCCGAACCGATCGCAACCCGCATGGAAATCGGCGACGCGCGCGTCCTGGTTACGACCGAAGCGCTTTATCGGCGCAAGGTCGAAGCGCTGCGAGGGCGATTGCCCAAGCTCGAATGGGTCATTCTCGTCAACGCCGAGGAGGACGGCGAGGGAACGCGTTCCTGGCGCAAGCTGACGCAAGCGGCGTCGGACGCGTTTGAGATAGCGCCTACCGATCCGCAGGATACGGCGCTGCTGCATTTCACGAGCGGCACGACCGGCCGCCCCAAGGGCGTCATTCATGTGCATGAGGCCGTGGTGACGCATTACGCGACCGGACTCTATGCGCTCGATCTGCATGACAATGATCGCTTCTGGTGCACGGCGGACCCTGGATGGGTGACCGGCACGAGCTATGGGGTCATTGCGCCGCTCACGCATGGCGTGACCAATATTGTCGTCGAGGCGGAATTCGACGCGCCGACTTGGTACGGCGTGCTCGCACGGGAACGGGTCACCGTGTGGTACACGGCTCCTACCGCCATCCGCATGATGATGAAGCTCGGCGCGGACGCCTTGAAGGATTATGATCTTTCCGCCTTGCGTTTCGCCGCCAGCGTTGGAGAGCCGCTGAACGCCGAGGCGGTGGTATGGGGCGCAGAGGCCTTCGGCCTGCCGTTCCATGATAATTGGTGGCAGACCGAAACGGGCGGCATCATGATCGCTAATTTCGCGTCCATGGACATCAAGCCCGGCTCGATGGGCCGGCCCTTGCCAGGCATCGAAGCGGGAATAGTCCGGCGGAAGGCCGACGGCGGCGTTGAAATGGTCAATACCGACCAAGAAGGCGAGCTCGCGCTCAAAAGCGGCTGGCCATCGATGATGCGCGGCTACCTTCACGAGGAAGCGCGCTATCGTAAATGCTTCGCTGGCGAATGGTATCTGACCGGCGATCTCGCGCGTTGTGACAGCGACGGCTATTTCTGGTTCGTCGGCCGCGCCGACGATGTGATCAAGTCGTCTGGCCATCTCATCGGCCCCTTCGAGGTCGAAAGCGCGCTCATGGAGCATCCGGCTGTCGCCGAGGCGGCGGTCATCGGCAAGCCGGACCCGATCGCCGGCGAGATCGTCAAGGCGTTTATCGCCTTGAAGCTCGGTTTCGAGTCGAGCGAGCCCATGCGTAAGGAGCTGCTCGGGCACGCGCGCAAACGACTCGGCGCCGCCGTGGCGCCTAAGGAAATCGAGTTTCGCGCCAATCTGCCGAAGACCCGTAGCGGCAAGATCATGCGGCGACTACTCAAGGCGCGCGAGCTCGGCCTGCCGGAAGGCGATCTTTCGACGCTGGAGAGCGACGAGCGATGACCAAGAAGGTCCATCTCGATCACGCCCACTTGCTTCATCTCTTGAAGGCGATGATCCGCATCCGGCATTTCGAGGCCAAATGCATCGAGCTCTATCAGGCGCAAAAAATTCTCGGCTTTCTTCACCTCTATGACGGCGAGGAGGCGGTCTCGGTCGGCGTGATGGAGGCGCTGACGCAAGACGACGCCGTTATCGCGACCTATCGTGAACATGGCCAAGCGCTCGCCCGCGGCGTCGATCCGAAGTGCCTGATGGCCGAAATGATGGGTAAACTCAACGGATGCTGCCGTGGGCGCGGCGGCTCCATGCATTTTTTCGATCGCGCGCGTCGTTTCTATGGCGGCAACGCCATCGTCGGCGGAGGCATGCCGCTGGCGCTCGGCGTTGCGCTCGCCGACAAGATGCAGCGACGATCCGCCGTGACGGCCTGCTTCTTTGGCGAAGGAGCGGTGGACGAGGGCGAGTTCCACGAGACGCTCAACCTAGCCAAGCTCTGGCGGCTTCCGATCCTGTTCGTCTGCGAGAATAATCTCTACTCCATGGGCATGGCGGTCGAGCGCGCGGAGGCCGACATCGACTTCGTGCACAAAGCATCGGGTTACAGAGTCGCTGGCGAGAAGGTGGACGGCATGGACGTGGTCGCCGTCGAAAGCGCGGCGAGAAACGCCATTGACAGAATTCGCAGCGAAAGCGACCCCTATTTCCTTGAGTGCCGAACCTATCGCTTTCGAGCGCATTCAATGTTCGACGCGCAACTCTACCGCTCGAAGGATGAGGTGGAGGCATGGCGGAAGAAAGGGCCGATCGTCCGCTTCCAGACCTGGTTGGAAGCCAATCGATTGATCAAGCCCGAAGAGCTTGCGGCGATTGAACAGGACGTCGACAAGGAAATCGCGGCGGCGGTTGCTTTCGCCGAGGCTGGCCCCCTTGAGCCAGTTTCAGAACTCGAACGCTTCGTCACGATGGAGGAGGTTCCATCGTGAACGCGCCGCAAGCGACTGCCGCTTCCTCGCGGCTGACCTATCGTGAGGCCTGCAAACAGGCGCTTCGCGAGGCGCTGCTCTCCGATCCACGTGTCTTTTTGATGGGGGAGGACATCGGCCGCTACGGCGGCTGCTATGCCGTGACGAAGGGCCTCCTTGAGGAGTTTGGCGAAGAACGCATTCGCGACACGCCGCTCTCTGAGAGCGCTTTCGTCGGCGCCGGCGTCGGCGCCGCCATGGCGGGGATGCGGCCGATCGTCGAGATCATGACGGTGAACTTCAGCTTGTTGGCGCTGGATCAGATTCTCAACAACGCCGTCACCATTCCGCATATGTCCGGCGGCCAGTTCGCGATCCCTCTCGTCATTCGCATGGCCACCGGCGGCGGGCGACGCGTCGCGGCTCAGCATTCGCGCAGCCTTGAAGGCTGGTATGCGCATATCCCTGGACTGCGCGTCCTGACCCCCGCCACAGTCGAGGACGCGCGCTTCATGCTAAAGGGCGCGCTCGCCGACCCCAATCCCGTGATCATTTTCGAGCATGTCATGCTCTACAATATGGAGGGTGATCTTCCGTCGGACATGAAGGAGATCGATATCGCGCGCGCGAAAGTGCGTCGCGCCGGACGAGACGTCAGCCTCATCACCTATGGCGGCAGTCTGTTCAAGGCGTTGCAGGCGGCCGACGCCCTTGCAGCGGACGGGATCGATGCGGAAGTCGTCGACTTGCGCGTGCTCAGACCGCTCGACACGAAAGCAATACTCGAGTCTGTCGCAAGGACGAGGCGCTGCGTCATCATTGACGAAGGCTGGCGTAGCGGTTCCATTTCCGCCGAAGTGGGCATGCGCATCGCCGAGGAAGCTTTCTTTGAACTCGACGCGCCATTGCGGCGCGTCTGTTCGCGCGAGGCGCCGATACCTTATGCGGCGCATCTCGAGGACGCATGCCTGCCACAGGCGGCTACGATCGTCACCGTGGCGCGTGAACTTGTCCGCCCGTCATGAGCGATTTCAAAATGCCCGCGCTTGGCGCCGACATGGAGGCCGGCACGCTCGTCGAGTGGCTTGTGAGGCCCGGCGATCGCGTCAAATCCGGCGACGTCGTCGCGGTGGTCGAGACGCAAAAGGGCGCGATAGAAGTCGAAATCTTCCAACAGGGCGTCGTCTCGAACATCCTCGTTCCAGTCGGCCAGCGCGTTCCGGTCGGGACGGTTCTTGCGCAGATCGACGGCGCGCGGGGCGCCGCCCTGCCGCCCTCTATTGAACCCGCCATCGCTGCGCTGAAGCCGGCGCCGCAAGTATTGGCGGAGGCGCCGCCAAGGCCGATCGTTGCGGCGCCGAGCTCGCGACCAAAGATTACGCCTGCGGCGCGGCGCCGAGCGACGGCGTTGAGCCTCGACCCCACGGTGATCATGAAAGGAACCGGCGTCGAGGGATCGATCCGGCTCGCCGATGTCGAAATCTACGCGAGCGGAGCAAAGCTCGCGCAACGCCCGGCAAAAAAAGGCCTCGACCTTTCTCAGATGCGCCAGGCGATCGCCGCCGCTATGAGTCGCTCGAAGCGAGAAATCCCGCACTACTACCTCACCGAAATGGTTGACCTTCACGCCGCTTCGACCTGGATCGAGCGATACAATGCCGAGAAATCCCCTGTCGAACGCATTCTGCCGGCCGTACTCTTTCTCAAGGCTGCGGCCTTGGCCCTGCGCGAACAACCGCAACTCAACGGCGCTTATGAAAACGGCGCCTTTACTCCTGCGTCTGACGTTCACGTGGGTTGGGCGATCGCCTTGCGCGGCGGCGGCCTGATCGCGCCGGCCATACGCGACACCGACAGAAAATCGTTGGCCGAACTGATGGCGGCCATGCGGGACCTGGTGGAGCGCGCGCGACGCGGGAATTTGCGCAGCTCCGAACTCACTTCTCCCACCATTACCGTCACGAGCGTCGGTGATCGCGGCGCGGAGTCGGTGACCGGCATTATCTATCCTCCGCAAGTCGCGATCGTCGGCTTCGGCCGTGCGGTCGCGCGCCCCTGGGTCGTCGATGGGCGCATCGAGAGTTGTCCGCTCGTCACCGTCAGCCTCGCGGCGGACCATAGGGTCACTGACGGCCATATCGGCGGACTGTATTTGGCGGCGATCGCACGCCTCTTGCAAGAGCCGGAAAATCTATGACGGACGCCGAAATCAGAGCGCTCATTTTGGAGCTCATTTGCGAAATCGCTCCTGAAGCCGATCCCGCGTCAGCGCGCGATCCGGACGACTTGCGCGAGGTTTTCGATCTTGACTCGATGGACTTCGCCAATCTCATCGTGGCGATTCATGACCGCACAAAGGTCGCCATTCCCGAGGCTGACTATAACAAGCTTTTCACCTTGGGCGGCGCCACTGCTTATCTACGGGACGCGCTCGGCCAATAAAATGTCGGCAATGCTTAGTCCGCTGTTACGACGAGACCGCGTGGCTCAATAACGTGAAGCCGGTGCGGTTTGACCGGTCGCGGGACTGCCATAATTGTCTCACGTCGAAAAGGGCGCCGACTTCAAGGACAAGGCGCTCATTCGCGGCCGCCGGAACGAAGCAGTCAATGTCGTCTGGCGTACGCCCAGCGAGCCCTGCTTCAGCTGCCCTATCGAACGCCCTATCAGAACGATCACGGACCAGCTGCGTCGCTCCGCATGCATTCATGGATTTGAATCCTTCGGCTCCGTCCACCCCAATTCGCTTTGCAACGCCGCGGCGAGCAGCGCGTCGAGGGCAAAAGCGTTGGTGGGATGCGAGACGCTGCTCGTTGAACGGATCGAGCGGATGCCGGCGCGGGCGAATTCGTCCATGGTCGCTGGCGGAAACAGCGCATGGGTTATGATGGCGTCGACCGTCTTCGCCCCGGCGGCGGCCAACGCGCGGGCGCAGGCCGCAAGCGTT
>VGDY01000169.1 GCA_016869555.1 Alphaproteobacteria bacterium | reverse complement strand
GCATGGCGGGTGTGGCTTCGATGCGATGGCGTGAACGGATCGGCGTCAGCAACCAATCCATACACTAAATCAGTATCTTACACCACACTCGCCAGCCCAAAATCAGGCCCTCGGTGAATAAGACGGGTTAATTCCTCAGAACCGTCCAATGACCGCTCATCCACCTCACGGAAATAATACTTAGCCCTTTTGACTTCCCAATGCTCGGGCACATCCCCCAGCCAGGGCACGCCCGACGGTTTGAGGCGAACATTCGGATCAAGACCTCGTGTGACAGCGCGGTGAATAATCGCCTGCTTTTCCTCCTCCAACAGCTTGATCAACTTTCGTTTCGCGCCGATATACCGCCGAATGCGGGCGTCTGCATGATCTAAGAAATGAACGATTGCGCCTTGCTCTGTTAGAGGAGGCAACACGATGGCCATCCCACCCACAAACCCCCAATCAGCACGGGGCATCTTCGCCCCGAAGGTAGAGCTGTTGACCGCGTCGATTATTGGACTCGACCGAAGTAACTGCTCTATATACGGAGCGCTGGCTTGGGAAACATGCGGGCGAAGAACAAAGAACTCTCCTACGCACACGCCATCGCTCGTAGGCCGGGCAACTTTAGCCAAGTACGGTCTCAATTTCCCGAAAAGGACATCGCCTGTACGAAAGCGCTTTACTTGACTATCGAACGCCACATCTGAGGCAGCATTCCTGATACGCCCTGTCCAACTTTCAACATGTTCGAGCGCAACATAAAGCTCGGTGCTTTGGCGAACATTGGTCTGTTCTACGACGTTAGCCATAGACGATTTGAGACGCCCGACTTGCCAATGCTCCGGCACATCCCCGAGCCACGGCACACCGGAATCCTTCATCGCGAGGTATGGCTTGAGTCCTTCGATCATACCAAAGCCCCGACGATTTCCTTGAGCAATCCTTCCGTCTCGTGTTCGAGTGCGAGAATATCCCGCCTGATCTCATCGAGCGAGCGCAGCAGCTGGGGCTTGTAGAAGTGGCGGTTGAAGCTGACTTCATAGCCGATCTGCGTCTTTCCCTCATCGACCCATGCATCCTCCGCGTGCGGCAGGACTTCCCGCCGGATGAATGCTTCTATGCCGCCGTTCTCCATGAGCGGCACCTGTTCGGTGTCGCGCAATTCGCTATCCGGTTCATACTCGACGACGCACGGCTTGCCTTTGATAGTGGCTTCGAACAACCCATGAATTGGGTCGGGCTTGCCGCTCTTGTGAATCTTGCGCATGACGGGCGGCGCTTCCGGGTCGACGCCCTTCTCTTCTTTAAGTGCCTTTATTTCCTTCGGCGTGTAGGCGCGTTCGTGATCGATTCCGGGAATGCGCAGCGGGCGTTCTACGGTTACCTTCCAGTAGCCGAACGCTGCGTTGTCAAAAATTTTGGATTGTTCCGTCTCTTTGAAGTCGAGAAATGCCTTGATAATTCTGTCAATGTCATCGGCAGACAGTTCGCAGTTCTTCTTGCCGAGGTTCTTGCGCAACGGCTTGTACCAGCTCGTCGCGTCAATGAGCTGCACCTTGCCCCTGCGATGCGCCGGCTTCTTGTTCGTCAGAACCCAAATGTAGGTCGCAATGCCGGTGTTGTAGAACATGTTGAGCGGCAGAGCGACGATGGCTTCGAGCCAGTCATTTTCGATGATCCAACGGCGGATATTGCTCTCGCCCTGGCCGGCATCGCCGGCGAAGAGCGATGAGCCGTTGTGGACTTCGGCAATGCGGCTCCCGAGCTTCGTCGAGTGCTTCATCTTCGAAAGCATGTTCGCAAGGAACAGCATCTGCCCGTCGCTCGAACGCGTGATGAGCGAGTATTCGGGGTCGCCCGCGTGATCTATGAGAAAGCGCGGGTCTTTGACGCCCGATTTTCCGCCCATCCGCTCCAGGTCGCTCTTCCAACTTTTGCCGTAGGGCGGGTTAGAGAGCATGAAGTCGAACTCGCGCGAGCGGAAGGCATCGTTCGCCAAAGTCGAGTATTCCGGCCCGCCGACGATATTGTCGGCGGCGTCGCCCTCCCCCTTGAGCAGGAGGTCAGCCTTGCATATAGCGTACGTCTCGGCGTTTATCTCTTGCCCATAGAGGTGCGTCGCGACTTCCTTCCCGTGCTCTTTCGCGAGTTGCTGCAAGGTCTCCTCCGCGACGGTGAGCATACCGCCCGTGCCGAGCGCGCCGTCGTAGAGAAGATAGGTGCCTGACTCGATCTTGTCGGCGATCGGCGTGAAGATCAGGCTCGCCATCAGCTTCACGGCGTCGCGGGGCGTCCAGTGCTCGCCAGCCTCTTCGTTGTTCTCTTCGTTGAACCGGCGCACGAGTTCCTCGAAGATCGTGCCCATGGCGTGATTATCGAGTCCCTTGTGCTTCACTGACCCATTGCCGTGGAGGATGGGGTTGGGGCTAAGGTTGAGCGCCGGGTCGAGGAACTTTTCGATGAGCGTGCCGAGCGCGTCCGCCTTTGATAGCCTCGGGATTTGATTCCGGAACTCGAAGTTTTCCAGAATCTCTTGAACGTTCGGCGAGAAGCCGTCGAGATAGGCTTCGAAATCGGCCTTGAGCTGTTGCTGGCTGCCGCGGTTGCGGAGGTCGCGCAATGTAAATTTCGACGTGTTGTAGAACGCCTGTCCCGCCGCTCCGCGCAAGGCGGCGTCCTGGTTTGTAATGCGCGCCTTGTCGAGGCTGGCCTTCGTATCGAGAACTTCCTTCTTGGTCGGCTCAAGCACCGCGTCGAGCCGGCGCAGGACGGTCATGGGGAGGATGACATCGCGGTACTTCCCTCGAACGTAGAGGTCGCGAAGAACGTCATCAGCAATGCCCCAAATGAAATTTGTGATCCAACCCAAATCGCCGTTCGACACTATTTTTTCTCCCTGTCCGCTAGGGGGCGCATTCATGCGGCAATGCTACCATGCGGCACCGCATTTTTTCTATCTAACAGATTCAGGAGGATTCCAGCGATCGCTCATGGGGATAACCCGGCGAGGCGTGGAAGGAGCCGGGGTATCATTCCCCCATGGACGACCAGCCGCGACAGGTCGCGACAAGCCCCGACAGCGACTTCACCCTCTCGATTGAAGAGGCCCTGGAGCGATATGCCCGCGCCGGACTCCCCCGCACGCCCCGCAGTATCCAGCGATATGCGGCGCAGGGCCACCTTGAAGCCCGGCTGATGGAAACCTCGTTCGGCGTGAAGTATCTCATCACGCCGGCCTCGATCGACAAACACATCGCCTATGTTCAGGAAATCAATGACGCGACAAGTCGCGACAGGTCGCGACAGGTCGCGCTGGATAATTCGAGCTTTTCGAGCCACGACAGCCCGCGACAGATAGGCGCGACAAGCGACGACAGGCCACGACAAGTAGCGACAGGCGGCGACACGCCCTTAGAAAGTCCAGTAAATGCCGAGCGACAGAGCGCGACAGCAGCCGCGACGAGCGACGACAAGCCGCGACAGGTCGCGACAACCGACGCCGACACGCGCTATGTCGCCCGCCTCGAAAGCGAGGTGGACTTTTTGCGCGGACAGGTCGCCACCAAGGACGCGCAGATCAAGGAGCTGACAGAGCGCAGCCGCGAGACCAACGTGCTCATCGGCGGGCTGCAACGGATGCTCGCACCATTGCTCGGATCACCAGACCCGCACCAGGCGTCGCAGCAGTTCCCCCAGCAGCATCAGCAGTAGCACTTCTCCACAGTGTCGCGGCTTGTCGCGACAGGGAATGACAGCTGTCGCGGGCTATACTTTGAGGATATGCGCGCGACCGACAACAAGGAGGAGTTGCAAGCCCCGACCGAAGAAAAACTCTTCATGGAGAGCACCTTGCTTCGCGTCGCCGGCGCCCTCTTCTGTCACGACCAGCGCGCGGCCGCTAAACGCACCGACGAAATACGGTTGCGCCGAGGAGAGACCGAGCGGCATATCACCATCCGCCCCGATCCGCGCCTGGGGCAGCCCGGCCCCCTGGCGCACAAGCTTTTCATCGCGCTCCTCAAGAAGCACTCCGACTACGGCCGACCCATCCGTAACGAAATCTCTTTCACTCGGCGGGAGATCGGCCGGCTCATCGGCCGCAAGGAGTGGGGAGGCCGCGACAGCGAACAGCTGGCTCGCGCCCTGCACGAGATTCACTACACTTTCGTCCGCACCAGTTTCAAAAAGGAGAATGGTCGGCACGTCGAGCACTCATTCAACATCTTCCCGGAGATTCTCATCGAGCGCCGCGAGTTCGCCAGCGATCCGATCGAAGCCTGCACTATCACCCTCGCAGAGCCGATTGTCCGCTCGCTTGAGGAAGACCACTTCACCTGTCTCAATTTCACCCTGATGCAGGAGCTGGGCACCATCGGCCAAGCGCTCTACATGCGCGCCTTCTTCCATTTCGCCAATCTGTACGACGGCCGCAACCGGACGAAGCTGGAGTTCCAGAAGCGCTATGACGACATATGTCTCGAATGGCTCGGGGGACTGGCGACCGTGAAGCACGCGTCCAAGATCATGGAGCGTCTCGGGCCGCATCTTGAGCAGCTCGTCGCCACCCGATTCCTTTCTTCCTTCCGCATCACCAAGGCGAAGGGGGAGGATGGCGGGTTCGTCATCGCCTTCCGGCCGGGGGCTGGCTTCTTCCGCGACTATGATCGTTTCTACCGCAACCGGTCACAGGGCGAGTTGCAGTGGGACTTCGCCAACGACCAGCGCACGGTCGCCGAGCCGCTGCGCGTCGCCTACCTCTTCGTCGAGAAGCGCACCGGCCGCAAGGTCGAGTCGCAGGCCTATGTCAGCTCGAAGGAGGTCGAGACGGCGAAGCGGCTCCTTTCGGAAATCAAGTTCGAGGAGATGCCCGCCTTCTTCGACTATGCGCTCGCCGAGGCAAAGCGCACCAAGTTCGACGTGCAGACCCTTGGGGGCGTCCGCCAGTATCTCGCCGGATATCTTTCGAGCCGAAGCGCGCGAGCGGCCGTGAAGAAGGCCGAGGCGAAAGTCGCCGAGGCGAGGAAGGCCGAAGATGAGCGCGCCGCCTACGAGGTCTATCGCCGCGCGCAAGCGCGCCGCATTTTCAAAACGCTTACCCGCAAGGAGCAGAACGCCATCGAGAAGGCGGCGACCGCGCAGTCGGCATCCTTCACCGGGTCACTCCGCAAGACGATGTTCGAGCGCAAGTGCGATCACATCACCGCGCAACGCCACACGTCGAAAATCAAAACGCTCGCCCAATGGCTTGATAAAAACAGCTAATGCGGTGCCCAGCAACTAGCTTGCGAGGTTGGCAGAGTAGCAAATGTGCGTAGAATGGTAAGTGATCTCGCGAATCACAGCCTGCAATAAAGAAATTGCCAAAGACAATTTCCAGGCCAACCAACCGAAACGCCTATGGCCGCTCTCTTTGAAATCGGAACGAATAACGAAAAAGTAACTGCGCTCTTAGAGCCATATATCCAGTCAGGACGACTGAATTTTTTAATTGGCTCTGGTGCCTCCTGTCCGGCCATTCAGCTGGCTGGCGATATCGAGCAAGAAATTAATGCATTGTTGGCGTCCAATGAGAAACCCGAGGCTGATATGAAGTGCCTCGAATTTCTTGAAGCGATAAACCGAGTTCATGACCTCATCAGACAAAAAGCTAATGAGCCGGGTATCGCCGAAGTTACAGAGGCGTACTCTCGTTTTATCGCACTGGTCGATAGCATTCTTTTCGCACGAAAAAATCTCATGCTTCCGCGTCAGGCTACGATCTTCACAACGAACTACGACATGTTTGTCGAACATGCATCGAGCCTGGTGCCTGGTGTCATTCTCAATGATGGGTTTGACAGAACATCTAGCTTGGAACCTTCTTTCGTTCTAGCGCCGGAACGCTATTTCGATAGAACATTCCGCTCTAGCCCAATTTATGGTCACAACACGGAGATTCCGACCATAAATCTCGTGAAGCTCCACGGCTCATTATCATGGCGACATAGCGCAAGTGGCGTTGTTTTCAACGCAGCGCCGATTGAACAAGTGGCCCCGGAGGCGAAAACCGACCCGGACAAAGTGCACGGCTATCTGCAGCAGCACTTCTTAGTTCTCCCGAACCTACAAAAGTTCCACGACACACTTATGATCCGCGTCTATTACGACATGCTGCGGCTCTTTTCGAAAGCTATGGATCAAGAAAATGCACTCTTAATTGCCTTCGGGTTTTCTTTTACAGATGAGCACATTCTCGATATTACGCGACGCTCGCTAAGAAATCCTACTTCGCATTTGTTGATAGTAGCCCATGACGCATCGTCGGTTGCTGTTTATCAGGACAAGTTTGCGTACCAGCGCAACGTATCAATCTTGGCCCCGTCTTCTGGCTCCAATATCGATTTCGCGCGGTTCAATGAGATGCTCGCCGCCGTTATCCCCAACACCGAGTCATGAAAATGGTAGCAAATCGGCTCGCAAAGGAAGCGGTGCTTCGAGTTGGCGAGGTTTCGGCAGTCACCGGGCGAAGAGTTTATGTCGCAATGGACAGCGACAAAAACCTCTCGGAGCTCTTCTTCGACGGTGACGTCCTCCGCAATATCGCCGTAGGGAGCTACGTTGACATCAAAAAGGGATTTCTAAGCCTAATCGGACGCGTTGAAGGTGAAAATGCGCAGGAGGACGACCGAAGCTCAGACCTGGCCCCGCAAATTTGAACAGTGAGATAAGTGGATTTTCTGCCTGACGGCGGCGAGGATTCTCGCCGCGAATCAGGAGTATTCGATGATGAAGAGACCGCGCCGCAATCATACGGCGGCCTT
>VGDY01000168.1 GCA_016869555.1 Alphaproteobacteria bacterium | reverse complement strand
GGGAAGGGCGCGGCTTTGGCGCCGGCGACGCACTTGCGAGGCGCTTCGCCATCCTTGCGTCCATCGACGCGCGCCAGGCTGGCGCGCCGCCGCGCATTTCGATACCAAGACGCTTCGCCTTGCCGATCACCATATTGCGCGTGAAATTCCGGCGGAACATCGCCGTCAGATGCGCCGCCGCCTGGCCCGCGCTCATTCTCTGCTGGACCAGCGCGTCGCGCAGCGCGGCGATTTCGTCAGCAGACCATGGCGGGTCAATATTCATTCGCTCTCCCCTATGTGCTGGTCGTCCATCAGCAGATCGAGCGCCGCGCCGATCACGCCGGCAGGCGCGCCGTCGCTTGAGCGCGTCACCGCCTTGCGGATCGTCTCCGGCGGCGCGCCATATTGCAGGCCGATCGACAGGCAGAGCGCCGCGTCGCGCGCGTCGTCGGCGGCGTCGCAGGCTTCCTTCTCGGCGTTGATGAACAATTCCGCGAGCGATCCGTCTTCGAACCTCCCGACAGTGAGGCGATAATCGCGGCCGCGAAACGTCATGTCGCGGGTTTCGGCCTCGCGCCGATCGGGAAGGCGTCGGCGCGCGGTCATATCGTCGACCTCGCCGAAATGTTCCAATGCGCCAGCGCCGTCCGGACGTCGCCCAGCGAGCGCGCGACAAGCCGCGACGTTCCCCAGGCCATGCACCAGCAGGCCCATTCCTCCTGTTCGTCGGTAAGCGCCGCGCCTTCGGCGAGAATTTCGATGAAATAGATGCGCCCGCGTCCGACGATCGCGAGCCGCGGCACGCCGGCGCGCAGGCCGGGCAGATGGTCCTTCAGCCAGGGCGCGATCAGCAATTCGTCCGCTATCGCAAAACAGCGGTGGTCGCGCGGCAGCGTGGCGGCGAGATAGTCGACGATCTCGGCGGCGAGCGCGTCGGTCATCAATTTTGCGATCTGCTTTTCTGTTGCTGAAGAATCGCTCAATGGCTCCGCGGCAGTTGATGAAGGCCGGCGCGCTGAAACGTTCTCGCCCGCTTTGGCGCGCGCTATGAGGGCTTTTCGTTCGTCGTCGGGCGCTTTCGCCAGCGCGTCCAGTTCGACGCCCTTGTCGAGGCTTGTCCCTGCGATGGCGGAGAGATCGTCGCCGAGGGCTGCGCCACGGGCGGCGGCACGTTCGATCGAACGCTTAGCTTTGCCTGTCGCTAAGGCCGTCGCGCTAGTGAACGACAAATTGTCTCTCACTAGACCGCCTGTGTGCCTATTCCCTTTGAACGCTTCCGCCTTCGTCTCCGGGTGCAGTTCCTCATAGATCGCTTTGCGCCGGGCGAACGCAGCCGCTTCCTGGGCGGGCGTGAGATTGCAGCGGATTAAATTTTCGTCGATCTCGACCAGCTCCAGGCGAAGCGCGTCGACGGCGATGATCCGGCATGGCGCTTCATGCCAGCCGAGCCTGCGCACCGCCTCATAGCGGTGATTGCCGGCGACGATGTCGTAGGCGTCGACTTTTTCGACGCCGCGGTAGTGTTTCGACGATCTGACGATGATCGGATTGATGAGACCTACCTCGGCGATCGATTTTGCCAAGTCGGCGACCCGCGCGTTGTCGATCGGCCGGGCGCCGAACGGTCGGTAGATCAATCCAAGATCGAGGTTCTGAATTTTCATCAGCGTTCCCGGTCGATCGGCGTGCCCTCGATATAAAGATGCTTTGTTTGATTTGGCTTCAGCGCGATGATCGGACGGCGCGTGTAAAAGGCGTTCCACGCGAGAGCAACGATGACCAAGCCCTCGTCATTCTGTCCGTGGAAGCTCTTTCGTCTCAAGCCATCCAACAGCGTGCGTTCCGGCGTGCCTTTTCGTAGGCCGTCGTCGTTCGCCACAGACGTCCAAAACTCCATCGCGCGCTGGCGTTGATATCTCAACGTTTGCAAGGCGACCGTGATGACGGGCGATTTTTGCAATAGCACTTTGGTCGGCGTCGACGCGCCGCGAAGGCATGTGTTGAAGTCAGTGATCTCACTCGCATAATCATCGAGTAGCTCGCACCGCTCCTCAAGAACGCCGAACTTCGCCATCGCATCTTTGTCGGCGCGCGTGATCGGCCTCATACCATTGCCGATCACCGGCATGACCCCGTATGCGGCATTCAACGTCTTCTTTTCAACGCCGATCTTGTCAGCAAGCCCGAGGGCGTTGAGTATCTGCGGCGTCGTCCGTAGGCGCTCGCTTCCCGGTCGATTGAATGTCGAATATAGGCGTCGCACGTCTTCGTAAGTTGCGCATGGCTCGACAATGACGAAAAACTGCATCGCACGCCCAAATTGGATGAGAGCGCTCAGCCGATGGTAACCATCTACGAGATACATGACGCCGTCAGGGAGCAGAGCGAAAAAGATGATCGATGTGCGCCAGATACCGCGCGACATATGATCGACGTGTCGCTTGATGTGAACGCTTGCGAGGTCGTTCATGCGCTGCGTCTGACCCTCGAAGTGGCAGTAGTTGAGAATTTTTTTGGCGAGTTCGGGATAAATCACGCGCCTTCCTTCTAAGACGATTTGTTCCCGCCTTTTTGGATTGATTATCTGCCCGCCTTCGTGCATATTCATGGTCGTTCTCCATCGTCCAGACCAACGCCCCGCCGCGCCAACGGCGGGGTTTTCATTTCAAGACCTCGGCGCGATGCAGGATGTGCGTCGTCATTGCGCCGCCTCCGGGAAAGGGGAGGGGGACACGCCATCAATCGGATCGTTTCTGCCTTGACGATTAAATCTCTTCCGGCGCGCCGCCTTGAGAGCTTCAGAATTTAATACCGCCTTGATCGACTCTGGAGGGTCTTTGAAAAGATCAGGCCAGTATTCCGGAGGAATGGAATCGCGCGCTCGCATCGTGCGCACATGACTTTCCGGCAGTCCCCAAAGCTTCGCCAGCCGCGAAATGGTGAAGGCGTCGATGATGGCCCGGAAAGTCAACATTCGACATCGCTACACTCTGTAGCGATTTCTGTCAATACGGCATGTAGCGGTCTCGCCGCTACACTCCGTAGCATGCGTCGCACCCCCAGTCCTGAAGATCAGGGCGACCGGCTTAAAGCTCTGAGGCGCCGCGCCGGATTTAAATGGGAATCAGATTTGCTGTGGACAACTTGCCGCGCGCGCCGCCCGCGTCACGCAATGCGACATCGAGCCCTGGCGCGTCGTGGCGCGCTGGAGGAATGGCGGGCGTGGGCGGGTCATCTCGCCCATCACATCACGATCCCGCCCGCTGGTGATTCAGCTCAAGCAACCTCGCTAGAGCCTCGTCATCCGATATGTCTTCCGGCCAACCGTATGCAGCAGCTACAGCGGCGTCTAAGTCCTTGTGAGCATTGTCGAGCCACGTAGGCCGCTCGTTATACAGGTTGGTCAGTGTTCG
This sequence comes from Alphaproteobacteria bacterium, assembly GCA_016869555.1. GTDB lineage: Bacteria > Pseudomonadota > Alphaproteobacteria > Rhizobiales > Beijerinckiaceae > Methylocystis. The sequence continues at coordinate 3,415 of VGDY01000168.1, read as the reverse complement.
CTTCTTGAGGATTGCAGCGGCCTTGTCGTCTACCGGCAAAATACGCTCTTGAATGCCCGGTATCACCTCACTGACTTTCTTAATGAGGTCTCTGGGATTTAACCAGTTCTCTCGTAGCTCATTAAGCGCCTTTGACGCCTTGGCAATCTCTAAACCATGTGAATTGCTGTATTCAACGGGTCTGCAAGTAGGAACCAATCCCTCGGGGAAAGGGAATGTCTCGAAAACAGAAGTTCCGTTGTATCGACGCTGATTGCCTGCGCCCATTCTATTGCCACGCGCTGTAGCCCATAGCTCATGAAATCTCGAACTCAATATGCCGAAATGAATGTCGTCCTCTCGCGCAATAACCACTAAATTATTGTCAGGCAGAATTGGGTAGAAAAGCCAGTAGAACACCCTATGCTCAGCAGTCATGGGTGTGACGATGTATCGGGATAGGTGGGAAATTTTTTTACGCATTTCTGGGCGGGGCCTATGGGGTTCCCACCAATTCGGATTTTGGCCCGCAGTTGATGTTCGATAAGCTGGAAAAGATACCAGTGGCTTGTCTTTTGCCACTTCATACTCTGCCTTCTTCAAATACTCGAACATAGTTTGATATTTTGATGCTTCCTGCTCGCTAAGATCAAGGGGAAGGTCAATGATCCACCGATCCCTCGGACGACCTACCACGTCGTCGCCATTCCAGTAGGGCTTCAAAGCAGTCGCATTGCTTTGACCATTTGGGTTTATTGGTTGCTTCGCCCATTCCCTCGCAACGCTGCCATCTATTTCGAGCGGCCCACTTTTCTGGATGCCGACAAAACATACGTCGCTGTTGGCCTCCAGCACTCTCGCTCTGGTTACATCAACCCCTGTCGACAAGTCAGGATTTATGTGCGTGGTGATAGCGCCGTTTAGCTTGATGGATGACTCAGGTTCAGTTGGAGAACCAAAGCAAACGATCGACACTCTTACCGCTGCACCGTCAATAACCCAAGGCTCATTGCTCCAAGCTTCAAAAACAACGCAGTCGTCGCAAATCTTCTTCATAATCGGCAGATTTGTGTTCTTTGCGATCGATTTTGTCGCAACCAACCCGACTCTGCGAGTGCGTCCCGTGGTGACCATCGCATGGGATTTCTCAAACCAATAGCATACTAGGTCTGTGAAGGCGCTTAAGCGTCCAGCGAACAAAGCTCTTATGCGGTCCGTTTCTTCACGACCCATGTTACGATACATAATCTTCGCTCCCAAGAAGGGAGGATTGCCCATTATAGCGTCTACGTCCGGCCACTCAGCTTCGGTATCATCATAATTGATTAATGCATTCCTGCATTCGATGTTATCCAAGGGCTTTAAAATCGGATCACGGGATACGTTGAATCCGTTTCGCTTCATCCACTGAATTTCACCGATCCAGACGGAAACCCGTGCCAGTTCAGCAGCGTAGGGGTTTAACTCTATCCCCTTTACCGCTGATGGCCCGATGTGTGGGAACTCTCGGTGCAATCCCAGAGCCTCGGCCTCAATGCCGACTCTATGCTCTATGTCCTTCAACGAAAGAAGTGCGAGGTAAAGGAAGTTGCCAGAGCCGCAAGCAGGGTCGAGAACAGTGAACTGCCTTAATCTGTCGAGGAAGGCTCTATATATCGAAACGGCCTGATCGTGCGCCTTAGTTCTGGCGCTCGGCGACTTAGCTACCTTCTCCTTATCAAGCGCAGCGACAATCTCAGCTTTGACCTTAGCCCACTCGTTCAACCACGGCCGAACCACTACAGGCTCGACAATGAGCATGATCTTGTCACGGTCGGTATAGTGCGCTCCTAGCTGGGAACGCTTATCAGGGTCTAAGCCACGCTCAAACAGAGTTCCCAGGATCGAAGGGTCGATCTCAGACCAATCGAGTTCAGCGACACGGCTTACAATCTCTAAGTCTTCCTTAGTGAGCGGCAGAGCGGTATCGTCGTTGAATAGGCCGCCGTTGAACCAATCAACCTTCTCCCACGCTACCTCTCCGCCGGGCGCTTTCATCGCCTTAAACAAATCGGAAGCTCTCGCCTCGAACTCGTCAGGGTTGCTGGTGACGCTCTTGAGCAGTCGGGAGAAGAGTTTCTTTGGCAAGAGGTCTACATCCTCTGCGAACATGCAGAAGATCAGTCTATTGATGAAGTGAGCAACAAGCTCAGGTTGATGGTTTCTATCTCTGAGACTCTTGGCCAGCTTTGCGAACTCAGCAGCAGCATCTTCCGTGAGCTTCTGACGTGTCTTTGTTGGCCTTAGTTTCTCAGGGTCAGAAAGAACCCACTTGAGCTTCTGGCGAACCTCAGGCTCCTTCAGGTCAACAAGGGAAAACTCATGAACCTGAGAGACACTATTCGTCCAGTTCGTATGGATGCGGAACCTATCGAGGTCGCAGACGACGAGTAGCGGGGGGTTCTCTAACGCTAAGGCATATTGCTGTAGCTGGGCAAACGCTGCGTTGAGGTCTTTTCGCTTGCCCTTATACTCCCAACCGAAGCAACCGCGCTTCCATACGTCAGCCCATCCTTCGCCGCAGGTTGTCTTCGTTGCCCCTCGCTCGAAACAATACCACTCGCCCTTAGGGTCGGCGTCTGTGGGCGTTGGCTCGCCAAGCATGTGACAAAGGTCATTGAAATGGGATTGCGCAGCGGCGCTCTCCTTAAGCTCGGCAGCTTGCCATTTGAGGATGAACTGCTCAGGGGTCAAAGGTCTCAAATCCTAGCCGACTCAATCAGGTGCGCCCATCGTGCAAAAAACGCTTTAGGCTTCAAAGCGTAATGTTTGGGCCTTATCGGGAAGCTATGCGTCGTCGGCCTCGATGATGATCGCGTTCTGGTAAAAAAACTCGTCAGAGGGCACCCCAAAAATCGCTACATGGCGTATTGACACGCCTCGCTACATAATGTAGCGATATCCCCCATAGGCGCTTTGCCTGTGGAGAGGGAAGATGGCGAAAATCAAATTCCAGGGCCTATTGACGGTCGAGGCGGCCCTCAAGGCGGTCGAGCGCAACGGCTACGCCCTGCGCTTCGTCCCCGAGGCGGCGCGCACCGAAGCGGTCGCCCTCAAGGCGGTCGAGCAAAACGGCGACGCCCTGCAATACGTCCCCGAGGCGGCGCTCACCGAAGCGGTCGCCCTCAAGGCGGTCGAGAGCGACGGCGACGCGCTGCAATACGTCCCCGAGGCGGCGCTCACCGAAGCGGTCGCCCTCAAGGCGGTCGAGAGCGACGGCGACGCGCTGCAATACGTCCCCGAGGCGGCGCTCACCGAAGCGGTCGCCCTCAAGGCGGTCGAGAGCGACGGCGACGCGCTGCAATACGTCCCCGAGGCGGCGCGCACCGAAGCGGTCGCCCTCAAGGCGGTCGAGCACAACGGCCACGCCCTGCAATACGTCCCCGAGGCGGCGCGC
>VGDY01000167.1 GCA_016869555.1 Alphaproteobacteria bacterium | reverse complement strand
CTCGCTAGCCGATTCACCCGCCGGGTTCGTCATCGCCGCCTCGCTCAAACGAGCCTAACCTTCTGAAAATGATGCCATAAATGCCGAAATTGTACAGCAAAATCAGAGTTCATCCGGCGAATGCGGGTCCAGACAAATTTACTGTGCTGCTGGCCAAGCTGGAAGCCAAACAGCGCGAAAAGAAATGAAAGAAGAATCCTTTGGAGATCAGATGGTGGCGCAGATGCCCTATCTGCGCGCCTTCGCCATTTCGCTTTGCGGCTCCCATAGTCTCGCCGACGATTTGGTTCAGGACGCTCTGGTCAAGGCTTGGTCGCACGCCGATTCCTTCCAGCCGAACACCAACCTGCGCGCCTGGCTCGTGACCATCCTGCGCAACACCTATTTTTCAAGCTATCGGAAGCGCTCGCGGGAAGTGCAGGACAGCGACAATCTCCTGGCCCAGCAGATTCCCGTGAAGGGCGGGCAGGAGTCGGCGCTGACCCTCGCCGACGTTCAGGCGGCGCTGGACAAGCTTGCCCCCGAACACAAGGAAATCCTGCTGATGATCGGGATCACCGAGCTGTCCTATGAGGAAGCCGCCGAGATTTGCGGCGTCGCCATCGGCACGGTCAAGAGCCGCTTGAATCGGGCGCGCGCCAAACTTGCCGAGCATTTGGGCCTGCTTGCCATGAGCGAAATCGATACCGATCCGACCGTGTCGAACCTTGCCGCGCGGCGGCCGTCCCGGGCGATATAGCAAACCGGGGCTTTGCGTGGGTATGCGCCAGGAAGTATCTGCTCTATCTGAAAATTGCGCTTGGCAGGTCCCCAGCAATCGGCAGCGTCGATGACGAAAGGCTGCGAAGGTCAATGTTCCCAGCCCCGCCTACCAGCGGCCAAGCACGCGTCTGCCCGCGCCACGGCCACGGCCCTGCTCACGTTGGCCCTGACGTCGGGGGCGTTGGCGGCAGACGACGCATCGACAATGACTGAGGTCTGGCTCACCGTCGTCGCAACCTTAACTGTGGCGCTGGCCGCCGCCATTGTGGTGATCTGCCAGCTCGCGAGGCAGCGCCGCGCGGCGGAAAAGGCGCAACTTGAACTCGCCGAACTGACCCTGGCGGTGGAAGCGCGCGGCGCGGCGCATTGGAGCGATACCGGAATCGCCGAGATCGACGCCATCGCCCACAGCATTCAGGACATTGACGAGCGCCTGCGAGAGAAGCGCAGAAGACTGTCCGAGTTGAACGACCTGCTGATGAAAAGCTCGGCGGTCGTCAGCCGCGCGGGAGCCAATCTGCAACTGCGCGCGCTGCTCGAAGCCGTGCCCGTCGGCATCCTCATCGCGGAAGCGCCAAGCGGACGCATCGTCGAAGGCAACGCCCTCATGGAAACGATTCTGCGCCGACCCGTTTGCTATTCGGAAAGCACGGAAAGTTATGGCCAATGGAACGCCATCCATCCAGACGGCCGGCCTGTCCTGAGCGAGGAGTATCCGCTGGCGCGCGCACTCGCTGGCGAAGCTCATCCCCAGCTCGAATGCAAGATCGAGCGTGGGGACCGCGCCCATGTCTGGATCAACATCGTCGGCGCGCCGATCCGAAACGAACAGGGCGGCATCATCGGCGCGATCGTCGCCGTCACCGACGTCGACAACATCAAGAATGCGGAAATTCACAACCAGATGATGAACCGCGAGTTGCATCATCGCGTGAACAATTCGCTCTCGATGATTCAGGGAATCGCCAACATCACGGCGCGCACCGCCCAGGATTTTTCGAGCTTTCAGGAGGGTTTCTCCCATCGCGTGCAGTGCTTGAGCCGCATCTCCACGCTGCTCGTGCAGACGTCATGGGAGCGGACGCCGCTCAGAGACCTGACTCTCGTCGCGCTGTCCTGCGGCAGCCATGACTATGGCGACCGCATCTCAATATCGGGCGACGATGTGGAATTGCGCTCCGCGGTGGCTTCGGCCCTGGGTTTGGCGCTCAACGAATTGCTCGCCAACGCCGAACAGCACGGCGCGCTGTCGACCGACGATGGCCGGGTCTCGATCGACTGGCGGGCGGACCGCAATGGAGATCGGCCGCGTCTCATTTTGAATTGGACCGAGGCGGGCGGGCCGATCGTCGAAAACCCGCAGCAGACGGGCGTCGGGCATTTCCTGATCACGAATGTGCTGGCGCGCCAGATGGGCGGCGAGGTGAGGCTCTCCTATCGCGCCGAGGGTCTGCGGGCCGAAATTTCAGCAGAAATTTGAAGCGTCCCGGTCGCGCGGCGCGCCCATCAGACGGCTTCCTGCGGCGTCACCTTGAGAGCGGTGACGCGGTTCCTGATCTTGCGCATCACCTCGAAACGGAAACCGTGATAGGTGAAGACCTGTCCGGCCTCAGGAATCGCTCCCGCCTCGTGGATCACGAGCCCGGCGATCGTCGTCGCTTCCTCATCGGGCAATTCCCAGGCCATGACGCGGTTCAGATCGCGCACCGGCACGGCGCCGTCGACCAACACCGATCCGTCGGGCTGCGGGCGCACGCCCTGAACGGCAAGATCATGTTCGTCACGAATGTCGCCGACGATTTCCTCGAGTATGTCTTCTAGCGTGACGAGTCCCATCACCTCGCCATATTCGTCGACGACCAAAGAGAAATGGGTCTTGCGCTTGAGAAAGGCTTCGAGCTGATCTTCGAGAGTCGTCGCCTCGGGCACGAACCAGGGCGCAAGCATCACGTCGTCGACGCTGATTTTCGAGGCGTCGCCATCAGCGGCGTTCAACGCCCGCAGCATATCCTTCGAATGCAGGACGCCGACAAAATTGTCCGGTCGCTCGCGCCAGAGCGGCATGCGGGTGAACGGCGAGGACAGGACTTCGCGCACGATCTGCGCCGGCGGCAGATCGGCGTCGATCGTGCGCATCTTGGTGCGGTGGATCATCACGTCCGAAACATGCAGCACCTGCAAATCGAGGACCCCGCCGAACATGTCGCGCGCCGAGCGTTCGACGTTGCCTTCTTCATGCAGAATGTCGACCGCGCTTTTCAATTCGTCATAAGGCGAAAGCACGGTTCGACCGTGGCCGACTTCCACTCCCATCATCTTCAATACCATCAGCACGACATATTCGACGCCGGCGAGGAGCGGCCCCACGATGCGCACGAAGGGCGCGATAAATTTCGCGACCCGCAAGGACGTCTCGTCGGGATGATTGATCGCCAGCGTCTTGGGCAAAACCTCGGCGAACACCAGCAGCAGAACTGTCATGATGATGGTCGCGTAGATCGCGCCATTGTCCCCGGCGACGACGACGAGCACGCTTGTGGTGAAAGCGGAGCCGCCGATATTGACCAGCGTGCCGCCAAGCAGCAACGCGGCGATCATTCGGTTGCGCTGGCGCAGCAGGCGATTCACCGCCGCGGCGCGCTTGTCGCCCTCCTTTTCGAGAGAATGCATACGGGCATGCGATGCGGCGGTGAGCGCCGTCTCCGACCCTGCAAAGAACGCCGAAAGGAAGACGCAGATCGCGACGATGACAACCGCAGTCCAAATGTCGACCTGCGGCGCGCCGGTTTCGAGGCCATGCATGGGACTATGTCCGGTTCAACTCGTCCTTAAGAAAGTCAAGCGTCGCATCGGCGTCGACGGATTTCGCGACAAACGCCTGGCCGATGCCGCGCAGAAGAACAAAGGTTAGAGCGCCACGCTCGACCTTTTTGTCCTGATACATGGCGTCGAGAATCGCCTGCGCGTCGTCGCGCCAATCCGGAATGTCGCGGATCTTGGTCGGCAATCCTACGGACTTCAGATGGCGTTCGAGACGCTCCGCCACGGCGGCGGCGCAGGAGCCGCGGCGCGCGGAAAAACGCGCCGCGCAAACCAGCCCGATCGCGACGCCCTCGCCATGAACGAGCCGGGCGCCGTCGTATTGGGTCAAGCGCTCGAACGCGTGGCCGAAGGTATGGCCGAGGTTGAGAAGCGCCCGTTCCCCCTGCTCGGTTTCATCGCGCCCGACGATCGTCGCTTTCGTCTCGCAGCTCACCGCGACCGCGCAAATCTGCTCGGCCTGACTGTGGAAAACGGCGTCGGCATCGGCTTCGAGCCAGTCGAAAAAGCGGGCGTCGCCGAGAAGGCCGTATTTCACGATCTCGGCATAGCCGGCGCGAAACTCGCGCGGCGGCAATGTCCGCAGCGTATCGACGTCGGCCAGCACCAGCGACGGTTGATGAAAGGCGCCAATGAGATTTTTGCCGTGCCGGGAATTGATCCCGGTCTTGCCGCCGACCGAAGAATCGACCTGGGACAAGAGCGTCGTCGGCATTTGCACGAAGCGCGTGCCGCGGCGTACGCTCGCCGCGACAAAACCCGCAAGATCGCCGACGACGCCGCCGCCGAGCGCGACGATCAGATCGCGCCTCTCGATCCTGGCGGCCAGCACGTCGTCGCAGACGCGGCCAAAGACCGAAAGCGATTTCGACGCCTCGCCCGGCGGAACGATAATGGTCGTCGTCCGCAGACCAGCGTTCTTCAGGCTCTGTTCGACGATCGGAAGGTGCAGTCTCGCGACATTCTCGTCGGTGATAATGGCGCAAGCCGCGCCGGGCGCGATGCCCGCGACAAGCTCGCCGGCGCGCTGCAGCAGGCCGTCGCCGATAAGGATGTCATAGGACCGTCCGCCAAGGGCGACCCGCACTTTCTCCTGACGAGTGGCTTCTTCGCCTTCCGCGCGCGCGGGATGCAGGTGATTCATGGCTTTGGCGAAACCTTTGCTTTGCGCGCGCCGTCTGATTTCCTCGATCCGCGGCAAGGCGGCGGCGAGAACGGCGAGCGTATCATCCGCCATCGCGTCCTGAGGAATTTCCCGCGATTCAACGCGAAGATCGGCCAATTCATATACGGGGCGGCGCGCCTCCATCAACTTGCGCAGCGTTTCCTCCGGATCGTCCGTCTGCAGCAAGGGCCGATCGCTCTTGCGGCGCACGCGCTTCAACAGGATTTTGAGATCCGCGTCGAGCCATATGGATACGCCCCGCTCGGCGATGCGATCGCGGGTGCGAGGATCGAGAAACGCCCCACCGCCGGTCGCCAGCACGATCGGGCCGCCGTTCAAGAGGCGCATGATCACCCGACGTTCGCCGTCGCGGAAATAGCGCTCGCCATATTTGGCGAAAATCTCTGGAATGGACATGCCTGCCGCGGCGACGATCTCGGCGTCGGCGTCGACGAAGGGCAATCCCAGTCGCGCCGCGAGTCTCTGACCGATCGCGCTCTTGCCGGAGCCCATCATGCCGACGAGCACGATCGCCCGACCGTCGAGCGCCGCGCGGACAGCCAGAACGCGCTCGTCATTTGGCGCTTGAGGAGTCGGCAGGACGCCGGAGCATTGCGGTCGAGTCATTTGCGCCACATTTAACCCGCGCGGCGCGGAATTTCATCCGCTCGTCCAAGTTCGCGCATGAGATAGGCCACCATGAACGGGGGCAGCCGGGCGTCCGACAACGCCGCCGGACTGGAAATCATATGCGCGTCGGTGAGTTCGGGCGCGCGTTCGGCCGCAAGAAAGGCCCTCACCTTCGCGGTAACGGCCTGCGACGGCGCGTCAAAATCCAGTCTCTTGATGCAGGCGACGATCTGGCGATCGAAGATGACCGTCCAGTTCGCCGCCGCTCGCGCCTCGGCCGCGTCGAGGCCGGTTTCTTCCGCGAGTTCGCGCGCCAGACTGCCGGCAAGGTCGACGCCGCCGTCAGCGAGGATATCGGAGGGATCGGGCGTGCCGCAGGGAAAGTAGAGCTGGCCGGCATAGGAGTGGCTTGGCCCCATCTCGCCGAGGAGATAGGCGCCGTCGCGGGCGCGGACCGCCGGCATCGAGAAGCAGTTGTAAATGGACTTGTCCGGCCAACCGAGATCGCGCCAGGCGAGAAAGCGTGAGAAGCGCGTCTTAAAGAGCGACATCCGCAGGATGCGCGCGCCATCCTCGCCGATCGCACGCGCGACGCGACAGGCGAGCAGCACCAGGCCGTCATAGAGCGCCGGATTGGCGCGCCGGCGCGCCTCCCAGTGACGCTCAATCATGTCGGACCGCTCCTTTGCGAAATCCCAATGGTGATCGACAAAGCGACACTCAAGCCGGTCGACCTCCAGGATTTCGAGAGTCACAGTCGGACTGCTCCTTGACCGCGCCGGCGTCGGGGCGGAGATTGCATGTCGCGGCGTTTTGCTACGCCTGCATTTGTAGAAGCGCCGTGCTGTCGCGAAATTCGACGATCTCGACGATGCGGCCATCTTCGAAACGCACGAAATCGGCGAGCTGAACCTGGCCGCGACGACCGGTGCCGCGGTGACGCCATTCGACAGTTCGACGCGTCGCCGCGCTTCCGCCGTCGACGATGACTTCGTCTGGCGTTGCATGCCCCAACTGCTCGAATTCCATGCCGACGCCACGCACGATGTTGATCAGCGCTCCAATGCCGCGATGGCGTCCGGCATAAGAAATCGTCGCCCGGTCGCCGACGAATTCGCACACCACGTCGGGCGAACAAATTTCGCGGAACAATGCGATGTCGGGCCCGCCGGAGAAGCGGCTCATGGCGACCAGACGGCGCGCCATTTCGTCGCGCGCCAGTCCCGGGCTGCGCGGATTGAGAATCTCGTGAAGACTTTTCGGCAACAAATCCGCGCCGCGCGAAACGCAATGATAGTCGCGGAATTCATGCATTTCCGAAACCAGCCCGTTCCGCCAACGCAGAAAATGCGCCATATCCATGCGATGGATCTCGCCCGTCGCGCGGTGGCGCCAACTGCTCAGCCACCGCAGCGCGCTGTTGTCGCCTTCGACCAGAACCGCGAGAATTTCCGCCTCGAGCGGTTCATAGTCGACGTCGACGCGACGCACATGCGCGCGCAGCGCGTCTCGTCCGC
>VGDY01000166.1 GCA_016869555.1 Alphaproteobacteria bacterium | reverse complement strand
TCAATGCGCTGCAAAACCGAACCGGCGTGCACCTTGAAGTGAGAGCAGTCACCGAGGCGGCGTAAACGCTTAAGATTGCGGGCTTGGATCGTGGCCAAGATGCGCCGAGCCGGACTCAGAGCCCCGCGGCCTTGGTGAGATTGACCTTAAAGCGGTCGCGCTTGCGCTGATAGCGCCGCGTCATCTCGGCGGAGGCGTGACCGAGATGTTTTTGGACATGCGCCTCTTCGATCTGCGCCGAAGAGGCGAGGCCGGCGCGCAAGGAATGGCCGGAAAAGGCCAGACGCCGTTCGCCCTCGGTCAGATCGCCGCGAATCCCCGCGGCCAGCGCGGTTTTCTGCACCAGGCGGGCGACGTGCTTGTCAGTCAGCCGGTTGGCGGAAACGCCGCCATTCTTGCGCGCAATTGGGCGGAAGAGGGGCCCGTGACTGATCCGGCCGAGCCGCAACCAGGTCTCGAGCAGGGCGACGGGGCAGGTTTCGGGACGGGAGCCGCGGCCGATTTCGACCTCGCGCCAGCCGGTCTTGCCGTTAAGGGTGAGCAATAGCCCGCCCTCGCTATTGCTGGCGCTCGAAACATCGGCGGAGTCTCTGCTGGCGCTGGATAGATCCGCGCCAGAGGGAAAAATCTCGATCCAGCCGGTCCCGTCTTCGCTTTGGTCGGGGCCGCAATCGAGCCCGACGATCTCGGAGCGGCGCAAGCCGCCGGCGAAGCCGACCGCCAGAATGGCGCGGTCGCGCAGGCCGCGCAGATCCATCTCGAGCGTCGCCATCATCGCCAATAGTTCGTCAGCGAAGATCGCCTCCTTTTGCGCCGGCGGGCGGCCATGGGCGCGGCGAATGCCGGCGAGCACCGTCGAAATATGCCGGTCGCTTGTGTCGAGCGGTTCGCCGCGCTGGCGGTAATGCCAACAAATCCCGGCGAGCCGGCGCTCCAAAGTGGCGACGGACACCGGCTCGTGACCCCGCCCGCCCTCGATACAGGTGGTCAAATACAGGCCGACGGTTTGCGGGTCCGGGGGCAGGGGGTCAAGCCCTTGGCGGCGCAGCCAGGCGGCGAATTGCCGCCAATCCGCGTCGTAAGCGCGCCTTGTGTTGTCCGCGCGGGCGTTGCGGGCGTAATCGCGGGCCTTTTCGGAGAGCGCAGTGAGAAGCGGGGAGGGGGGCCGCTCTGTGAGGGGCGCCTGGCCGCTCTCGAACGGGTCGTCGATGTCCGCCATCTCTGTCGGGATGATGGGAATGTTGAGACTCCGTCATTGGACATTTCAAGGCCTTACGAGAGGCGCAATTATGAGATTGAGTCGGGGTTTGTAAGACTGGCGTTCGTTTTGATTCGGAGTTTGTGAGACCAGACTGCAGCCAATTTTTGAGGCTGTCCATGGATCACGAAACGGCCAACCAGGACGCTTGGGCGATCGCGCAACAACGTGAGCGCGTTCTGTCGCAACTGCCAGCGCGCCCCTCGCAAGCGGCGATCCGCGACGCCATGGAAGAGCTCGGGACGAGCCGGGCGACATTGTTCCGCTGGCTGCGGCGGTTTCGCGACAGTGCCCGCACGAGTTCGCTGCTGCCGCGTCGACGCGGACCAGGGCCGGGCGTGCAGCCATTTGATCCGGCGGTGCTGACGATCGTCGAGCGGCATTTCGAAGAACTCTACGCGACGCGACGCAAGCCGACGTTGACGCGGTATTGGCGCGAGATCGCCGCGGATTGTCGCGCCGGCGGCCTGTCAGTTCCCTCCATCCGCCGTCTCCAGCGGTGGCTTATCGCCAAAAACCAGGCGGATCTGCTGCGCAAGCGCGAGGGTAAGGGAAAGTCGGAGCCGGTTTTTCTCGCGACTCCTGGCCGCTTCGAGGCGGAACGGCCGCTCGACGTCATGCAAATTGATCACACGTCAGTCGACGTCACGGTGGTCGACCCCGACACTCGTCTGGCGCTGGGGCGTCCGACCTTGACGCTCGCCATCGACATCAAGACGCGCATGGTGATGGGATTTCACCTGTCGCTCGAGCCACCGTCGCTTCTCGCCGTGGCGCTCTGTCTCACGCATGCGGTGATGGACAAGACCGCTTGGCTCGCGGCGCGGGGCGTCGCCGCCGCCTGGCCGGCGCGGGGCTTGCCGGGGATCATCCACGTCGACAACGGCGCCGAATTCCATGCCGCAGCTTTTGAGCGCGCCTGCGAGGAACATGGGATTCGGCTTGTCTACCGGCCGCCGGGAACGCCGCGTTTTGGCGGCCATGTCGAGCGTTTGATCGGCACGATGATGGGCGCCGTCCATTTGCTCCCCGGCTCGCATTTTTCCAACGTGCGCGAGCGTGGCGATCTCGATCCCGAGCAAACGGCGGCGCTGACTTTGGGAGAGCTCGAAACCTATCTCGCGCTCGAAATCGCCGGCGTCTATCACGCCCGCGTCCACAAGGCCTTGGGGCGGCCGCCGAATGCGGCGTGGAATGAAGGGATCGCCGGAACCGCCGTGCGCTCCCCGAAGGATCCCCGACTTTTCCTCATCGACTTCTTGCCGGCCAAGACTCGGATTTTGCAACGGAACGGCCTGCATCTCTTCCAGATTCGCTATTGGTCCGATGACCTGCGCTGGCTCGTTGGACACGGCGACGGCGAGCTGACGCTCAAATACGATCCCCGTGATCTGTCGCGGATCTTCGTTCGGGTCGGATCGGACTATTGCGAGGCCCGACCGGCGGATTTGACGCGTCCTGCAATCGCTTTGTGGGAACACCACGCTGCGTTGCGCGCCTTGCGCGCCGCGGGGCGGCGGACGGTCGACGAAGACCTCATCTTCTCGACTATTCTCGCTCAGCGCGCCCTCGTCGACGAAGCGGTGCGCACGACGAAGGCGACGCGTCGCGCGCAAGCCAGGCGCCCACCTCGGGTCGAGCAAGCCATCGAACCGTTGGCTTTGCCCGCGCCGGACCCACCGCGGGCGCTGCCGTATTTTCCGGTGGAGGAATGGGATGACTGACGGCTTCGAGCATCTTTTCCTCGCGAGCCGGGAGATCGCCGCGCTCAGCGCCGAGGAGCGCATTCGCCGCATCCGGGTCGATCGCTGGATCGATTATCCGCGCGCCCGCCAGGCGCTCGACAAGCTCGGCGACCTCATCGCCTTTCCGCCGCGCGCCCGCATGCCCAATTTGCTGATTGTCGGCGCGAGCGGCATGGGCAAGACGATGATTGTCGAGAAGTTTGCGCGCGATCATCCGGCGCGTTTCGACGAGGCGAGCGGGCTGAAGCGCATGCCGGTGGTCGTCGTGCAGATGGTCGCGGGCCCCGACGAGGGGCGCTTCTACAAGCGGTTGCTGGCGGCGATCGGCGCCCCGGAGCCGGCGCGCGCGACGGTCGGCTCCCTGGAGAGCCGGGCGTTGCGTCTTCTTTCGGAAATGAGGCCGAACCTCCTCGTCATCGACGAAGTTCACAGCTTGCGGGCCGGCACGGTGCGCGAGCAGATGCGGTTCCTTAACCTGTTGCGGTTTCTCGGCAACGAACTGCGCATTCCGCTGGTCTGCCTCGGCACGCAGGAGGCGCGCAACGCGCTGAAAACCGATGATCAGCTGGTGCGTCGGTTTGAGGCCTTCGCCTTGCCGCAGTGGCGCAACGACGAGGATTTCGACGGCCTGATCGGCAGTCTCTTGCGCACCCTTCCGTTGCGCCGCGAAAGCGACTGCGGCGACCGCGCGTTGAAGCGCATTTTGGATCTCACGGGCGGAATCACCGCCGCGATTTTCGAGCTGATGACCAACCTCGCCGTCGCTGCCATCGAAAGCGGGGAGGAACGCGTCATGCTCGGAAGCCTCGAGGATCCCCGCGTCGCTGGCGCCATGTTGGGCGCGGCGGTGTGACGATGACGGAGGCGGATCATCCCCTGAGATACCGCTTGCCGGTTGTCCTGGCGCCTGCAGCTGATGAACGCCTCTCGTCCTGGCTGGCGCGGCTCGCCGCGCTTTACGGAGTGACGAGCGGCGGGCTTCTCGAGCACTTCGGGATCGGGGAGAGGCCATCAAGCTCGGATTTCATAGGCGATCTCGAATGGCGGCTGGGGGCCGGGGAGGCCGCCGCGATCGCGGCGGCCACGGGCCAAAGCCTCGACGCTTTGTGCGCGATGACCTTCGCCGAGCTGCGCCCGCGTGCGCGGGGCTTGGTTGCGCGGCGGGGACGACGGATTTGTCCTGCCTGTGCCGACAACCCCGCCATCAAGCGCAAGTGCGAGGCGCTCCCCTGGGTGTTCTGGTGCCCCTGCCATGGCGCGCGGATGCGACCTCTTCACGGTCCGGCGTTGGCGGATCGTTTCTCCGGCGAAGCTCTGGCGCGTCTCGATCCTTTCGCCCAGCGCGGCGCCGCCCGGCTGGGAGCTTGGGCGAGCGAGGAGGAGGACGGCGATGCTTCGGCCACGCCGAGCCTCGTCAGCCTGTTGGATTTTCTCACGGCGTCTTACCGCCGCCCGTCGCCGCCGAAGCTCGTGGAAATCCCTGGGGCGACGTTCCGAGAGCGCAGGTTTCACGAGGCGCTGAGCCGCCTCGTTCCCCGGCAGACTCTGCCCGTCGTCGTGCCCGAATATGACCGCGCGGCGCCAGTCTTCGCCAAAGCCGTCGCGCCGGGCCTCTCCGCGCTCGCGCGCGGATCCTTGCTTCAAACCTACGCGCTGGCCGTGGGCCTCGGGCGGCTGAGCGACGCCCCCGTCGCGGAAGCCGTCAAGGCGCTCGCCGCGAGCGACGCGGAGGGCGAGGCGCGCCTTTGTGGGATCCTACGTTCGTGGCCCGCGCCGCTGCGCCGGCGGATCGAATCCGAGAGAAGGAAGCGGGCGCCCCCGCGCGCGGTCGGCCTGGCGTTACACTGGCGCCGGGGTTCGGAGCGCGACGATGTCTGGCGGCGGTTGGCGACGGATTTGGTCGCCGAGAACGCCGAGCGGCTCGCAGGGCTCGGTGCCGAAGCGAAAATCGGGGCGCTGATGCGCCTGGCAGAGGCCCGAAAGCATGCGCCAGTCTCAAAAACCCCGGTTCAGTCTCATTAATTCCGACTCGCCAGTCTCACAATTGTGCGCCGCCAGTCTCACAATCCTGCGCCAAAAATTCCAGAAACCGCCCGAGTCTCACAATCCGCGACGGGCCGACAGCTTCGATAGACTCAAAATTGCGGTCAACGCCCGGAAACGCGGGCGCATCGAATCATGTCCGATAAGCGCAGATTATCGGACATATGAGCAAGACGACAAGCCCGGCGGATAGGGCGCAAATTTGAGTGACAAAGCGCCGCTTTCGATTACGATCTTGAGATGCTCGAAATCGATTCGACCGCATCGATTGACACGCGAGCGTCGTCGATCGCGACGAAGAAACGACGCGCGCTGACCCGCAGCAGTCGCTCGGCTGAGCCACACTATTCCTTGGAAATCCAACCGCCGCCGCGCTGGACACGGTTCGAAGCGAGCACTGGTGATGATTCCAAAGCGGCGGCCTTTTTCGCCGGCGCCAATCTGCTCGCCCTCGACCAGATTCTGCGGTCTGGCGACGCCGGCGTCGAACCGTGCTTCTGTGGCGTCCTACGCCAACGCCTCGCCCTCAAGGCCGCCTCTACTTGTGCGCGTCTCGCCCGGCTGCGCGAAGACGAAGCGGCGTTGCGCGACGCCGAACATCTGGGCGGCGGCACCGAGACAACTCCTGCCGGACGCGTTCATCGGATATGGCGACTTTTTGCGACGCGCTCCGTGGGATTTGACGTAGCGACTTTGTCGCTTGCCGCCCAACGTCTCGGGGCGCAGAGCGATTCGGACACGCCGGGGCTCGCTGATTCACTGCGAGAAGCTGTCACAAGCGCCGACAATCCGCTCGCTGCTGCGGCGAATGCGAGCGAAGCCGCTATGTCTTATCTGGAGGCCGTCCCCGCGATCGACGCCGAAATCCTCGCCCTCTGGCTCGCCGACGTCGCTTTGGCGCAAAAGCTCGCGTGGCGTTTGCCAATTCCGCTGCTGGTGACAGAGATCGCTCATCCCGCTTTGCGCCGTGCGCAACACGGCCGCCGACCACGTCCGGGCGATGGCGACTGGTCGAACGCGCTCGCCGCCGCATACGCACTCGCCGCGCGCGAGGCGGCCGACCTCGCCATTATCCTGTCGCGCCAGACGCAAAAACTTTGCGACGCCGCGCCGAAATTGCGCGCCAAGGGCGCGGCGCGCGTGATCGAAATGCTGCTCGATGACGACTGCGTTTCGCCGGCGCGCGCCGCGCGAACGGCGTATCTCTCCGACCGGGCCGCGCGGCGTCTGTTCGATCGGCTCATCGAACTTGGCGCCGTGCGCGAACTTTCGGGGCGATCGAGCTTCCGGCTCTATGGGCTCTGAAGCGTTTCCCGCCGAAGTGGATCCCCGTTCGGCGCGGGAAACGTGCTTTAAGGAAGCGTTTCCGAGCAAATTGGAGACGGGTTCGATGAAGCGAACGCGTCAGGAAGCAAGGTGAGGCGCAAACATGGGCCGCCCGAAAGAAAGCGAGTTGCTCGACTCATTCGACCCTGTGCTTATGGAATTACCGGAAGCTGCGCGCTGGCGCGAGTGGATGGGGCGCGTCGAAGCCGTCATTTTCGCCGCACGAAGCCCGGTGCCGCGCGAGGCGCTCGCCAGGCTGGTTGGCTCGACTTGCAATCTCGACGATCTGATCGGCGACATCCGCGACGAGTTACGCGCGCGGCCCTATGAGCTCGTCTTCGTCGCCGGCGGCTATCAGCTGCGCACCAAGCCGCGCTTCGCGGGCGCGATCCGGGCGGCGTGCGGCGACGATTTGCGCGACGCCCGCGCGCCCGAATTGACTCCGACCGAGATTTTGGCCGTCACCGCGATCGCCTATCTCCAACCCGCCACCCGCGCCGAACTCTCGTCGGTCGCCGGCAAAGAGATCAGTCGCGACGTCATCGGCGCGCTCAAGCGCCATGGGCTGATCGATGGCGCCTTGCGCGCGCCGCAGC
>VGDY01000165.1 GCA_016869555.1 Alphaproteobacteria bacterium | reverse complement strand
CATTCCCGAGGTTGACTATAACAAGCTTTTCACCTTGGGCGGCGCCACTGCTTATCTACGGGACGCGCTCAGCCAATAAAATGCGAGCAATGCATAGTCCGTTGTTACGACGAGACAGCGTGGCTCAATAACGTGAAGCCGGTGCGGTTTGACCGGTCGCGGAACTGCCATAATTGTCTCACGTCGAAAAGGGCGCCGACTTCAAGGACAAGGCGCTCATTCGCGGCCGCCGGAACGAAGCAGTCAATGTCATCTGGCGTACGCCCAGCGAGCCCTGCTTCAGGTGCCCTATCGAACGCCCTATCAGAACGATCACGGACCAGCTGCGTCGCTCCGCATGCATTCATGGATTTGAATCTTTCGGCTCCGCCCATCCCAATTCGTTCTGCAACGCCGCAGCGAGCAGCGCATCAAGCGCAAAGGCGTTGGTGGGATGCGAAACGCTGCTCGTTGAACGGACCGAGCGGATACCGGCGCGGGCGAATTCGTCCATGGTCGCTGGCGGAAACAGCGCATGGGTTATGATGGCGTCGACCGTCTTCGCCCCGGCGGCGGCCAACGCGCGGGCGCAGGCCGCAAGCGTTCCGCCCGACGACACAAGGTCATCGACCAGCAGGACGGAACGGCCAGCGACGGCATCTGGATCGGGCAATTCAATATCCACGGAACGGTCGCCGCGCCGCGTTTTGCGCGCCGCGAGGTAGGGCAATCCGAGGCGGCCGGCAAGATCGCTCACCCACGCCTCGGATTCAGAATCGGGTCCGACAATCACGGTCGCTGGATCGAACCCGGTCATTCGCAGAGCCTCGGCGATGACTGGCATAGCCGAGAGATTGTCGGCGTCGATACCCGGAAACACCTCGCGAATGTCGGTCGTGCGGTGCAAATGCGCGTCGATCGTCACGATGCGATCGAACGCATCAGAGAGCAGCCCGCCGACGACGCGCTGGCTGATCGCCTCGCCGGGCCGAAACGCGGCGTCCTGGCGCATGTAACAAAGATAAGGCGCGACCAGCACCAGCCGGCGCGCGCCGCTCCGGCGCAGCGCCTCGGAAGCAAAAAGTAGCGCGAGAAGCTTGTCATTCGGCCAATCCAGGGACGCATGGATAATGGTGACGGATGCGGCTGGGCCGACGGCGACGCGAATCTCCCCGTCGGGGAATGTATGAATCGCGATCTCGTCCGTCTCTATGCCCAAACGGACGGCAATCCGCCGCGCCTCGGCAGCGCTCGACGGCAGGCATTGGAGGACGACCGGTTTAATCATGCAGTCGCAGCCAGTGACGACGACCGGCCATTGATCGCGTAGCCAGACTGAGCGTTGGCCGCGTCCATCACCAACTCGAATTCCGAGTGTTCGCAGGCGTAAATGCGATAGAGCGGCTCGCCCTGTTCGACTTCGTCGCCAATCTTCTTAAACACCATGATGCCCGCGCCTTTGTCGATCGGAGCGCCCGCCATGCGCGCGAGACGGTTGAGCCGCAGGCAGTCGATGCTCTCCACGACGCCATCCTTGTCGGCCGTTATTTCCCCGGTCAACGCGCCAAGATCGGCGCGGCAGGTCGAGGGGCCCTGAGCATCGATAATCCGCTGCATCTTTTTGAGCGCCGCGCCGCTGTCGAGCAGTTCGCGCGCCCGCGCATAGCCGCCTCCGCCGCGAATTTCTGGGTCATATTCGAGCAGATGCGCCGCGAGGCGGAGAGATTTTTCGCGCAGGTCGCGTGGCGCGTCGGGTTCGTTGGAGAGCACCGCCATCACGTCCCGCGCCTCCAGCGCCGGGCCGATCCCGCGGCCGATCGGCTGGCGCCCGTCGGTTGTCACGACTTCGACGGCGACGCCTAATTGGTCGCCCACGAATTCAAACAATTTGCGTAAGCGCATCGCCTCGGTCGCGGTCGCGACTTTGGCGGCCGGGCCGGCGGGGATGTCGATCAGCAAGTGCGTCGATCCGGCGGCCATCTTTTTCGACATGATCGACGCCACCATCTGTTCGCGGGTATCGATGCCGAGCGGACGCTCCACGGAAATAAGGATGTCGTCCGCGGGCGACAGATTGACCCGACCGCCCCATACGAGGCAACCATGACAGGCGGTGACGATCTCCTTCATTTCGTCGATGCCGATCTCCACCCGCGCGAGCACCTCCATCGTATCGGCGGTGCCAGCCGGCGAAGTTATCGCGCGCGAGGACGTCTTGGGGATCATGAGGCCGTGAGCGGCGACGATGGGCACGACAATCATCGAGGTCCGATTGCCTGGGATGCCGCCGATGCAATGCTTGTCCACCACGATCGGCCGTTCCCAGCGCAACTGAGTCCCGGCCTCCGCCATTGCCCGCGTCAACGCCAGCAGTTCGGCCGTTGTGGTGAAGCTTGCCGAGCCCACGAGGAAAGCGGCGATTTCCATGTCCGAATAGCGGAAGCGCGAGATGTCGCCGATGATCGCGGTGATGTCCTCAGGTTTTAGGGCGCGCCCCAAAATTTTTGCGCGCACCGCTTCAAGACTTTCCGGCGGCCGCGCCGGCGTCACGCCGACAAGGCTGCCGACGGGACAGGCGAAGCGTCGGAACGCCGGCTCGGCAAGGCCGAGTTCCTCACTCCCGACCAGCGAATCGTCATCGGTGATAAGCAGCGTCGCCAGCATCAATTTCACGCCGCTCTGGAGCTCGACACGGCTGAATCCGCGAAACACTTCCGGGCGCAAAGCGCGTGAATGTCTCGACATCACAACGATATTTTCGCGGCCGGTGTCCAGATTGACGCGCCGGATTTTGAGTTCGGGACGAGACTTAAGATCCAGGTTCATTAACAGTCCCCTCCGATCGATGCTGTCATTTGTGATGACTCTGGCGGCGCGCACGCCGCAGTCCTGCTCGACCAAGCCGGCTGACACATGACCGACAAGCTCGTCGTTCCGGCCAATATCACCCTCCCGCCTCAGCCGCTCAAATGCCCCGAATTCAATTCGGCGGAGAATGTCTCGCAGTTCATGCACGACAACGCGCTCTCAACCCACGTTTTCAAATCCTCCGATGACATCGCCGACCGTTGTTGCGACCCCTCGAACAAACTCCTCGAGCAGTCTTGGCGCATCGTGCCCATCGGCCTGCGCGACTGGGCGCATGGTTTTCTAATTAATGAGGGCTGGCATAAGGTCCACAAGTCGAATCGTTTCATCCGGCAAACCGTCGGCGAACGCAACGCAGAGCGACTTGTCCCGCCTTGCGCGCTTCCTCGAAGAGCAATATTTGCGCCGCGACGCCGACGGCGAAGCCCCAATCAATCGCGCTCAAGTCGGTTGTCTTGAAAACTTCCTGCGCGGGCGGCCAATGGACCGCGACCACCTGGAGCGCCAACACCGCAGCCAGCGAAAGCCATAGCAGTTTGTTGCCAAAAAGGTGGGCGTCAAAGGCCGTGCCGTTCTCATTGCGAGCGTTGAACAGATTGAAGAATTGGAAAAGCACAAAGGTTGTAAAGGCCATCGTTAGCGCACGCTGCTCCGCGCCTGTGCTGAGGCCAACGAACAATACGGCGAGCGTGCCCACCATCATCGTGATCCCGAAGCCAAGGATCTGCGTCAGGCGCGCGCCCGTGAGTATGGCTTCGGTCCGGCTCCGCGGCTTCTCGGCCATGATGCCGGGCCGCGCCGCGTCAAGCGCGAGAGAGACAGCAGGCGGGCCATCCATGATTATTGCAATCCACAAGATCTGAATAGGCGTGAATGGCTCTGGTAGACCAGCGAGAGGCGCGAAGAAAACAGTGAGGATCGCGCCAACCGTGGTAGAAAGCTGGAAGCGGACAAATTTCACGATGTTGTCATAGAGCACGCGTCCGTGCCGAACAGCGCTCACGATCGTTTCGAAATTGTCATCCGTGAGCACCATGGTCGCCGCCTCTTTGGCCACAGCAGTGCCGTTGCGTCCCATGGCGACGCCGATATCGGCTTGTTTCAAGGCTGGCGCGTCGTTGACGCCGTCGCCTGTCATTGCAACGACATGGCCCTTCGCCTGCAACGCACGCACGATTTTTACCTTGTGCGCCGGCGTGACGCGGGCGAACACCACGATATCGTCAATGATGGATGACAGTTCAAGCGAGTCCAGCCGGTCGAGAAGTGGCCCATCGACTGACGCCCCTTCCAAACCAAGTTCTCTGGCGATCGCCGTCGCCGTAACTTGATGGTCTCCGGTGATCATCTTTACTGCGACGCCAGCTCGGCGACACTGGGCGATGGCCTCCTTCGCCTCTCGGCGGGGCGGGTCCAAAAGGCCAACCAAGCCGACGAACGTCAGCTTATCGACCCAAGCGGCCAAGTCCGAGGAGGAATCGAATTCCTCAATCGGGAAGGTGCGCATAGCGATTAGCAGCCCGCGCAGGCCACGTTCCGCCAGCAAGAGGATTTCGGCGTCGAATAATTGTTGAACATTGTCACGCAACGATTGTTTCCCATCGTTCGCAAGCCAATCGACGCAGCGGTCGACCAACAGCTCGGGAGCGCCTTTGACGAACAAATGAATCTGGTCGCCCTCCGAATGGAAGGTGGCCATGTATTTGTGTGTCGAATCGAAAGGAATCTCGGCAATTCGCGGGAGCCTTCGGGCGACGTCGGTCTGCGACACCCCGCCTTTTGCCGCCAAGACCAACAGGGCGGCTTCAGTCGGGTCGCCCACGAACGCTCCGTCGTCAACATAACTATCGTTGCATGCGGCGAGAGGGGTTAGAAACGGGGACAAGTCGGCCAACATCTGACTTGATCCCTCACGTCGAACGCAGCCTTCCGTTTGATAGCCTTCGCCAGAGACCTCGTATAAATCTCCCTGAAAAAAGAAAGCCCTCGCCGTCATTTGATTAAGTGTGAGGGTTCCGGTCTTGTCGGAGCAGATAACCGTCGTGCAGCCTAAGGTTTCGACGCTGGCCAGGCGTCTTACAATCGCGCGCTGGCGCGCCATCTGGCGCATGCCGAGCGCAAGAGTCACGGTGACCACCACCGGCAAGCCCTCCGGGACGGCGGCGACGACAAGCGCGATCGCGTCCATCAAGACGTGGACGAGGTCGCTGCCCCGCAACACTTCAAGAAAGGACAGCAGACCGACAAGGGTCAATGCGATCGCGCCGAGACGTTTTCCGAGGTGGTTGAGTTGAATTTGCAAGGGAGTTGGCGGCTCTTCAGCGGCCGCCAATTCAGAGGACAATCGACCCATCTCGGTCTGCGCGCCGATGGCGGTCACGATCAACTCGGCGCGACCGCGCGTCACCATCGTATTCATGTACGCCATATTCGACCGATCGCCCAAGGGAGCGTTTGCCACACCGACACGCGCGACTTGCTTACCGACCGGCTGTGACTCGCCGGTCAGCGCCGATTCGTCGATCTCCAGCCCGGCTGCGACCCACAACCTGCCATCCGCGGGCACGCGATCGCCGGCTTCGAGCAGCACGATATCGCCCGGCACGAGGTCGTCGGCGCTCACTTGACATGTGACGCTTTCCCTTCTCACGCGCGCGCTCGGCGGCAACATTTTTTTCAGAGCCGCGAGACTCCGTTCAGCGCGGTATTCTTGGATAAATCCGACGAAAGCGTTGATGACGACGACGGCCAGAATAGCCGCCGCGTCCTTGAGGTCGCCGATAGTCGCGGCAATGAGCGCGGCGCCGAACAAGATCACGATTAAAATGCTCTTGAACTGCGTGTAGAATACGATCAAGGCCGAGCGCGGCGGCTCCTCAGGCAGCCGGTTCATTCCGTACAGCTGACGACGCTGCTCAACCTCCTCCAACCCGAGACCAACTTCGGGCTGGACCTGAAGGCACTCCGCCGTCTCATCAGGCGACAACATATGCGCCGGCGGAATCGCGCTCGGAAGAGCCGTAGAATTTGCTATTCTGTTTGTCATCTTAATTTGCGGATGTCTGCACGACTTCATCGCCGACAACAAGTGCGCCGGAGTTTATTTCGGCGCGCTCTAGCGCCATTTGGCATGACGTAACGGCGCTTTCCTCCAGCCTGCTGGAGCAACCGCGCGGCAGATTAGATTGAATGCCCCGGGCAAGTCATCGCATGCCGATCTCGTCATTTCTGAGTTTGAAACTCAATTTGGCGCGCGCTTTTCATGGCCGTGTTTTCTCGCCCAGCGCAGCAACCATCGCTCTCGGCCGTATTCGCTCATCTGCGCCAAATTCTTAGCGTGGTGTATGGGAAAATGGCGCGGGCATTTCGCCAGCCCAGTGTAAAGACAAAATTCGACGACTGTATTTGGATTGAATTTTCCAGCTTCGTCGAACCAATTAAACGTGTATCCGAAAGGCGTGGCGATCCTTCTCATCCCGATCCACCGTCGCCGAACCGGCCCCGAGATTTGCGCCGAGTAGTTTTTCACGTAAAATCCGCCGCTCTCAGCGGGAAAAGTTATGGCGTGGCGCCACCCCCCGGGCCCAGCCGCGGCGGCAAACATCAGTTTCATTTCCTGCCCGTATATCTTGCATATTTCAATATAGCTCGCTTTTGCTCCACGTTGGAAAAACATCACTCTAACGCTTGTGCCGGGCAATACATCGATTTCCTGTCTTTCCGCTGGCGTATCTTGACAAACTCTGGCTTTTGTCGAGGCTGCCCCGCAAACAACAAACAACGATGCGAGAAGAGCGGTTGCCAGACGAGAAATCCGCGGTCTCCCGAAAGAGAGCGACGAAACGATTTTAGAGGTCAAGGGGAAAACGTTCCCGCGCATGTTCACATCGCCTCTCTGTCGTGGCGCTCCAAAAGCACTGCGCCGAATTCTAAGCGCGCCCCGAGGTTCAAACGTCGGTTTCCAGCCGTTCGACCAGCCCGATATTCAATCCCTATCCACGTCGGTCCAACCGACGACTGTTGTGCAAAACCCCTATATAGCCCATTGTGAGCAAGTTGTGAGCCGCCGTTCGCGTCGCGCCGTCGGCGCGAGGGCGGGCCGCATAAGCTGAATCAGCAGACCTAGGGGAGGTTTACATGGAAAGACGCGAATTCCTTACAGCTCTTTTCGCAGGTCTAGGGGCGTCGCTCGCTGCCTCGCGCGCGCAGGCCTTCGCGCCTACCGCGGCTCCATTGGCGCGACAG
>VGDY01000164.1 GCA_016869555.1 Alphaproteobacteria bacterium | reverse complement strand
ACGGCGCGAAGCGCTCGACGGCCGCGGCCTTGTTTTCGCCGGGCGTAATCACATAGGCGTTTTTCTCCTCCGTGCCGACGAAGATCGCTTTACCATCTCGACCGACCGCGAGGGTGCGCGCGCCGGGCGCGATCGCATAGAGCGAAATCGAGAAACCTGGGGGAAGTTTGATGCGTCTGAGAGTGGATTCGATCTCGGCCCGGCCACGTTCCTGAGCAATCTGCTGGGCGGCGGCGCCGCCGCTCAGCGCGCAGCATGCAAAGAATGCGGCTACAACCTTGCGCATAAATTGAGCCCTCGCGATCTTTCGAAATTAAGGCTTCAACTAGATATAAGCTGCAAAAGAGGCGAAGCCAGATTGGCTTCGCCTCTTTAACTGCCTGCGTCAGTGGACTTCACCAGCCGCCGCGTGGCGACTCATCGCCCTTTGACGTCGATATGGTTGTATCCTCCCCATAAGGAGCAGCGCCGTAGTTTTTGTTCAGCCTGATTTCCCAGTCGCGATCCGACCAGCTCTCTTCGCCGGCGTATTCAGGGGCGTTTTGCAAACGCTCTTCCGTCACATTGGCGACATAACCGCCAAGATTCGTGTGTAGCGGAACGACTTCCAGGGAAGAGGATGTTCGCCAAAAAACACGCGGTAAAGCCCGATGTTCCTCTGAGCGAAGAAAAATCACGCCGCATAAGCTTAGCGGCGGGTTTCCTCTTCTTTGGAAACGCGATAATGCAACGCAAAAGCGTGACGAGCGTCAGTGGCAGGTTTCCGTCTTCGTCAAAACATGATCACGCTGCTTTAGAGGCGGAGCCGTCCGACGGATTCCTTCTCGTCTGCTTCGCACGAATGGGCTTTGCCCGATAGGAAGGCGCGCATGTCTCTAGATTTCGCCATTAGCTGGGAAGTCTTCGAGATCATCTGGATCAATCTTCTCCTCTCGGGCGACAACGCCATTTTGATCGCGCTTGCATGCCGGCAGCTTCCGGTCCGTCAACGGCGCTGGGGCGTATTTCTCGGTGCGCTCGGGGGAATCGTTCTGCGCATCGCATTCACGCTGGTCATCGTTCAACTTATGACGATCCCCTATTTGAAGCTCGTTGGCGCCGCGCTGCTGCTCATCGTCGCCGTGAAATTGCTCATCGACGAGACCGAGCACTCCGACGTCAAAGCCAAACCCAACCTCTGGAGCGCGGTTGGCGCAATCGTCATGGCGGACGCAGTGATGTCGCTCGACAATGTGATCGCCATCGCCGCGGCGGCGCGCGGCTCGACCACTCTCATCGTATTCGGCCTGTTATTGTCAGTGCCGATCGTGATGTTCGGCGCCGGCGCGCTTCTTAAAGTGCTGGAGAGGTTTCCCTTGCTCGTCTGGGCCGGCGCAGGTCTTTTGGGCTGGGTCGCGGGCGATATGGCGGCCGCGGATTCGGCGCTGCCGACCTATGTGCATGTCACTGACCACCGAACCTTAGAACTCGGCCTATCAATCGCTGGGTGCGCGTTGGTGCTCGTGATCGCCTTTGTGGTCGCGATCTACCGGCAGTGGCAAGAAGATCAGCGCGCGTAGAACGCGCTAGCCCCGCGCGCCCTGTTTGGCGATCGGCTGCTGCGGGTCGAGCTGTAACGCGCGCTGATAGGACTCTTGCGCCTTAGGCTTGTTCCCGCTTTTATCATAGGCGAGGCCGAGCCAAGCCCAAGCGAGCGCGCTCTTATTGTCGACATTGAGCGCAGCGTTGAAGTCCTCGACCGCCTTGTCAAATTTGCCGAGCGCAACCAGGCTTTCGCCGCGCGCTTGATAAGGCGCTGCGGCGAAGGGATCGCGGTCGATCGCGTTGTCAAAATCCGTTACGGCGCGCGCGTTATCGCCGCGTCTCTGGTGGATCAGCCCCCTCGCGTGAAAGGCCTGCGCGCTTTCCGGATTGAGGCGGATCGCTTGATCGAGATCTGAGAGCGCTTGATCGAGATTACCCTGGGCCCGGAGCAAATTAGCGCGACCGACATAGGCGGGCGCATGTTTGGGATTTACCTCGATGGCCCGATCGAAGTCGGCGTGCGCGGCATCGTTCTGGCCCATTTGGCGAAGCGCGAGCGCGCGATTCGTATAAGCCGGCGCATTATTGGGCTCGAGCTTGACGGCCTGAGTGAAGTCGCCGACCGCTTCCTGGAAGCGGCCCACGCGGGCATAAGCGACGCCGCGCGTATTATAGGCTTCGGCGCTCGACGGATTGCGTCGAATCACCTCGGTAAGCGAATCAATATTGGCGGAAGCGGACTTTGGGTCGGTGTCGGCGATCTCGGCGATGCCGCGCCCAGCCGGCCGAATGCCGCTCGCGGTTTCGCAGCCAGCGAGGGTGAACAGGGCAAGCGCCGCAATGCTGCGCGATAGGGCCTGACGACAGGGCGAAGCTTGGCGACGCGCCGTCGCCGCACGGCAAAAGACCATGCCTTCAGATCCTCCCAAGCCGCAAATTCGTCTCGCCAGTCTTTTCGTCGGGCAATTCTTAAAAAAGCGCCCGCAATCCGGCGAGAATTCGACGAGGCGGCTGGATCAGCGGCCGACCGCCTTGGCCTTTACCGGGAGCAGGCCTTCGCGCTGGAGCTTCTTGCGTGCGAGCTTGCGGGCGCGGCGGACCGCCTCGGCCTTCTCGCGCGCGCGCTTCTCGGATGGCTTTTCATAATGACCGCGCAGCTTCATTTCGCGGAAGATGCCCTCACGCTGCATCTTCTTTTTCAGAGCCTTGAGAGCCTGATCGACATTGTTGTCGCGAACGAGAACTTGCACGTATCCATCCTGTGTTTGCCGCGCCGCGACGGAACCGTCGCAAGCGGTCGAATAGGGAATAGGCCACCGGGCGCTAGCGGAGCGCCTGACCCGTGCGGCAGGAGATAACAGAGTCGCCCTTCCCTGTCCACGGCCAATTGGCGCAAACGCGCCTCAAGCCCATACTTACGCCCCAGCGACCCGGCGCCAATGGACGTCCAAAAGCGCGTCGGCCGTCTTGTTCATTGTCGGCGTTACAATATAACATTTGGCCATGTTCAACATGACGACGCCTGAACGCGCCCTGCCCCAGTCTGCGCACGCCGACGCTCCCCTCACCCGCGTTGGCGGTGAAGAGCCTCGGCTCTCGGCCCTCGGAGCCTCGGCCGCCGTCCGTTTAACCGTCGTGGCGCTGCTTCTTGCGGCGCTGTGGGCGGGCGCCTATTGGGCGCTGCATTGAACACGGTCGCTCACGCGCCGGCAATCCGGCTCGTCAATCTCACGCTGGGCTATGATCGTCGACCCGCGGTTCATCACCTCGACGGCGAGATCGCGCCTGGAGATGGCCTCGCCGTCTGCGGCCCTAACGGCGCCGGCAAATCGACGCTGCTCAAGGGACTCGCCGGGCTGCTGGCGCCGCTTGGCGGCGCCATAGATTTCGGCGGCTCGTCGCCCCGTGCGACCGCCTATCTGCCGCAGGTCGTGGACGTCGACCGCACCTTCCCGATCAATGTGCGGGATTTCGTGGCGATGGGCGCTTTAGCGCGCATCGGCCTTTTGGCGGCGCTGAACGCAGCCGAGCGCGCGCGGGTCGCCGCCGCAATCGAAATGGTCGGACTTGTCGGTTTCGAATCGCGAACGCTGGAAACGCTCTCCGGCGGTCAAATGCAACGAGCATTGTTCGCGCGGCTTATCGTCCAGGATCAGCCGATCGTTTTGCTCGACGAGCCTTTCGGCGCGATCGATGAAGCAACGATAGACGATCTGCTGGCGCTGATCGCCAAGTGGCGCGCCGAAGGGCGCACCGTCGTCGCTGTTCTGCATGAATTGGACATCGTGCGCCGCGCCTTTCCGCGGACGCTACTGCTCGCCCGCGAGTGCATCTTCTGGGGCGACACGCGCGACGCGCTTTGCGAGAAGAATCTCATTCGCGCCCGCGCCATGTCGGAAGCCTTCGACGCGCGCGCCCGCGAATGTGTCCGCGACGACGAGCTAGGCGCCGAAGATAAGCTCCATGTTCACTGACGTCTTCGTCACGCCCTTCGCCGATTATGAATTCATGCGACGCGCGCTCGTCGGCTCGCTGGCGCTCGCTCTGTCGGGCGCGCCGCTCGGCGTATTCCTCATTCTTCGACGCATGTCGCTTGCCGGCGATGCGCTGTCTCACGCCATTCTGCCTGGCGCCGCCGTTGGTTATCTCGTCGCCGGCCTTTCCTTGCCGGCGATGACTTTTGGCGGTCTCGTCGCCGGCCTCGTCGTGGCGCTCGCCGCGGGCGCGGCCTCGCGATTCACGACGCTGCGCGAGGACGCGTCGCTCGCTGCATTCTATCTCGTCTCGCTGGCGTTGGGCGTGACGCTCGTGTCGCTGCGCGGTTCGAACGTCGACTTACTTCACGTGCTCTTTGGCTCGGTCGTCGGTCTCGACGACGCTGCGCTCCTGATGGTCGTCGGCGTCTCGACCGTGACGCTCGTCCTGATGGCGCTCTTCTATCGGGCGTTGGTGATGGACACGCTCGACCCGCTATTTTTGCGCCAGACGAGCGCTTTCGGCGAATTCACGCCCTTCCTGTTCCTTGGCTTGGTTGTGCTCAATCTCGTCGCCGGTTTTCACGCGCTTGGCACGCTGATGGCCGTCGGCGTCATGATGCTTCCCGCGGCGGCGGCGCGATTGTGGACGCGCGATCTCGCCGTCGCTTTGCCGCTCGCCGCGGCGATTGGCGCCCTCTGCTGTTATGGCGGTCTCGTCTTCTCCAATGAGACCAGCGCGCCGACTGGACCCGCCATAATTCTCGCCGCGGGCGTCATCTATTTTCTCTCGATGATCTTCGGCCGCGCCGGCGGCGTGTTGCGCCTAAGACGGCCGCGCCGGCATCTTGAAGGATAAGCGATGTTCACACGACGCGACGCGCTGGCGCTTTCCCTCGCAGCGCTTGTTATGCCGGCGAAGGCGGAGGCGCAGAAAATTCCGGTTGTCGCCAGCTTTTCGATCATCGGCGATTTTGTGCGTCAGGTTGGCGGCGACCGCGTGTCAGTGACCACGATCGTCGGCCCCGACGGCGACGCCCACGTCTATCAGCCCAGCGCCGCCGACGGTCGTCGCATCGCACAGGCGCGGCTTATTTTCGTCAATGGGCTTGGCTTCGAGGGCTGGCTCGATCGTTTGACGAGGGCTGCGAAAAGCAAGGGCGAAGTCGTCACTCTTGGCGATGGCGTCGCCGCTCGGAAGGACGAAGAAGGGCAAGATCCGCACGCTTGGCAGGACGTCGCGAATGCGAAGGTCTATGTCGCAGCGATCCGGGAAGCGATGACGGCCGCTGACCCTGAAGGCGCGCAAACCTATAAGGCGAACGCCGACGCCTATCTAGCCAAGCTCGACGCGCTCGACGCCGAAATCCGGCAGGCGATCGACGCCGTTCCGAAGGAACGTCGCCGAGTGGTTTCGACGCATGACGCTTTTGGCTATTTCGCCGCGCGTTACGGCGTCGAATTCATCGCGCCGCAGGGCGTTTCAACCGAGGCCGAGGTCAGCGCGCGCGATGTCGCAAGGATCATCGACGCGGTCAGGGCGCACAAAGTCTCGGCAGTGTTTACCGAGAACGTCGCAGATCCGCGCCTCGCCAAAAGGATCGCCAGCGAAACCGGCGCCCGAATGGGCGGCACGCTCTATTCCGATGCGCTGTCTGATGCGAAAGGCGGCGGCGCAACCTATATCGACATGATGCGCCATAATGTGAAAGAACTGGCCAAAGCCTTAGCGCCATGAGAGCGGCAGTTGGTTTTCGGCGGATCGGTATTTGGACGACTGCCGATTGCCCTTCTCCGCAGGAGAAAGAATGACAGACAAAATCCCCGTCACGGTGATTACCGGCTATCTCGGCGCCGGCAAGACGACGCTTCTCAACCGCATCCTCACCGAGCAGCATGGCCGGCGCTATGCCGTCATCGTCAATGAGTTCGGCGAGATCGGCATCGACAACGATCTTGTCGTCGGCGCCGACGAAGAAGTCTTCGAGATGAATAACGGTTGCATCTGCTGCACCGTGCGCGGCGATCTCATTCGCATTTTCGAAGGGCTGATGCGCCGACGCGGCAAGTTCGACGCGATCGTCGTCGAAACGACGGGCCTCGCCAATCCTGCGCCCGTGGCGCAAACCTTCTTCATGGACGCTGACGTCAAGGAGGCGGCGCGGCTCGACGCAGTGGTGACGGTCGCCGACGCCAAATGGCTCGGCGAGCGGCTGAAAGACGCGCCGGAGGCGAAAAGTCAGATCGCCTTCGCCGACGTAATCGTCCTCAACAAAACCGATCTCGTTTCAGACGAAGAACTCGAAGAAGTCGAAGGCCGTATCCGCGCGATCAATCCCTACGCCGCTTTGCATCGCACGGTAAAGTCGGACGTTCCCCTGCAGGCGGTCTTGGAGCGCAACGCCTTCGATCTCGACCGAATTCTTGAGATCGAGCCGGCCTTCCTCGGAGCAGAAGAGTCGGGCCATGATCACGACCATGCGCATCACGACCATGATCATGAGTGTGGCCCCGATTGCGGCCATGACCATCACGATCATGACCATCACGGTCAGGACCATCACGATCATGACCATCATCACGCACATGAGGAACATCACGGACGTCACGCGGGCGTGAAGCATTTCCATGACGACGAGATGCATTCCATCTCGATCCGTCACGAGGGCGCAGTCGACCCTGAGCGCTTCGTCCCGTGGCTCAATGACCTTATTCAACGTGAAGGCCCCGATATTCTGCGCAGCAAGGGAATCATCGCCTTCAAGAACGAACCTCGGCGCTTCGTTTTTCAAGGCGTCCATCAGATCCTCGACGGCGACTTGCAGCGAGAATGGAAGGAAGGCGAAAAGCGCGACTCTCGCCTCGTCTTCATCGGCAGAAAGCTGAAGGAACAGGAGATCCGCGAGGGCTTCGAGAAGTTCGTCCTCGGGGCGGCTCACTCATAGGAAATGATCTCGCGCTCTTCCGCATGGACAACCTTCATGCGGCGAGCGTCCCCCGCCTTGCGGCGAACGAGAAATCGCGGTCGGCGCTTACGCACAATGCTCGCGCAGCGGCGTCGCGCGGAAGCGGCGACGACCTCTTCGGCCGCGCCATCGAGCGTCTGCAACTCGCCTTCCTCTTCGGTGACGCGGGGCAGT
>VGDY01000163.1 GCA_016869555.1 Alphaproteobacteria bacterium | reverse complement strand
GCAGCTCTGGTCGGGCTTCGCCCTCCCGACGCCGCATCAAAATCGCAAGGCCCCGCATTCAGAATAACCCGGCAGGAATCCACTTAACTTCCACGGGGCGCTGTTCAAACAACCGGGACCAGCTCTAAACTCGGGACGCTGGCCGAGCGTCGCAGGCTCGCGCCAATCTCGATTGTCGGAAGGGATTGCTGAGCGAACGCATCGGTCACGATGACCAAAGTTAGCGCGCAAGCAGAGACGCCGCGCAGAAGGGGAGAGCGAGACATGGAAATTCTCCTGGCGCGGATGTGATCTCCGGCCGTGATGGGAGGTTTGTCGGGTAGGATGGCGCGGTGCTGTATTGCTAAGTCAGGCGCCGGTCGGCGATCCTCTCGAAGACCACGAGCTTGCCCAGCCTAGCGGTTCGGTCGCCACGGCGACATCAGCCGGCGGGGTCAACAAAGACGCGAAAAGTCCAAATTCTATAAATGCATGCGGCAAGGATTGCTGAATGATTGCATCCACGGACGCGGCATGCGCCCGGCTGGAACACGCAAGGCAGTCCGCACACGTGTGACCGGCCGGAGTTGAGGGCTTTCCGCCGCCATACTGTTCGGCGGCGCATTTCCCGGCAAAGACTGAATTGAACGCGGCCTCTTGGCGATCGCGGGCCGCACTCTGCGCAAACCCGCCGATGAGGAGATTCGCGACAAAGACGAGTGCGAACGTAAAGGCGAGTGCGATGCTCTCCTTCCGTCTTCGAAAGCTCTTCATCATTGTCTCCGTTGACGCCCGATGCGCGGCGATTGTTACGAATGATTTCTTTTCCGGCCGACGGCCGAAACACATTCGTGACTTTTGATAGCAAGTAAAAATGCTATGAAAATTCCACGCGCACATCGCGCATTAAATTCTTGCCTATGTGACTTTTTCGACACAATCATTGAGGTCTTCACGGAGATATGAGTCGGTCATCCTGCGAATTCCCTGCGGCGACGGGTTTGAAGGAGGCGGAATTGAAAATTCTCGTTGTCGAAGACGAGCCAGACGTTGCGCGGGCAATCGCCCGGCTGCTTGAGCGTTCAGGGTTCACGCCCGATCACGTTATTTCGGTGGACGATGCGCGAGCGGCCATACGCGTCCACTCCTACGATCTCATTCTTCTCGATCGACGCCTGCCCGATGGGGATGGCCTGTCACTCGTCTCGCAATTGAGACGCGAGCAGCCGGGAATTCGCGTGATGATGCTCACCGCCTGCGACGGCAAGGAGGCGATTGTCCAGGGCCTTGACGCCGGCGCCGACGACTATCTCACCAAGCCGTTCGATTCCGATGAGCTATTGGCACGGATTCGCGCAAGCCTGCGTCGCGCAGGCGGTGTCCCGACGCCGCCCATCAATGTCGGCGGGATTTCATATGACGTGAGCCTTCGCGATGTCGCGATTCACGGGAAATCAGTCGTCTTGCACGGGCGGGAGCTTATGCTGCTCGAAATCCTGCTTCGCAACTGCGGGCGAATGGTGCCGCGCGCGACGATCATGGAAGAGATTTACGGTTTTGACGACGATGTCCAGGCGAGCGTTCTGAATTCTCTGATTATGCGATTGCGGCGGCGATTGGAGGACCAGCAAGCAGGAGTCAAGATTCATATGGCGCGCGGGGTCGGCTATATGCTTACCAAGGTCGACCAATGAGAAAATCTCGCTCGCTTTCGTTCCGCATAGTCATCTATATCTTTATCGCTCAGTTCCTTGTTCTCGTGATGCTGCCTTTTTTCGGGGCCCTCATACAAGCATATGGCTTCGCCCCAAATAAAAGTTCAAACTTGAACGAATGGGGCGATCAACGTGCAGAGGACATAATTCTCCGATCCTTGCATCGTTCTCCCGAAAACAGATTGTTCCTCGAACACAACAATTCGCTTGAGGCCTATTTGACAGCCACCCCCCATTTCCAGTTCGCTGCATGGGATGCGCGCACAGGCTCCGTCGTCGACGGGTCGTCGATGGCGCTGATTGAGTTCGCTCAACCATTGTTAAACGCCGATATTTCGACAATGCGCTTCAAATTGCCTGGCGTCGCCGACTCCCGCCTTGTGGGCGCGTTACGCCGTGTCGAGACTCCGCTCGGGCCTGTCGTCATCGCAGTCTATGGCTACACATTCAGCATCCTTGACGTCCTTTACACGATCAAGCGAGCATTCACGTCCAATATATTGATTCTGTTCCTGCCGCTCACGATCCCCGTTGCCGCGATCGCCTTTTATCTAGCTCGCCGTGGTCTCGCACCGCTGCGCGTCGCCGCGACCGAGGCGGCTCGCATTGACGTGAATTCCCTTGATGCTTCCATTTCAGAGGAAAATGTGCCTGAAGAGGTTGCTCCCTTTATCACAGCAGTGAATGAAGCGCTGAAACGCGTAAATCAGGAAGTCGCCGCACAGCGACGATTTCTTGCAAATGCGGCGCATGAGCTGCGCACCCCGATAACGGTTCTTTGCTCGCGCATCGATAACCCCAATGATGCGACCTTCATGCGCGACATCAAGCGCGACGCGCGCCGCATACGAACGGTCGTCGAACAGTTGCTAAGCGTCGCGCAAATCTCTGCGGGCAAGAATGTGATCAACGAAATTGCAGATCTGAGGAGAGTCGTCTTCTCGGTCGTTGTTGACTATATGCCTCTGGCGGTCGGGAACAATCGAAATATCGAGTTCGATCAGCCTTCCGTAGCCGTGATGGTACGATGCGACCCACATGCGCTTGAACGTGTGGCCATCAACCTCATAGAAAATGCCTGTCGAGCGGAGCCGGACGGGGGAACAGTTCTTGTCCGCGTGCAATCTAACGGCTCGTTCGAGGTAGAGGACCATGGAAATGGCGTGGCGATCGACGATCGAGAGATGATCTTCGAGCCTTTTTGGAGAAAAAACGCGGACACGCCGGGCACAGGGCTTGGTCTCGCGATATCGAAGGAGATCATCGAATGCCATGGAGGCAGGATTTCGATCTCCGAGACACCAGGCGGCGGCGCCATGTTTGTCGTTATTCTTCCTAAGGCCTGCTAACGATACAGGACGAGGTAGGCGAGGGGCGAGATGGAGAAAGGCTTTGAACAGCTTTTCTGCCAACGCCGCGCATGAAATGCGCACCCCCGTCCCAATTCTGACAGCACGTCTCGACCATCCCGAAGAGAACGGCTTTCTCAACGATTTGAAACGAGACGCACGAAAAATCCGCGCCATCGTCGACCAACTTCTCGCGTCTGCGTGGCTCGATCGTTGCGGAGGAGGTTCCGCGGCTAAACTTGATCTCTCAAACCTATTGCAGTCGGTTGTCCACGACCGCGTTCTCCTAGCGTTGAAAGAAGTCGTCAATTTGCATTCGAAGCAGATGGAGATCGACTCACAGCAGCAGGCGATCGCCAAGCCTTAGAAGACGTCGTTCGCAACCTGATTGACAATGCATTGCGTGCCGAATCGGAGCACGGAACAGCACTGGTGCGCCCGACCCGGACGGCATGGTGTCGGAGATCGATCACGGCAAAGGCGTCGCCGACTCCGACTGTGAGAAGATTTTCGAACCGTTCTGGCGCAAGCGCGACGGATCGCCCGGCGCGGGACTAGGCCTCACTATCGCGAAGGAATTGATCGGCAAGCTCGGAGGCCGCATTTGGGTCGAGGAAACGCCCGGCGGCGGCGCGACGTTTAAGATGTCCTTTCCGATGGTGAACTCTGTTTGAGTTTCTCGTGTGATTCGCTCGAGCCTTCGACGGAATCTCCTTTGGCGCGATCAATGTTCGCCCTCGGCTTCTCCTTTGCCAGCGGAAGTTCGTTTCACGGCGGCATCGCCGGCCGATTCTCTATCCAGTAGTCGCGCGATTTCACGTGCGACTCGATCGGCCGCCACGACCAACGCCGTATCCAGGTGCACATAGCGCTGGGTGACGCCACGTGCGGAATGGCCCAGTAGTCCCGCTATCGTCAGCTCTGAAAAACTTAGGTCTTCCGCTACGCTGGCGAAAGTGTGTCTGAGGACGTGCGGCGTCACGGCGTCGAGTTTCGCTCTCGCACAGATGCGGTCGAGAACACGGACGACGCCGATGAAATGTCCGTCTCCCCAGTCAGCGGGAAAAACGAATGGAGAATTGTCCCGCATCCGCTGCGCCTCGATGCAGTCTATGGCTGCTTCGCCAAGGACTCGCAGTTGCGCGCCGCTCTTCGTGTCGGGGAAACGAACGCAGTGCTCGCTTCGGCTTAGCCATTCTCTGTGCAAGCCCAACGCTTCCATACGGCGAAAGCCCGTCAACAACATGAGACGGATTGAGGACAAGCCCACAGGATGTTCGCCTTCTATGCGCGCAGCCCGCATCACTTTGCCAAGTTTGCGGAGCTCCTCCTGGCTCAGCCGCCTTTTTCGGCTCTCTCCCGCCAATTGCCTGACGCCAGCCGCTGGATTGCGTGGAATGATGCTCAACCGCACAGCGTGCCCCATCAGACCGCGCAATGTCGCAATTGTTCGGCTGGCGACGCCGTTTCCGCCCGTCGCTCTTCCGCCGCGTCCGCTTTTGCGCCCGCGCGCCGACCGGCCGCTCGCAATGTCCGCCTGCATCGCCTCAATATCGGCGCTGACAAGTCCACTCACCATTCGCGAGCCGATCAGCGGCTTGATGTGCATCTCGATTCGGCTCCGGTCCATCTTAAGCGTGGAGGCTTTGATGGGTCGGCGATTGCGTCCAAGTAGGCGTCCCGATTCGGCCTGCTCCAGGTACCAGTCGCAAATTTCTCCGACAGTCATTCCCGCGCGCGCGGCGTGACGCTCGGCGGAGGGATCTTCGCCTGTAGCGACGGCGACGAGCTTCTTTCGCGCGATATCTCGCGCAAGTTCTGGAGTCAGAACACCGTATTGGCCGATCACCAGACGGCGGGTGCGGCCTTCGGCGTTTCGGTACTGCACGAGAAAGGTTTTGACGCCCGTCGGTTTGACGCGCACGCCGAATCCTCTCATTTCGGTGTCCCAGATGAACAGGTCGCGCCCTTTTTGGGGCCGCAGACCGTCGACAACCCGTTTTGTGATCTTTCCCATGCCCCATCTCATTGTAATGAAGTTGCTTTCAAGGATTTTGCTTCCCCGGCCCGGCCTGGTGGAGGGCGGGGAAGCAGGGGGAAGCAGTTGAACGGCAATTCCGAGGTATGGTCAGGATACGGAGGCGTTGGTTGACAGCAACGAAAACCTCGATAAAAGAGTGGATTAGCGCGTTCTTTCGCGGAAAAAGAAATCGGGGCGAAAACGCTCTGAGCGCGTTGCCAAGGTTGGGGTCGAGGGTTCGAATCCCTTCGCCCGCTCCAATTTGAGAGGCTCCGCAATTTCCCCCTATGCGGAGGCCGGGGTTCGATGCTGACGACGCGCGCCCCCGCGAAAATCAATCTCACGCTTCATGTGCGCGGCCGCCGGCCGGACGGCTATCACGACCTCGAAAGCCTCGTCGCTTTTTCCGGCGCGGGAGACACGCTGTCGCTTGCGCCCGGCGAGGCGCTGTCGCTCGACATTTCCGGACCGACCGCTTCGGCCGCCGGCGCCGGCGACGACAATCTCGTGCTGCGCGCCGCGCGGACGCTCGCCGAAGAAATCAAGGGCCTGCGGCTCGGCCGCTTTCGCCTCGAGAAGCGGCTGCCGGTCGCAGCGGGCATCGGCGGCGGCTCTTCGGACGCCGCCGCCGCGCTGCGCCTTTTGGCGAAAGCGAATGATCTCGCGCTCGACGATCCGCGCATTCGCGCGGTCGCCTCCTCCATCGGCTCGGACGTACCGGTCTGCCTTGAGCCGCGCGCGCGCATGATGCGCGGCGCCGGCGAAAGTCTCGGCGCGCCGATACATCTTCCGCCGCTGCCGGCGGCGCTGATCAATCCCGGCGTTCCCGTCGCGACGGCGCCGGTCTTCGCCGCGCTCGGACTGCAACCGGGCGCGTCACGCGGCGGCGCCGCGCATGTCGAGGTCGGCGCAGAGCCAAGCGCAGCGGAGCTTATCGCCGCGCTCGCCAGATGCCGCAACGATCTCGAAGACGCCGCCTGCCTGCAGGCGCCCGTAATCGTCGACGCGCTCGCAATCTTGCGCGCGGCGCGCGGCTGCAGGCTGGCGCGCATGTCGGGCTCCGGCGCGACATGTTTCGCGCTGTTTGCGACGCGGCGCGACGCCGTCCGCGCGGCCCGAGTCATTCGCGCCCAGCATCCCGGATGGTGGGTCAAGACGGCCGTGCTGAGATGACCCGCCGGCCGCCGCCGAAAGACCGCAGCGCGCCGGAACGGGGCCGCCGCGCCCCCGCCCCGCCGTCAGACGCGCGCGGTCCGTTCCGCCCCGCCTCGCCCGACCTCGTCGCGCTTTACGGCGCGCATCCGGTGCGCGCCGCGCTGACCGCGCGCAAGCGCAAGCTGCTGGCGCTGTATGCGACCGAAACGGCGCTGCCGCGCATCAGGGATCTCGCCGCCGCGGCGGGTCTCGCGCCGCGCCTCGTCGATTCGCGCGATCTCGAGCGCCGCCTCGGCGCCGAGGCGGTGCATCAAGGCCTAATGCTGGAGGCGCGGCCGCTGCCGGAAGCGGATATTTCGGACATCGTCAACGTCAGCGGAATCGTTCTGGCGCTCGATCAGATCACCGACCCGCACAATGTCGGCGCCATTCTGCGCACGGCCTGCGCCTACAATGTCGACGCGGTGATCGTCACCGAGCGTCACAGTCCAGAATTCTCCGGCGCGCTCGCCAAGGCGGCGTCGGGCGCGCTGGAATTGGTGACGGTCGTTTCCGTGGTCAATCTCGCGCGCGCGCTCGACGAACTCGCCGAGCGCGGCTACGCCCGCATCGGGCTCGATTCGGAAGGCGCCGAATCGCTCGCGACCGTCGCATTGTCGAAGCCGCTGGTATTGGCGCTCGGCGCCGAAGGCAAAGGCCTGCGCCGTCTCACCCGCGAGCGCTGCGATGCCGTGGCGCGGCTCGATCTTCCGGGGCCGATCAAGAGTCTCAACGTGTCAAACGCCTGCGCTGCCGCTCTGAGCGTCGCGACGATGCGGCTAGGATAGGAGCGCCGGGCGCGGGATTGACCTCTCCGCCGGGTTGGACGCATAGAGAGGCCGCGCGACGCGCCTGAACGACGCAGGGCCGGTTTAGCTCAGCTGGTAGAGCAACTGATTTGTAATCAGTAGGTCGCGGGTTCGAATCCTGCAACCGGCACCAAGTAAATCAAATAGTTAGTCTCTTAGCTCT
>VGDY01000162.1 GCA_016869555.1 Alphaproteobacteria bacterium | reverse complement strand
ACGGCGCGAAGCGCTCGACGGCCGCGGCCTTGTTTTCGCCGGGCGTAATCACATAGGCGTTTTTCTCCTCCGTGCCGACGAAGATCGCTTTACCATCTCGACCGACCGCGAGGGTGCGCGCGCCGGGGGCGATCGCATAGAGCGAAATCGAGAAGCCGGGCGGAAGTTTGATGCGTTTGAGAGTGGATTCG
The DNA here is from genome assembly GCA_016869555.1 of Alphaproteobacteria bacterium. Taxonomy (GTDB): domain Bacteria; phylum Pseudomonadota; class Alphaproteobacteria; order Rhizobiales; family Beijerinckiaceae; genus Methylocystis. The sequence continues at coordinate 7,124 of VGDY01000162.1, read as the reverse complement.
ATCTCGGCCTTGCGCGAATACTGCGAAACCTCTTGACCGACGGCGACGCTGCCGCTGAGCCCGCAGCATATCAAGAAGGCGGCTACAACCCTGCGCATGAATTGAGTCCTCACGATCTTTTTAAGGCAAGGCTTCAACTAGATATAAGCTGCAAAAAAGGCGAAGCCAGATTGGCTTCGCCTCATTAACTGCCTACGTCAGTGGACTTCACCAGCCGCCGCGTGTCGACTCATCGCCCATTGACGTCGATGTGGTCGTATCCTCCCAATAAGGAGCGGCGCCGTAGTTTTTGTTCAGCCTGGTTTCCCAGTCGCGATCCGACCAGCTCTCTTCGCCGGCGTATTCAGGGGCGTTCTGCAACTGCTCTTCCGTCACATTGGCGACATAACCGCCAAGATTCGTGTCGTAGCGGAACGACTTCCGGCGAAGAGGATGTTCGCCTAAAAACACGCGGTAGGGCCCGTTGTTCCTCTTAGCAAAAAAAATCGACGCCGCATAAGCTGAGCGGCGGGTTTCTTCTTCTTTGGAAACGCGATAATGCAACGCAAAAGCGTGACGAGCGTCAGCGGCGAGTTTCCGTCTTCGTCAAAACATGATCACGCTGCTTTAGAGGCGGAGCCGGTTCCACGGATTCCTTCTCGTCCGCTTCGCACGAATGGGCTTCGCCCGATAGGAAGGCGCGCATGTCTCTAGATTTCGCCATTAGCTGGGAAGTCTTCGAGATCATCTGGATCAATCTTCTCCTCTCGGGCGACAACGCCATTTTGATCGCGCTTGCGTGCCGGCAGCTTCCGGTCCGTCAGCGGCGCTGGGGCGTATTTCTCGGCGCGCTCGGGGGAATCGTTCTGCGCATCGCATTCACGCTGGTCATCGTTCAACTTATGACGATCCCCTATTTGAAGCTCGTTGGCGCAGCGCTGCTGCTCATCGTCGCCGTGAAATTGCTCATCGACGAGACCGAGCACTCCGACGTCAAAGCCAAACCCAACCTCTGGAGCGCGGTTGGCGCAATCGTCATGGCGGACGCGGTGATGTCGCTCGACAATGTGATCGCCATCGCCGCGGCGGCGCGCGGTTCGACCACTCTCATCGTATTCGGCCTGTTATTGTCAGTGCCGATCGTGATGTTCGGCGCCGGCGCGCTTCTTAAAGTGCTGGAGAGGTTTCCCTTGCTCGTTTGGGCCGGCGCAGGTCTTTTAGGCTGGGTCGCGGGCGACATGGCGGCCGCGGATCCGGCGCTGCCGACCTATGTGCATGTCACTGACCACGAAACTCTTGAGCTCGGCCTATCAATCGCTGGGTGCGCGTTGGTGCTCGTGGTCGCCTTTGTGGTCGCGATCTACCGGCAGTGGCAAGAAGATCAGCGCGCCTAGAGCAGGTTCCGAAAAAGTTGACAGACTTTTTCGATGAGAACCTGCTCCAACGTTTTATTTTTTGAGCGATTCCTTATCGATCACATGATTCAATGTGATCGGGAAGCGCTCTAGCAAGGCTAGCCCCGCGCGCCCTGTTTGGCGATCGGCTGCTGCGGATCGAGCTGGAGCGCACGCTGATATGATTCCTGCGCTTTCGGCCGATTGCCGCTCTTATCATAGGCGAGTCCGAGCCAAGCCCAGGCGAGCGCGCTCTTATTGTCGACATTGAGCGCAGCGTTGAAGTCCTCAACCGCCTTGTCGAATTTGCCGAGCGCAACCAGGCTTTCGCCGCGCGCTTGATAGGGCGCCGCGGCGAAGGGATCGCGGTCGATCGCATTGTCGAAATCCGTCACGGCGCGCGCGTTGTCGCCGCGCTTTTGATGGATCAGTCCCCTCGCGTGAAAGGCTTGCGCGCTTTCCGGATTGAGGCGGATCGCTTGATCGAGATCTGAGAGCGCTTGATCGAGATTACCCTGGGCCCGGAGCAAATTGGCGCGGCCGACATAGGCCGGCGCGTGTTTGGGATTGACCTCAATCGCCCGATCGAAGTCGGCGCGCGCAGCGTCGTTCTGGCCCATTTGGCGAAGCGCGAGCGCGCGATTCGTATATGCCGGCGCATTATTGGGCTCGAGCTTGACGGCCTGAGTGAAGTCGCCGACCGCCTCCTGGAAGCGGCCCACGCGGGCATAAGCGACGCCGCGCGTATTATAGGCTTCCGCGCTCGACGGATTGCGACGAATCACTTCGCTGAGCGAATCGATATTGGCTGAGGCGGACTTGGGGTCGGTGTCGGCGATCTCGGCGATGCCGCGCCCAGCCGGCCGAATGCCGCTCGCGGTTTCACAGCCAGCGAGGGCGAGGACGGCGAGCGCCGCAATGCTGCGCGACAGGGCCTGATGACAGGGCGAAGCTTGGCGACGCGCCGTCGCCGCACGGCAAAAGACCATGCCTTCAGATCCTCCCAAGCCGCAAAATTCGTCTCGCTGTCTTTTCGTCGGGCAATTCTTAAAAAAGCGCCCGCAATCTGGCCAGAATTCGACGAGGCGGCTGGATCAGCGGCCGACCGCCTTGGCCTTTACCGGGAGCAGGCCTTCGCGCTGGAGCTTTTTGCGCGCGAGCTTGCGAGCGCGGCGGACCGCCTCGGCCTTCTCGCGCGCGCGCTTTTCGGATGGCTTTTCATAATGACCGCGCAGTTTCATTTCGCGGAAGATGCCCTCACGCTGCATCTTCTTTTTCAGAGCCTTGAGAGCCTGATCGACATTGTTGTCGCGAACGAGAACTTGCACGTATCCATCCTGTGTTTGCCGCGCCGCGACGGAACCGTCGGCAAGCGGTCGAATAGGGAATAGGCCGCCGGGCGCTAGCGGAGCGCCTGACCCGTGCGGCAGGAGATAACAGAGTCGCCCTTCCCTGTCCACGGCCAATTGGAGCAACCGCGCCTCCGCCTATACTTACGCCCCAGCGACCCGGCGCCAATGGACGTCCAAAAGCGCGTCGGCCGTCTTGTTCATTGTCGGCGTTACAATATAACATTTGGCCATGTTCAACATGACGACGCATGAACGCGCCCTGCACCAGCATGCGCACGCCGAAGCTTCCGTCGCAGGCGCTGGCGTTGAAAAGGCGCGGCTCTCAGCTCTCGGAGCGTCGGCCGGCGCCCGGCTAAGCGTCGCGGTGCTTCTCCTTGCGGCGCTGTGGGCTGGCGCCTATTGGGCGCTGCATTGAACGCGGTCGCTAACGCGCCGGCAATCCGGCTCGTCAATCTCACCCTCGGCTATGATCGTCGCCCCGCGGTTCATCACCTCGACGGCGAGATTGCTCCAGGTGAGGGCCTCGCCGTCTGCGGTCCCAACGGCGCCGGCAAATCGACGCTGCTCAAGGGACTCGCCGGGCTGATGGCGCCGCTTGGCGGCGCCATCGATTTCGGAGGCTCGCCCCTCCGCGCGACCGCCTATCTGCCGCAGGTCGTGGACGTCGACCGCACCTTCCCGATCAATGTGCGGGATTTCGTGGCGATGGGCGCTTTAGCGCGCATCGGCCTTTTGGCTGCGCTGAACGCAGCCGAGCGCGCGGGGGTCGCCGCTGCGATCGAAACGGTCGGACTTGTCGGTTTCGAGTCGCGAACGCTCGAAACGCTCTCTGGCGGTCAAATGCAGCGAGCATTATTCGCGCGGCTTATCGTCCAGGATCAGCCGATCGTTTTGCTCGACGAGCCTTTCGGCGCGATCGATGAAGCAACGATAGACGATCTGCTAGCGCTGATCGCCAAGTGGCGCGCCGAGGGGCGCACCGTCGTCGCTGTTCTGCATGAATTGGACATCGTGCGCCGCGCCTTTCCGCGGACGTTACTGCTCGCCCGCGAGTGCATCTTCTGGGGCGACACGCGCGACGCCCTTTGCGAGAAGAATCTCATTCGCGCCCGCGCCATGTCGGAAGCCTTCGACGAGCGCGCCCGCGAATGTGTGCGCGACGACGAGCTTGGCGCCGAAGAAAAGCTCCATGTTCACTGACGTCTTCGTCACGCCATTCGCCGATTATGAATTCATGCGGCGCGCGCTCGTCGGCTCGCTGGCGCTCGCTCTGTCGGGCGCGCCGCTCGGCGTATTCCTGATTCTTCGGCGCATGTCGCTTGCCGGCGATGCGCTGTCTCATGCCATTCTGCCTGGCGCCGCCGTCGGTTATCTCGTCGCTGGCCTGTCTCTGCCGGCGATGACCTTTGGCGGTCTCGTCGCCGGCCTCGTCGTGGCGCTCGCCGCGGGCGCCGCCTCAAGGTTCACGACCCTGCGCGAGGACGCGTCGCTCGCGGCATTCTATCTCGTCTCGCTGGCGTTGGGCGTGACGCTCGTGTCGCTTCGCGGCTCGAACGTCGACTTACTTCACGTGCTCTTTGGCTCGGTCGTCGGTCTCGACGACGCTGCGCTTCTGATGGTCGTCGGCGTCTCGACCGTGACGCTCGTCCTGATGGCGCTCTTCTATCGGGCATTGGTGATGGACACGCTCGACCCGCTATTTTTGCGCCAGACGAGCGCTTTCGGCGAATTCACGCCTTTCCTGTTCCTCGGCTTGGTTGTGCTCAATCTCGTCGCAGGTTTTCACGCGCTTGGCACGCTGATGGCCGTGGGCGTCATGATGCTTCCCGCGGCGGCGGCGCGATTGTGGACGCGCGATCTCGCCGTCGCTTTGCCGCTTGCCGCGGCGATCGGCGCCCTCTGCTGTTACGGCGGTCTTGTCTTCTCCAATGAGACCAGCGCGCCGACCGGACCCGCCATAATTCTCGCGGCGGGCGTCATCTATTTTCTCTCGATAATTTTCGGCCGCGCCGGCGGCGTGTTGCGCCTAAGACGCCCGCGCCGGCATCTTGAAGGATAGAGCGATGCTGACACGACGCGACGCGCTGGCGCTTTCCCTTGCAGCGCTTGTTATGCCGGCGAAGGCGGAGGCGAAGAAAATTCCGGTCGTCGCCAGCTTTTCGATCATCGGCGATTTTGTGCGTCAGGTTGGCGGCGACCGCGTGTCAGTGACCACGATCGTCGGCCCCGACGGCGACGCTCATGTCTACGAGCCCAGTCCAGCGGATGGTCGTCGCATCGCGCAGGCCCGGCTTATTTTCGTCAATGGCCTCGGCTTCGAGGGCTGGCTCGACCGTCTGATCAAGTCGGCCAAGAGCAAGGGCGAAGTCGTCACTCTTGGAAAAGGGGTCGCCGCTCGAAAGGATGAGGAGGGACAGGATCCGCACGCCTGGCAGGACGTCGCAAACGCAAAGGTCTATGTCGAGGCGATCCGGGAAGCACTGATGGCCGCCGACCCTGAGGGCGCCCAAACCTATAAGGCGAACGCCGACGCCTATCTCGCCAAGCTTGACGCGCTCGACGCCGAAATTCAGCAGGCGATCGCCGCCGTTCCGAAGGAGCGTCGTCGAGTCGTCTCAACCCACGACGCCTTCGGCTATTTCGCCGCGCGTTACGGCGTCGAATTCATCGCGCCGCAGGGCGTTTCAACCGAGGCCGAGGTCAGCGCCCGCGATGTCGCAAGGATTATCGACGCGGTCAGGGCGCACAAAGTTGGGGCAGTTTTTATAGAGAATGTCGCCGATCCGCGCCTTGCCAAGCGCATCGCTAGCGAGACCGGCGCCCGAATGGGCGGCGTGCTCTATTCCGATGCGCTGTCTGATGCGAAAGGCGATGGCGCAACCTATATCGACATGATGCGCCATAATGTGAAAGAACTGGCCAAAGCCCTGGCGCCGTAGCCGCCCCCTCCCCAGCCCTCCCCCACTTCGTGGGAGAGGGAGCAGGCCCGGCGCTTCATAGAGAGTTTAGCGTAAGGCCGATCGTTAGGGTCCCCTCTCCCGCTTGCGGGGGAGGGACAGGGTGGGGGCGATTGAATCTGGAGCAAGCCGCATTGACAGACAAAATCCCCGTCACGGTGATCACCGGCTATCTCGGCGCCGGCAAGACGACGCTACTCAACCGCATCCTCACCGAGCAGCACGGACGACGCTACGCCGTCATCGTCAATGAGTTTGGCGAGATCGGCATCGACAACGATCTTGTCGTCGGCGCTGACGAAGAAGTCTTCGAGATGAATAACGGTTGCATCTGCTGCACGGTGCGCGGCGATCTCATTCGCATTTTCGAAGGGCTGATGCGCCGTCGCGGCAAGTTCGACGCGATCGTCGTCGAAACGACGGGCCTCGCCAATCCAGCGCCCGTCGCGCAGACCTTCTTCATGGACGCTGACGTTAAGGAGGCGGCGCGGCTCGACGCAGTGGTGACGGTCGCCGACGCCAAATGGCTCGGCGAGCGGCTGAAAGACGCGCCGGAGGCGAAAAGTCAGATCGCCTTCGCCGACGTTATCGTCCTCAACAAAACCGATCTCGTTTCAGACGAAGAGCTCGAAGAAGTCGAAGGCCGTATCCGCGCGATCAATCCTTACGCCGCTTTGCACCGCACAGTGAGGTCGGACGTTCCCCTGCAGGCGGTCTTGGAGCGCAACGCCTTCGATCTCGACCGGATTCTCGAGATCGAGCCGGCCTTCCTCGAAGCAGAAAAGTCGGGCCATGATCATGGCCACGCGCATCACGACCATGATCATGAGTGTGGCCCCGATTGCAGCCATGACCGTCATGACCATCATCATGAGCATCATCACGCACATGAGAAACATCACGCCAATCACGGCGGGATGAAGCATTTTCATGACGACGAGATGCATTCCATCTCGATCCGACACGAAGGCGCAGTCGATCCTGAGCGCTTCGTCCCCTGGCTCAATGACCTTATTCAACGCGAAGGCCCGGATATTCTGCGCAGCAAGGGAATCATCGCCTTCAAGAACGAACCTCGGCGCTTCGTTTTTCAAGGAGTCCATCAGATCCTCGACGGCGACTTGCAGCGAGAATGGAAGGAAGGCGAGAAGCGCGACTCTCGCCTCATCTTCATCGGCAGAAAGCTGAAGGAACAGGAGATCCGCGAGGGCTTCGAGAAATTCGTCCTCGGGGCGGCTCACTCATAGGAAATGATCTCGCGCTCTTCTGCATGGACAACCTTTATGCGGCGTGCGTCCCCCGCCTTGCGGCGAATGAGAAATCGCGGTCGGCGCTTACGCACAATGCTCGCGCAGCGGCGTCGCGCGGAAGCGGCGACGACCTCTTCGGCCGCGCCATCGAGCGTCTGCAACTCGCCTTCCTCTTCGGTGACGCGGGGCAGT
>VGDY01000161.1 GCA_016869555.1 Alphaproteobacteria bacterium | reverse complement strand
GCAAGACCGCAGCGGCCAAGCCGGTAAAGGCGGCGGCGCCGGTCGCGCCGGCGACTAAGCCGGTCGAACAATCCAGGCCTGCGGCTCCCGTGGCGCCCGCGACGAGGCCGGTTGAAAAAGCCCCGGTGCCCGCCCCCTCGGCGGCTCCGGCGCTCGCCGAGCGCGCGCCCGTCGGGCCCGCGCGGCCGGCCATTCCCGCCAAGGCGAAGCCCGCGTCCGGATTGAAGCCCGGCTTCAAGCTCAGCGAGTTCATCGTCTATCCGGCGCATGGCGTCGGGCAGATCGTCGGCGTCGAGACGCAGGAGGTGGCTGGCTTCAGCCTCGAACTGTTCGTCGTGAGCTTCATCAAGGACAAGATGATCCTCAAAGTGCCCACGAGCAAAGTCGCCAGCGTCGGAATGCGCAAGCTTGCCGAATCGGGCATCGTCGACAAGGCGCTGCAGACGTTGAGCGGCCGGGCGAGGATCAAGCGCACGATGTGGTCGCGCCGCGCCCAGGAATATGAGGCCAAGATCAACTCTGGCGATCTGATCACCATCGCCGAAGTGGTTCGCGACCTCTATCGTTCAGACACGCAGCCGGAGCAGTCCTATTCGGAACGCCAGCTTTACGAAGCCGCCTTGGATCGCATGGCGCGCGAAATCTCCGCCGTGCGCAAGCTTATCGACTCGGAATCGCTGAAGCTGATCGAATCCTTCCTGCTCAAAGGGCCCCGACGCGGACCGAAAGCCGACGGCGACGTCGGCGACGAGGGCGGCGATGAAGCCGACGTCGACCGCGCGGCGTAATCGGCAATAAAAAACCCCGGAAGCAGTTTCCGGGGTTTTCTTTTTCTCACGCTCTTGCTTCACATCTCATGCTCTTGCCTCGTCGGTCGACGCTGTCTCTTGCATCCGCGACAAGGCGCGCCTGAGCTTCACGAGCGCGCGGCTCTCGATCTGACGCACCCTCTCCTTGGAAATGCCGAGGCGATCGCCGAGCGTCTCGAGCGTCACCAGATTTTCCGCCAGCCGCCGCTCGCGCACAATGCGCAACTCGCGCTCGGAGAGTATGGCGAGCGCGTCCTTGAGCCAGCGTGCGCGCCGATCCGAATCCAGCGTTTCCTCGACGACTTCGTCGGGCAGCGGCTTCTGGTCGACGAGAAAGTCCATTCGCTGGGCGGAGCCCGACGATTCATCGTCGACGAGCTGCGCGTTCAGCGACACGTCGGAGCCGGAAAGACGCGAATCCATCATCTCCACATCGGCCCGCGACACGCCGATGGCGTTGGCGATGGTCTGATAGGTCTCGACCGAACTCGCGCCGTGATTTTCGCGCGCCAACCTTGCGCGCAAACGACGCAAATTGAAAAAAAGCGCCTTCTGCGACGAACTCGTTCCGCCCCGCACGATTGACCAGTTGCGCAGAACATAGTCCTGGATCGACGCTCTGATCCACCATGTCGCATAGGTGGAGAAGCGAACGTCGCGTTCGGGCGCAAAGCGCGCGGCGGCTTCCAGAAGCCCGACATGTCCCTCCTGGACAAGATCGGAGAGCGGCAATCCGTAATGTCTGAACTTTGCCGATAGCGCGATGACGAGACGCATGTGCGCCGCGGTCAATTTATGCAGCGCTTGCCGGTCGTCCCGCTCTCGCCACGCCACTGCGAGCCGCTTTTCCTCTTCTCGTTCCAAAAAAGGCGCTTCCGCTGCGGCCTTAATCAACTCGCGCCCGAGCCCAGGCATATACGCCATGACGCCCTCCATACGCGGCCGTCCCGATTAATGACGAGAAATTCCGCGCGCCAAGATTTTGCCTCGCTGGGATAACTGACGGAGCGCGACAGTTGTTCCCGAAGTGAGCAAAAACCGGCGGTTCATTCAGTTACGATTTTGTAATGTTCGCCGGGGGCGACTGCGTCGCCGGCCAGCAGCCCGTTGAGAAGCATGAAGTATTCGGCGGGCCGGTTAGGAACCACCATCCGCGCCGCCATCGTTTCGATCGTGTCGCCGGGCGCCGCGACAGCGACCGCAATCCTTAACGGTCGGGCGTCGGTGGTTTCGTCAGGCGCGAGGCGGCGGAATGATTTGATCGACTCCAGGAAGCGCGCGTCCGCCTCGTCGCTCAACATGCGCGCCGCAAAGATCAGGCGGTAGAGAAACTCGCCTGACCGGATCACCGCGAGCCGAAAGTTCCACTCGCCCGCCCGAGCGATGGCGACGACCGCCGGGAGTCCGTTGATATCCATCCTGCGCACGGAGGAGGGAAGAAGCCCGTCGACCCAGCCGGAGCCGACATAGGATTCGAGGTTCTCGTCCGAAGGCGCGCGCACGCTGTCGAGCCGCAAGGCTTCATTGTCGGATTCGCGCACGCCGAAGACGGCTTCGTTGGAATTCTCGAGAAGGAAACCTTCGGGCGCGATGAAAGTGAAGCGCAATCGCGGATGGGTGAACTTGCGATCGCGAACATAGCCCTCGTTTGGATCGTCGCCGAAGGCGACGCCCTTGACCGCGTCGAGATAGCCGGCGCGGTCGGCGACGCCGACCCCCGGCGCGCCGATCTCTCGCGCCGCCGCAACAGCCCTGGCGATGCGGTCGGGGGTCGAGGGATGCGTCGACATGATGTCGAATTCGAGCGACTTCTTTTTGCCGTAGAGCGCCGCGCGCAATTCCGTGGAGCGTCCCAGCGCCGTGAGGAATCGCGAAGCGCCGTAAGGATCGAAACCCGCCCGCGCGATGACCCGGACTCCGGCGGCGTCGGCGTCGAGCTCCTGCTGACGCGAAAAGCTCGCGACCGAGAGCCGCTGGCTGGACCGCACCTCGTCGCCCTTCTGGCGGTTTTGAATGACGGCCGCGGCTTGAGAGATCACCGCCGCTTCTCGCTCGCGCTCGGCGCGCAGCGCGCTGTGACGAAGCGAAACATGAGCGATTTCATGGGCCATCACCGCCGCCGCCTCCGAGGCGTCCCCGGCGAGCGCCAGCAGTCCGCGGGTGACGTAAAGATTGCCGGAAGGCAGCGCGAAGGCGTTGACGACGGGCGTGTTGAGAATCGTCACCTTATAGGTCGGCTGGCCGGGCGTATCGCTGACGGTGGCCAGTTTGGCGAGAATGGCGTCGAGATAGCGCTCTGCGGCGAGCGCTTCATATTCGCCGCCAAACTGAGCGACGAGCTCCTTATGCTGGACCGTGCTGCGATTTTCGGTTCGCGGCACGGCCGGCCGCGTCGAATGCAAGGGCGCGGTAAAGAGATGTCCTTGCCGCTCCAGCTCGGCGCAGCCTCCCAGCGCCAATACGAAGGACGCCGCAGCCAAAGACAGCGTCGCCCGCCTAGCGGGAAACGCCGCTGTCAACAAATTCGATCTCGGCTGGCGTAGCGATTTCGATGCGAGACCCGGTCTCAATAAGTCCTCGTACGCGGGCTCGCCGCCCGACAAGGGAGCGGGGCTCGATTCGCCCGAACATAGCCAAATTGCGCCGCGAAATCACGACGGTGAAGCTATCGCGCCATTTGTCGCCAAAATTAAGGTAGAAGGCGCGCCGCGACTCGCCGACGGAACGGATATCGCCGACAACGACGATCATGCCCCTGCGCCGCTGCAGGTCTTTGCCGGCGCCGGGCGCGGAGACGTCGATTGGGCGAAATTGAGGCAGCGACCAGAGTCCGACGCCCGAATCGCGCGCCAGGGCTTCGGCGGCCAAATAAGGCTTGGCGCAGGCGGCGGCGTTCGGGTCGGGACGAAAGCGCGTCTCGCCGGCCGAGAGCAGCGCCGCCGCCACGGACACGAGGGGCGCCGAGGCCCCTCCCGAGGGGTCGCTCGCGTAAAGTCGGGCCGGCGTCCTGCCCCAACGGTCGGGCGAGCCGGCGAAAACGCCCAAGAACACGTCGCGGCCGGCAAGCCAGGCGTTGAGACGGTCGCGGACGGCGGCGCGCCGATCGCCGGCTTCTCGCGGCGGAAAATCGAGGCCCGCGAGCGCGACCCGACGGCCGTCGTCCAAAAGAAGTTCGAAATCCTCGTCGATAGCGGCGACCGTCGCCGGAACCGCCCCTTCAAGCGAGCACTCGCCACTCTCCGCCGCGGGCGGAAGCGACTGGCCCGATGACGGCCGAGCCGCCGCCGCCGCCACAAGCAAGGCGATTGCCGCTCTTTGGAGCCAATGGCGACAAAAAAGGAGAGGATCGAATGATTGCATCGCCTAACTTTGGCCGGAAGGCAGCCTATACTCCGGCATGATCACGCGCGCGTCGAATCGTGCGACGCGCCTCAGCGAAAGTCACGGCCTTCGCGACATGCTCTCACGCTACGCTCTCATTTTCGCCCTGTCCTTGTTTACAGCCGGCGCCGCGGCGGCGTTCGACCTCTATGGCGGTCCCTCGCCGGAGCCCAACTCCCGCCACGCCCAAACCTACAATGCGCCGCCATCGGATATTTATGACGGCGCCGAGCAGCCGGGGGCCGAAACGGCGATGTCCATGCGGATCGATCGACTGGAGCGCGAGCTGCGCCGGTTGACCGGACAAAATGAGGAGCTGCAGCACAGGGTGCAGCTCTTGGAAGAACAGCTGCGATCCGCCAAGCCGGAGCCGCCGCATTCGGAAGCCGTCCCGCACGGACCGATCAATTCCCCGCCGCCCCTGGCGCAAACGGCGTCTCCCGCCGCGGGGAGCGCCAACGCCGGCAGGCGCGGCGACGCCTTCGATCCCGCGGCGCAGCCATCGGCGCCCGGCGCGCCGAGGCCGCTGGGGACGACGACCCCGTCGACGCCGCTCCAAACCGCTACGCGGCCTTCAGGCTCCGTGACCCCCGCGCCGGTGCGGGAAGCGGGCCTGCCGCTCGACATCGCCCATGGCCGGCTGGTCGGCGATCAGCCCGCGGCGGCCGAGATTGCTTCCGCGCCGGCGATCCCTGGACCCAAGGAAGAATACGACCAGGCCGTGAACGCGCTGCGCGCCGGCAAATATGAGGAAGCCGAGAGGTCGCTGACGACCTTTCTGTCGAAGAACGGCAAGGGCAAACTTGCCCCCGCCGCGACCTTCAATCTGGGCGAGAGTTTCTTTCTGCGCGGCCGTCACCGCGAGGCGGCCGAGAAATATCTGGAAATCTCGACGAAATACGGCGATTCGCCGCAGGCGCCGGAAGCGCTGCTGCGGCTCGGCCAGTCGCTGAGCGCGATGGGCGCGAAGGAGCAGGCCTGCGCCTCCTACTCCGAGATCAACGTCAAATTCCCAAGAGCGGCGACGCGAATCCGCGAAGCGGCTCAGCGCGAGAGCAAGAAAATCCAATGCTAGCCCGCCGCGCCGCGATCGGCGCAGGTCCGGCCTAGGAATGGCCGGCGCCGAAGCGGAAGCCGCGGTCGACCAGTCGATCGAGCGACTGCGCGAAGAAGCGCTCGAACTCCTGGCGCCCTACCCCTCCCTGCTGCTGGCGGTTTCAGGCGGCCCTGATTCGGTCGCCCTGATGCTGCTTTGCGCGCAATGGTCTTTGCGATCGTCGCGCGACATTGCGGTCGCGACCGTCGATCACCGCTTGCGCAAGGGGTCGCGCGCCGAAGCCGAAGAGGTCGGCCGCTGGGCGCATGATCTCGGTTATGCGCATCATCTGTTGACATGGGCGGAAGAAAAGCCCGCGTCGCGCCTGCAGGAGCGCGCGCGGCAAGCGCGCTACGCGCTGCTCGCGGACTGCGCGCGCCGAATTGGCGCGTCGGCCATCGTTGTCGCGCATCATGCCGACGACCAGGCTGAAACGATTCTGTTTCGTCTCACCCGCGGCTCTGGAATCGCGGGACTCGCCGGCATGGCGCCTGTCGCGCGCAGCGAAGACATTGCGCTGCTGCGACCGCTGCTCGACTTTCGCAAGGAGGAATTGGAAGCGATCTGCGCGCGCGCCGGACAGTTATTTTTTCGCGATCCGTCGAATGAAGACGAAAGTTTCGCCCGCGCAAGGCTGCGCAGGCTCGCGCCGCTTCTCGCCGCGCAAGGTCTCGGTCAGGACGCTCTGTTACGACTCGGCGCGCGCGCGGCGCGCGCCGATGCGGCGCTGACGCATTGCGCCGAAGAGACGCTGGCGCGCGCCTTGCGCGGAGACCAAGCGTCATGCGTCGAGCTCGACGCCGCGACGCTGCGCGAGGCGCCGCCGGAAATTCTTCAGCGGGCGCTGGCGAACGCCGTCCTGCGTCTCGCCCCGTCTCCTGCGCTTCGCCTCGAACGTCTGGAACGGGCCAGCGCGCGCGTCGGCGCCGCGCTAACCGCGCGCCAATCGATGCGAATCACGCTTGCGGATGTCTGCATCGACGTCGCGCTCGAACGCGTTCGGCTGCGCCCCGCCCCCCCGCGCCGATCAAGCTCGAATGACGCCAATTCGCGCGGCTGACGACGCCAAGATGCGAAACGGCCAAGCCGCTATATGGCGACATCCTTGATTTCCGGGCTTTTCCCGAACCTTGGCAACGCCTTCCTGTGCGCCTAAATTAGACGGATGAGCGGAGCGCTTCGCGGGATAAGCCCGACCGAGCGGCTCCTGACAGGCTTCCCAAATGAACCCACACTTCAGGAACCTCGCGCTTTGGGCAATCATCGGATTGCTGGTGGTGGCCCTTGTCATGCTGTTTCAGCAACCCGGCCAACGCACGCCGATACGCGACATTTCATATAGCGAGCTGCTCACCCAGATAGACCAGGGTCGTGTCCATGACGTGACGATCGCCGGCAATGAGATCGTCGGTCACTTCAACGACAACCGGCCATTCACCACTTATGCGCCGGACGACGCCAATCTCGTGCCGCGCCTGCAGGCGAAGAACATTTCGATCAGCGCCAAGCCGAACAATGAAGGCGGCGGCTTCATGATGACGCTGCTGCTCAACGCGCTGCCGCTCGTCGCCTTTCTCGCGGTGTGGATTTTCCTCTCCCGCCAGATGCAGGGCGGCGCCGGCCGCGCGATGGGCTTTGGCAAGTCGAAGGCGAAGCTTTTGACCGAGACGCAGGGGCGCGTCACTTTCGAAGACGTGGCCGGCGTCGACGAAGCCAAGGAGGATTTGCAGGAAATCGTCGAATTCCTGCGCGATCCGCAGAAGTTCCAGCGGCTCGGCGGGCGGATTCCGCGCGGCGTGCTGCTGGTCGGACCGCCCGGCACGGGTAAAACCTTGCTTGCCCGCGCCATCGCCGGCGAGGCGGGCGTGCCGTTCTTCTCGATCTCGGGCTCCGACTTCGTCGAAATGTTCGTCGGCGTCGGCGCGTCGCGCGTGCGCGACATGTTCGAGCAGGCGAAGAAGAATGCGCCCTGCATCATCTTCGTCGACGAGATCGACGCGGTGGGCCGTCACCGCGGCGCCGGACTTGGCG
>VGDY01000160.1 GCA_016869555.1 Alphaproteobacteria bacterium | reverse complement strand
CCCGCCGGGTTCGTCATCGCCGCCTCGCTCAAACGAGCCTAACCTTCTGAAAATGATGCCATAAATGCCGAAATTGTACAGCAAAATCAGAGTTCATCCGGCGAATGCGGGGTTAAGGCGGTTAACGGACGCCGCCGGGCTGGGCGTCAAGCACCTGCTGATCGACGACAAGCGCGAGCGCGCGAAAATTCGTCTCGAACATCCGGACAAGCCTGCTCGACATCTGGTCAAACTCCTCGCGCGACGACCAGGTCTGGACCGGATCAAGCATTTTGGAGTCGACGCCCGGCGCCGACGCCGGCACGCTGAGGCCAAATGACCGATCGATGTGGAAGTCCGCTCGCGCCAGGGAGCCGTCAAGCGCGCCTTGCAGGAGCGCGCGAGTCGCCGCGATCGGCATCCGGCGCCCGACGCCGTAAGGACCGCCGGACCAGCCGGTGTTCACCAGCCAACAGTCCGCTTGGCTGATCGAAATGAATTCGCGCAGCAAGTTCGCGTATTCGGTCGGCCGCCGCGGCATGAAAGGCGCCCCGAAGCAGGCTGAGAAAGTCGCCTCCGGTTCCTTGACGCCGCGCTCCGTCCCGGCGACCTTGGCGGTGTAGCCCGAGAGGAAATGATACATCGCCTGTGCGGGCGTCAGACGCGCGATCGGCGGCAGGACGCCAAAGGCGTCGCAGGTCAGCATCACGATATTGCGCGGATGTCCGGCGCAGCGCGTCGACGATGCGTTGGGGATAAAGCCAAGCGGATAGGCGATCCGGGTGTTTTCGGTTTTCGAATCATCGTCGAAATCGAACCTGCCGGCCTGCGGATCGTACGACACATTCTCGAGGATCGCGCCGCGCCGATGCGACGCGGCATAAATATCCGGCTCCGACTGTTGCGACAGGCGAATCGCCTTGGCGTAACAGCCGCCTTCAAAATTGAAGAGGCCGCCGCCATCCCATCCATGCTCGTCATCGCCGATCAGGCTGCGCGCCGGATCGGCCGAGAGAGTCGTCTTGCCGGTCCCCGAGAGGCCAAAGAACACCGCCGACCCGTCCGCGCCGTCATTGACCGCGCAGTGCATCGTCAAAACGCCTTTCGCGGGCAGAACGTAATTGAGATAGGTGAAGATCGATTTCTTGATCTCCCCGCATATCGCGTTCCGCCGATTAAGACGACGCCTCTTGCGAAATCCATCGCGATCACCGTGCCGGAGCGACAGCCGTGACGCGAAGGGTCCGCCTGAAATGACGGCAGGTCCAGCACCGTCAGTTGCGGCTCGAAGCTACGGGAGGCGCCCTCGGCCGGCACGAAGAGATGCCGCGCAAACAGCGCGTGCCAGGCATATTCGGCAAAAACGCGAATGTTGAGCTGATGCGCCGGGGACGCGCAGGCGTGAACGTCTTGGGCAAAGAGCGTCATCCGACGCGCATGCGCCGCCATATCGTCGTGAAGCCGATCGAATTGCTCGGGCGTCATCGACTGATTATTGTCCCACCAGATCGTCTGGTCGGTCAGCGCGTCGCAAACGATAAATTTGTCTTTCGGCGAACGGCCCGTATGAACGCCAGTTTCGACGACAAGCCCGCCGGTCGAGGCCGCGAGCCCCTCGCCGCGCCGAATCGCTTCGTCATAAAGCTCGCGCGCCGCGCAATTGCGACGCGCCCGTGTGGAGAGGTCTAGGTCGTCAACCGCTGAAACCCCGACGTCATCCGCCCGCCACATCGCCGCGTTCGCCATGCTGCATTTTCCTCGCCGGCCGCTGAATGCGAGATGAATTCGCATATGAGCGCCGGACAAACGCAAGGGCTTTCAAGAAATAAAGCGTGGATGACGCAAATCAAGGCGCAGCCAAACGCCAGGACGAAGGGAAACAAGACGCCGCTCGGCAAGCGAGCAGACGACCATCGCACAGACGCTCAAGCTGGCCATCAAATTGCGACGCTGAAGCTGACGCTGATCTGCCGTCGCTAAAATGAGCTGCGCACAACCGTTGGAGCGAAAGCGCGCGTGTATGAAGCAGAGCAAAAAATTGCGGAAAAACGCAAGCGCACGGCCGCTTGAAGCCGCGCGCTTGGTTCGATCAGTGGACGCTTTTCTGAATCGCTTCCATCAGGAATGACTTCGGCTTTTTCTTGCAATAGCGCACGACTTTGTCGGTGTTGCGCTTCACATCGCGCGAGTCGATCACGGTCATGTTGTTCTTGGCGCTGAAATAGCCTCGCATCCAATTGGCGATGAAGTCCTGAGTGTCGGCGTCGTATTCGGCGAACTGCTTGCAGGTAATTTCCGACATTTCAATCATGACCTGCGCATTGGCTGGAACGGCGACCGCGGCGGCGGCAAGCATGCCGGCGAAGATAAGTTTGCGATTCATGTGTTTCCCCGTCCTCATTACTTCTGTTCGAAAGCGCGCTGGAGCCCCGCCATGACCGATTCATTCGGGTTGGACGCGCACCAATCCTTGACGCTGGCGGAATTCTTGAGAAATTTGTTCAGATCGATGAAGGTGCGGCCGCTTTTCTGCGCGAACCATCCACTCATGAAGGCGGCGAAATCGGCCCGGTCGCTGGCCGGCATCGCCAGCATTTCGCCGCAGGTGATCCGCGTCATGTCGATTTTGACCTGGGCGTTGGACAGCGTCGGCGCGAACGCTCCCGCCGCAATGAGCGCGAACATCAGCTTTCTCATCAGATTTCCTCCCAAAAACCAATTCTCAGGGGTCGTGTCGCCATTCCGCACGGCTCTCGCCCGCGAGAGCGCGCGCGCAATCGCGCGCTGGAGTCTGCGTCAATGGAAACCCACCCCGCTGTTGAATTAGACACTAGAGATGTGAAAGTCTATCGGCGTGATGTTGAACGTTCGCCGTTTCGCTCGCCGGAGGCCTTGAGGATACGCGAGAAGACGCCGAATCATTCCGCTACCCCAGCTCGGAAATGCGCACGTAGAGCCAGTAGGCGCCAAAGCAGGCGATGATCGCCGAGCAAACCCAGACGACAAGCGGACTGCGCTGTCCATGGGTGAACGTCTTGTCGGCGAGGAGCAGTAAGGGAAGCACGATCATCACGACGCCGATCTGACCGGCCTCGACGCCGATGTTAAAGCTCGCGAGCGCCGGCACGATGGCGCGTTGCGGCACGCCCAGTTCGATCAAGCCGCTGGCGAATCCGAATCCATGGATAAAGCCGAACGCGAAAGTGTCGCGCCAGCGCCCGTCGACCTTGCGCGTAAAGAAATTCTCGACGGCGACATAGATGATCGACAAAGCGATCGCGATTTCGACCCAACGGCTCGGCAGATTGACGAGTTCGAGCGCCGCGAGCGACAGCGTCACCGAATGCGAGACCGTGAACGCCGTCACGATCTTGACGACGGGCCAGACGCGCGTCGCCCACAGCATCACGGCGATCAGGAAGCACAAATGATCATAGCCGGTCATGATGTGCTCGACGCCGGCCGAGAAGAATTTCGGCGCGAGTTCCCAAGGCGTCAGCAGCGGCTTGGAGAGATCGATCATCGGGTCGCCGGGATAGATCATGACCTGTCCGGGCGCCGGCTCGCGGCCCAGGCGCTGCGCCTCGGTCAGATCGGATTCGTCACGCTTCTCGCCGATGCTGACGAGATGTTTCGCCCGCGGTCCTTGCGCTTCGAGGAGTCTCGATGGGTTGTAGTAGATTTGACCCTGAACGGCGCTGCAATCCATCCGCAGCACCACTTTTGAGTCGGAAGGATTGGCTGGATCTTCGCCGACCGAAGCGACCGAACTCGGACAGGTTTGACCTTCCGCATTCTGCAGATCGACGCGGCTTTGGATAAATTTGCCGATCATCCCCTCGATGACGCCCGGTTCGGTCAGATCGACGTCGTCGGCCTTCGGCTTGTTCTCGGCGAACATGCGCTCGATGTCGGCTCCCAGAAAGCCGACCTCGACGCGATAATGACCCTGCCCCTCCGGCACAATACGGCTGCTGGAAATATCCGCCGTATGGGCGTAGGCCGCCGACGCAGTTGCGAAAAACGCCAAAAAGACGGCGAACGCATTGTTTCGGGACCACATCATCCAGGCGCCCTCCCTTGACGAAGCGCACGCGCCGAGCGTATGCGCTTTTAATACAAAACGCATACAGCCGGCGGAAAGACAAGCTGCCGTCGGGCCGTGTTGGCCCGCGCGCAGTGAGCTGCCCTGGCGAAGGAAGGGCGCGGCTTCTGCGGGCGAGAGAGACGAGTTCGGCCGGGCTCGGATTGGCGCCTCTGGCGGGGTCTGCGACATTGTGCATCGGCGCCACGCCCTTCCGTTGCGGGGAATGGTTCGCGTTAATCCAATCGGGCCTTTATGCGAGATGACGAAGAGCGAACAAAAAGAGCTTCCACGAAAAAATGATTCTTGGATCTCGGCCAGTCGGCGAGCGCGTCTATCGCTCTTTATAGCGGTCGTTTTGGGGGTCTTAACGTCGCCTGCAGGCGCAACGACATACGAAACGGACGTAGTTGTCTCGCCAAGCGGACGGGATCAACAGCTTCCCTTGGCGTTCAGCCTCACCGGCCCATCGCGTCCGGCGCAAAAAGCCTCGCCGATCATCTTGGCGCACGCCATCGTCGTCCGCACCTCGCCTGAGCAAGGCGGAGTCGGCGCCCAAGATATCGGAAAGGTGGACGTTTGGTACGACGCGGGCATCCGCGACTCCTTCGCCGCCCTGGCGGTGGTGAGCGCCTCGGGCGAAAGGGTCGACAAGCGCGACGCGGCGATCGACAGCGCCGATCCGAGCCATGTGTCGGTGAGCGTCAATCGCTTGACTCCCGGCAAATATACCGTTCGCTATCGGGCGCTTTCGGCTGACGGCCATCTCGTCAGCGGCGCCTGGGAGTTCGAGGTGCGCCCTTGAGGCGCATCCTGTGACAGGCCGTAATTGATCAAACGACAAAAACGAAAGCTGCTCTTCGACAAAGGGGAAAGGAACCGCAAGCGATGAGTCCGGGCCGTCTGAACTTACTGGTTTTCGCGGGCATCGTTCTGCTCATTGCCGTCAATGGCGCGGCGTTTACCTATCGCCTATGGGTTCCCGCGCTCAATCAATATGTCGCCGACTTTTGGAAGGCGCATACGCTGAAACCGGCCGAGAAGGCCGGCGATCGGACAATTTCGGAATGTCTGGGGGTCAGCGATTTTTATTCCGTGCATCTCACCACATATTTCCTGCCGGACTCCGATGAGAGCGCCGGCGGCGCGACGGACGATCTAAGCAAATTTGACGAATATTGCGATCGCGTGCCGGGAACGGGAAAGGTCATTTTTTCCGTCACGCTCATGGAAAAAGAAGCGAGAAACGAATCCGTCGCGCTGTCTTTCTATCAGGTCGAATCCGACGGTGGCCTCAAAGAGATCAATGCGCTGCCGTCCCGGCCCCGCTCAAGCGGCTTCGTAACTTTGGACGCTACCGTCGCGCACAAGGGGAAATATCTGCTCAAGCTCGCTTTCGGCGAGGCGAAGAACGCCGAAGACACGATCGAGATGCCGATCTTGGTCGGACGATAATCAGAAATTGCAAAGCGACCCGGCGGGAATTTCTCAATTTTTCGCGCGCCTTTGCGCGCGGCGCCTTTGTCGCCACCTCAAGAAGCCCGTCAGGTAAAGCGTCAGCGGCGTCAGCCCGATAAATAGAACGATCGAACGTCCGATCGCGCCAAAAGCTTCGCCCGAGTGCAGCGGGAACAGCCATTCAATAAATTTTTCGCCGCCGGTGAAGTCGTTGCGATCCTGGACATGGAGAACCTTGCCGCTGTACTGATCGACGCCGACATTTCTGCTGGTTTTGGTTCGGTTGGGTTCGTCGTCCGATTGCTTGCCCACGACATAGACGCCGGTTGGCGCGCTGGGCAGAAGAATCCAGTGGAGTCGTCCATCGGGAAATATTTTATCCGCGACGGCGACGGCGGCGTCGACGCCGATCGGCGATTGGCCCGGAACCGGCTTCGATTTTCCAAAATCAGCCTTGGGACGCACGGGAGAAAACACGCTCGTCACCGATCGCGTCGCCGGCTTGAAGATCATGGCGATGCCGGTCGACAGCATGACCAACAAAATGACGGCGCAATAAATGCCGACGCTGCGGTGTATGTCATAGGCAAGCCGTTCGGCGCTGGCGCCCCATTTGATCTTGAAGCCCAGCCGCCAATCGCCATTGACCGGAAACCATAGATAAAGTCCGATCAGGATCGAAAAGAATACAAATATGGCGATCGTGCCGAGGATATAGGCGTTGTTGAATCCAAGCAGCAGCGTCCAATGAAAGGACATCAGGAGCGGGATGAAAGGTTGCGAAAACGCCTTGCCGCGATGTTGAAAAAGGCGCTGCCCTCTGACCTTGGCGGTGTATGGATCGACGAACATTTGATAAATGTCGGTCTCGAGATCGTCCGTGTCCACCATATAGGTGATCGCCGCGGCCGATCCGGGATGGCGCGGCATCGTCAATCTTTCGGCCTTTCCGTCCGCGGGCATCGCCGCGAGAGCGGCGCCGAGAATTTCGTCCGGTGAGCGGTAAAACGCCTGCGCGGGCGCATCGACGCGCATGATTGATGCGTTCAGCAGTTCGTCGATATTTTCGCGAAACGCCAGAACAGCGCCGCTGAGCCCAACCAAAACGAACACCGCCCCGGCGAAGAGGCCGATGGTTCGATGAATCTGAAGAAAGACCTTGCGCGCCACTTCGCGCCGACGCCCGATACGCGACGGCGACGCCGCCCCTCTCTTGGGGCCGGCTTCGATCGTTCTCTCAACCATTGTGTTAACTTCGGTCCGCTGGCGCGCTTGCGCCTCAATCGCATCTAATCTTGCAATCCCACCCCTTTCGGACGGCCTTGTCAATTGAAGCTTCGACGCTCAGTTGATGCAATGTCGGACGTCACGCGCAATCAAATGCGCCAAGGCAATGATGCGGGCCGGCTCCCGTACGGGCCGGAAGCTTTGGGCCTCCTGGCGCTGAATGCGATCAGTCCCAGCGCATCCTTTGCGACCACATCATTTCTTCTCGCGCCGCCGCTCAACGAGCAGATAAACCATGCCGCCAATCACGACGATTGCCCAGGTCGCAACGGCCAGGAGCCATGTTTGTCCGCTCCACATTTCGCCTTCCCGCGAATTGTCAGCCTCGATTCGCACGCATGATTGGCTGAAGTTCGCAACGCTTTGCAGCGCCGCCGCCTGCGAGCGATTTTGAGGCGACTTGATGGTCTACCAGTTTAGTATGAACAATCTAGTGTAGCATCATACTAAAAATGTCAAGCATTTCCACTCCGAACACGGGTTTTGTCGAATGCTTGCCGCAAGATCCGGGGGCGGGATGCGGACGATGGCGCATGGCCCCGACTCCTGTAAAGTTCTCCTTTCTTCAGGTCATGCTTGCTTTCTGCGAGAAGGCGAAGCATTCCGAGGACGCCTGCAAAGAGTCGCAAAATGAAGAGTGGAAAAAATGAAAAAGGATATGTGCAAGGGAGCAAC
>VGDY01000159.1 GCA_016869555.1 Alphaproteobacteria bacterium | reverse complement strand
AAGGAGCCAAAACGACTTGACCAAAAACAATCGGAGGTGAGACAAATCTCGTCGGTCAACGAACGCGGCGCCCGGGCGGGATCATCTCGTAAAAGGGGGGCGCCATTATCCCGGAATCCCCGGGCGGCATTATCCCGTTACAGACGGGCGCCTTCGTCGGAATCGGCAGGGGACTTCCTGGCTGAAGTTGACCCGAGACCCTACAGGCATGCATTGGAGCAAGCCGAAGGCCAGCTCATGCGCGATCAAGCGCTGCTACGCAACGCCACTTTGGATCTGGAACGATACAAGCGGCTCACCAAGGGCAACTTCATTTCACTTCAGCAGGTCGACACCCAGGAATCCCTCGTCCAGCAGCACCGCGGTTCCGTGAAAATTGACGAGGCGCAGGTCGAAAGCGCTCGACTGAATCTCGACTACTGTCGCATTACGGCGCCTGCTTCCGGGCGCGTGGGGCTCCGACAAGTCGACTTGGGCAATTACACGCAGCCAGGCGATGCAACGGGACTCGCGGTGTTGACGCAGCTCCAACCGATCACCGTCGTCTTCCCTCTGGCGGAAGACAATGTGCCGCGCGTCATGCGGCAGATCGGCGAAGGAAAGAGGCTTGCTGTTATCGCCTACGATCGCTCCGGGCGACGGAAACTCGCTGAGGGAATGCTCGCGACAGTAGACAATCAGGTTGATCCGACGACAGGAACAGTGAAGCTGAAAGCTAGTTTCGCGAACCGCGACCACGCGCTCTTCCCCAATCAATTCGTCAATATCCGCCTGATCGTCGAAACAATCAAAGATGCTGTGGTAATCCCGGCATCCGGAGTGCAATACGGTCCCAAAGGCGCCTTCGCCTATGTCGTATCGCAAGATGGAACGGCCATCCCGACGGCAATTGAGGTCGGTCCGACAGAAGGCGAGAACGCCGTCATTCTTTCTGGCCTCGCCGCCAGGACACGGATTGTGGTCGCCGGCGCCGATCGTCTTCGTTCCGGCGCCAGAGTGCGGGCTGTCGAGGAGTGAATCCGTCCAATCTCTTCATCGATCGTCCCGTTGCGACGACTCTGTTGATGCTGTCCACTCTCATAGCAGGACTGGTCGGCTTCTTCCTTCTTCCCGTATCGACTCTGCCATCCGTCGACTTCCCGACGATCGAAGTAAGAACCTTTTATCCGGGCGCCAGCCCCGACGTGATGGCGAGGACCATTACCGCGCCGCTGGAGCGTCAGCTCGGACAGATGCCGGGGCTGACCCAAATGAGTTCAACCAGCGCAGCCGGAGCGTCGGTCATCACTCTACAGTTCTCGATCGATTTGGCGCTCGACATTGCCGAGCAACAGACGCAGGCGGCAATCAGTGCCGCGCAAGCCATATTGCCGAAGGATCTGCCGGCGCCGCCAATCTACGCGAAAATCAATCCCGCCGACGCGCCGATTCTGACGCTTTCGGTCACGTCGGAAATGTTGGCGCTTCATCAGGTTCAAGAACTTGCCGACACGCGCCTGGCGCAGAAAATCGCTCAGATCGCGGGAGTCGGCTTTGTTTCTGTCGTCGGCGGCGAGCGTCCGGCTGTCCGGGTGCAGGTCAATCCCGACGCCGCTTCCGCTCTTGGTCTCAATCTGGACGATATTCGCACCACCATCGGCGCAGCAAATGTCAACATGCCCATAGGAAACATAGAAGGTCCAAAACGCGCCTTCGCTATCAGCGCCAATGACCGTCTCGAGAGCATTGCGGACTATGCCAATCTTATCATAGCCTATCGAAACGATGCGCCAGTACGCCTGTCCGATATCGCCAAGATCGTCGAGGGCGCGGACAATGACAGGATCGCCGCGTGGGCGGGCCGCACTCCAGCGATCATTCTCGAAGTTCGACGCCAACCGGGCGCCAATGTCGTCGCTGCCGTCGACTCGATAAAGCACGCATTGCCGGCCTTGAAGGAAACGCTGCCCCCCGGCGTCGACGTTGCGCTGCTAACAGACCGCACTGTAACCATTCGTGCATCGGTGCATGCTGTCGAACGCGATCTTGTCACCGCCGTAATCCTTGTCGCTCTTACAATTCTCCTGTTCCTCCGCGATATACGCGCGACATTGATCGCAAGCCTCTCGGCGCCGCTTTCCCTGATTGGAGCGTTCGCCCTAATGAATCTTATGGATTTCAGCATCAATAATCTGACGCTGCTAGCGCTAACCATCGGCGCAGGCTTCGTCGTCGACGATTCGATTGTAATGATCGAGAACATCGCCCGCCATGGCGAGGCAGGCGAAACTTCCTTGGAGGGCGCTCGAAAGGGCTCTCGCGACATTGCATTCACGATTCTGTCCCTGACGACGTCTCTTGGCGCCGCTCTGATTCCCTTATTGTTCATGAAAGGTGTTGTGGGGAGGCTTTTTCACGAATTTGCCGTCACGCTTCTGGTGACGATCCTTCTTTCAGCTGTAATTTCGCTCACGCTCACCCCGATGCTGGCCGCGCGCCTGCCGGGAAGCGTTGCGGAAGGGAAAAAGGCCGAACGACCCCGGTTCTACGATGGCGTGAAGAGCATCTATGCGCGAATGCTCGACATCACGCTCGAGCGCCGAAGCGCGATGCTGCTTGTTGCGGCGGCGACATTGGCGGCGGTCGCGCTTTTTGCGATTTTCATACCGAAGGGCTTCTTTCCAGTTCAGGACGCAGGCCTTATCGAAGCGGTTTCGGTCTCGCCAGGAGACATCTCTTTCGCCGAATTAAGAGCCCGACAGGAGGCGCTCGCAGATGTCGTCCTCGGCGATCCTGACGTCGCGGCCGTTTCCTCGAATATTGGCATAGACGGAACGGTGATGTCGCCGAATTCGGGAAGATTCCTGATAGGCTTGAGGCCCCACAACGAACGGCATGCGACCGCGACAGAAATCGGACGACGCATTCAAGCGAACGCCAAGAGAGTGCTCGGCGTCTCGTTCTATGTACGCCTTGCGCAAGACCTCGTCCTGGACGCTAATGTCGGTCACTTGCAAAATCGCCTTGTGCTCGTGGGGGCGGAGCCGCAAGTCCTCGAAGAGGTCGCCCAAAAATTTCTCCGACGTATTGAGCAACTGCCACAGATCGAACGAGTCAGCTCAATGGATGAATCTCGGGGGCTTGGCGCGTATCTGGACGTCGACCGGGACACCGCCGCACGGTTCGGCATCACGCTCGCGACGGTGGACAATGCGCTCTACGACGCGTTCGGCCAACGAATTGTTTCAACGATATTCACGCAATCAAGTCAGCGTCGGGTGATTCTCACCATCGACCCGGCCTTCGCGCGCGATCCTCAAGCGCTGCTTCAACTCTATTTGCCGTCGTCGTTCTCGGCTGCCGGACAGACGCCTCTCTCGGCTATCGCGCAGGTATCGGTGCAGCCAGCGCCACTGCAGATTGAACATTTCGGGCGTTTTCCGGCGGTCTCGATATCCTTTGATTTGCGGCCCGGCGTCGCCGCTGGGGATGCGATCAACAAAATCGAAGACGCTTGGCGCGAGTACGGTTCAATTTATGGCGTTCGCCTGCATTGGGCAGGATCGGCGCTAGCGTTCGATACGGCGATGAAGGACGAAGTGATGCTCATCTTCGCGGCCCTATTCTGCGTGTATGTCGTGTTAGGCATTCTCTATGAGAGTTTCATTCATCCGCTCACGATCATCTCAACATTGCCCTCCGCCGGAGCAGGAGCGCTAGCTGCGCTAGCGCTTCGCGGCAATGAACTTGATATGATCGGCGTTATTGGCATCGTTCTCCTCATTGGCATCGTAAAGAAAAACGCGATCATGATGATCGATTTTGCTTTGGTCGCTCAGCACAAAGAGAGACTCGCGCCTGAAGCGGCGATACGGCGCGCCTGCATTGTGAGGCTGCGTCCGATCTTGATGACAACGTTCGTCGCCATGGCCAGCGCGCTGCCGTTGATATTCGAAACCGGCGTCGGCGCCGAAATTCGCCAACCGCTTGGCGTGGCGATTATCGGCGGATTGGCCGTTAGCCAGGTGCTGACGCTATTCACTACTCCTGCCGTCTATCTCACCGTCGAGCGGCTCTCTCGCCGATGGTCCGAGGGACGAAAAGCCAAACCTCTCGCTTAGGAGGCGGAGGAGTGAATCTCTCGGCGCCCTTCGTCAAACGACCCGTTGCAACGACGCTGCTTACGATCGCCCTCGCGCTCGCTGGGATAAATTCTGGCCTTCAACTACCGGTAGCAATCCTTCCCGAGTTCGACTTTCCGGTGGTCATTGTTGTCGCGCAGATGGTGGGCGCGAGTCCGGACGTCATGGCTACCGCTGTCGCCACCCCCCTCGAACGTCGTCTCGCTACGATCGCTGATATTAGCGAGATCTCTTCAATCAATAGCGCCGGGAGAACCCAAATTGTTGTGACATTCGGACTCGGTCGTGACGGCAACGGCGCCGTGCGAGACGTGCAAGCCGCTGTCAACGCGGCGCGCACGGATATGCCGACGACGCTGAATGGCAACCCGAGCATTTTCAAATTCAATCCCGCCGGGCTGCCGATCGCATTTGTGTCCTTGACCTCGACGACGTTGAGTCCGGAGAGGCTATTTGATCTTGCCTCCAGCATTGTTCAGCCGGAAATTTCCTCGGTTGAAGGCGTGGGTCAGACGGTCGTCCTGGGCTCCGCTCCTGCGGCTATCCGCATCGAACTCAATCCCGACGCGCTCGCGAAGTATGGCGTTGACATCGAAAGTGTGCGCGCGGCGATTGCGGCTGCAAGTGCTAACAGCCCTAAAGGCGTCGTCGAGTCCGCCAGCCGTCGGTATCAGATCTATGCGAATGACAATGCAACGACCGTCCAGGATCTCCAGCAAATCGTCATCGCTTACCGCCAAAACGCTCCGATCCGAATTTCGGACGTGGCGGAGGTCGTCCACTCGCTGGAGAAATTGCGACCCTTCGCCATCACCAATGGAAAAAGGTCGATCCTGGTGCGGATCGACAGACAGCTTGGCGCAAATCTCATAGAAACCGCCGATCGCGTCAAAGCGCGACTCGAACTCGTTCGCGCGGCCTTGCCGCCATCGGTCTCAGTTGAACTCGTATCGGATCGAGCAGGAACGATCCACGCTTCTTTGCGTGACCTCCAGTTCAGTCTGATTATGGCGGCACTCCTCGCGATTCTGGTTGTCTTCGCGTTTTTAGACAGCTGGCGCGCGTCACTGATCGCCGCCGCGACCGTCCCGATTGCACTGCTTGGCTCGGCTATTGTCATGCGCGCCATGGGCTTCAGCGTCAACGGTCTTTCTCTTATGGCGCTGATCGTCGTGAGCTGGCTGGTCGTTGACGATTCTATCGTCGTGATCGAAAATATTTCACGGCATCTGGGAATGGGCGCCCGACCGCTTCATGCGGCGCTTCGAGGCGCGGCGGAAGTCGGTTTTCCCGTCATCGCGATCAGTCTTTCACTTGTTGCGGCGTTCATTCCGCTGCTCTTCGTCGGCGGCTTGATCGGTCGGGTGGTTGGGGAGTTCGCAGTGACGTTCTCCGCGGCCGTATTGATTTCGCTACTCATATCACTGACCACTTCGCCAATGCTTTGCGCCTACCAATTGAGCGCTGGACGCCATGAAGGGTTTCGTCGACGAAGGGGTCGGTTCGGCGAAGCGATGTATCGGGTGACTCGCTCATATGCGCGCTCCCTCGACGTTGCGCTCCGACACTCTCGGTTGCTGCTTGCGACGCTCCTGTCCGCCCTTGCCTTGAGCGTCTATTTGTTCACAGCAGTTCCAAAGAGTGTTTTTCCGCAGCAGGATCCTGGGAGACTCCGCGGCCTTCTTAAAGCTGACGACGCCACGGCCTCGGCGGTCCTGCAGGAGAAATTGAAGAGCGTAGTGGAGATTATTCAAGCCGATTCATCGGTGAAAAGCGTCGCCGCATATTTACCCGACGCCATAGACTACAATGAAGCTGAGGTCGCAATCGATTTGTATCCCTCCTCGCGCCGTCGGGAAACCAGCGAACAGACCGCAGAAAGATTGAGCGCCGCCGTAAGTCGAATCGCAGGAGTCAGACTAGACGCCAAGCCTCCACAAGAGTTCGGACTATCCGCCAGACCAGACAGGGGGGACAAGCACCAATATGATTTGCGTGGAGACGACATAGGCGAGCTTCGAACCTGGGCGTCGCGCCTGGCGGAAGCTTTAAAGAATGCGCCAGAAGTGTCTGACCCGGAGGTGAGCGCGAGCGCGCATTCGATTAACGCCCACGCCATCATGGATCGCGATCTCGCGATGCGTCTCGGCGTCACGCCCTTTCAATTCGATAACTCACTGTTCGACGCCTTCGGTCAGCGACCGGTTTCTACATTCCAAGATCGAATCGGTGAACACTATGTAATAATGGAGGTTGCGGCGCCGTTTCGACAGGACATCCGCTCTCTTGAGGGTCTGTATCTCAGCGCCACGGGAGGTCCAGCCCACGGTTCCGCGCTATCGAATTCGCCGTCCGGAACGACTTGGCGGGATGAAAAGCAAGGGGAGAAGTCTGGAGCAGGCGGCATGGACTCAGCGCGCAACCAGCGGCTAAACGCTATAGCGAGTAGAACAGGAGGGGCCGCGCCAACTTCCGCTGCCGTCAGCACCTCGACAACCGCAATGATTCCAGTGTCGGCCATTGCGCGATTCGAGATAGTTGAGAGTTCAGCATACGTTCGGCATCTTGGAAACGCGGTCTCGATATCGATTTCATTCGGCTTACCGGCGGGCGTGTCGCTTAGCGAAGCGATGTCGGCGATTGAGAGAACCAAGGCCGAAATCCACGTGCCGGCGTCCATCCATGCGGGCTTCTCGGGACTCGCGCTCGCGTTACAGGATATCGTCGTCAAGGAGATCGTTTTGATCGTTGTGGGGCTGGCGACGATATACATTATCCTGGGCATGCTTTACGAGAGCTTCGTCCATCCGCTCGTTATACTATCGACATTACCGCCGGCCGGAGCCGGGGCGCTTCTGTCGCTCGGTTTTTTTCACTTTGACCTTACCTTGATCGCATTCATAGGCATCGTGCTCCTCACGGGCATTGTCATGAAGAATGCGATCTTGATGATTGAGGTCGCGATTCGAATGAGGGCGCGAGATCGGATTTCGCCTCGACAAGCCATCTTGCAAGCCTGTCTGTTACGATTTCGTCCTATCGTGATGACAACGATCGCTGGCGTCGCCGGTTCATTGCCGCTCGCTGTTGGGGTCGGAAATGGCGCCGAGTTGCGTCAGCCGCTGGGCGTCGCCCTCATCGGCGGTCTGGTCGTTAGTCAGGCCCTAACCCTTTATACGACGCCGATGGTCTATCTGCTTGTCGAATCCTGGCGCGAACGGAACCGACGGAAGGACGCGGTCATGCGCTCGGCGGCAAGCGGGCCCAGGAGATGACCAATCCAAATTCTCCCGTTTGGATGAGACAGAATATTCAGCGCTTTTTCTATAGGTTGCGTGAGAACCCGCATACGTCACGCAAAATCGGCGCAGTGAGCGCCGT
>VGDY01000158.1 GCA_016869555.1 Alphaproteobacteria bacterium | reverse complement strand
CCCTCGACGCCTTGGAGGCGCTCGTCGCCAATCGCTTCGGCGAAGACGAATAGAGCGCCGCCGCCAGAATCATGACCCTCGCGCATTGGCGAATCTTTTCCTGCTTGCAGGCGAGTGAAATGTCCGTCTTGACCGTTTACGCGCGGGTGTTGGGAATGTTGCGGCCTCAGGCGCGGCTCGCGATGATTCTCGTTGGCGCCAATCTCGCGCTCGCCGTCGCCGCCTTTGCCGAGCCGATGCTGTTCGGGCGCATCATCGACCGCATGACTAGCGCGCAAGCGCCGGGCGAAACCTTGACATGGGGCGATCTGCTGCCGCTCGTTTCAGCCTGGGCGGGCTTTGGCCTGTTTTCGATCGGCGGCGCCATTCTCGTCGGCCTCAACGCCGACCGGCTCGCGCATCGCCGGCGCCTTGCGGTGATGTCGGATTATTTCGATCACGTTCTGAGCCTGCCGCTGAGCTTTCACACCAATGTCCATTCGGGACGTCTGCTCAAGACGATGCTCGACGGCGCCAACGCCATGTGGGGGCTTTGGCTGTCGTTCTTTCGCGAGAACTGCGCCTCCTTCGTCGCGCTCTTCGTGCTGCTGCCGGCGACGCTTTTCGTCAATTGGCGGCTCGGCTCCCTGCTCATGGCCCTCGTCGTGATCTTCTATTTGACGACGAGCTTCGTCCTGCGCCGCACCGAAGATCTGCAGGGACAGGTCGAGCGTTACAATTCCACGCTCGTCGAACACGCTTCGGACGCGCTCGGCAATATTCCGGTGGTGCAGAGCTTCACCCGCATCGAAAGCGAATCGCATGCGCTGAACCGCATCATCGACGACGTGCTGGCGGCGCAATTGCCGGTGCTCTCCTGGTGGGCGTTCGTGGTCGTCGCCAGCCGCGCCTCGGCGACGCTGACCATTCTGGCGATTTTTCTGCTCGGCGTGTGGCTGCATTTGCGCGGCCAGGCGACAATCGGCGAGATCGTCGCCTTCATGAGCTTTGCGACCATGCTGATCGCAAGGCTCGAGCAGGTCGTCGGCTTCGTCAATGTGCTGTTTCAGCAGTCGGCGAAGATCGCGGAATTCTTCGCCGTGCTCGACACGCAGCCGAGCGTCGCCGATCGTCCCGGCGCGCGCGACGCCGAGCGGCTCACGGGCGCGGTCGAATTCGAGAACGTCACCTTCTCCTATGACGGACGTCGGCCGGCGGTGCGCGACGTATCGTTCACGGCGAAGCCCGGAGAGACCATCGCGCTCGTCGGCGCGACCGGCTCGGGCAAATCGACGACGCTTGGACTGTTGCATCGAGCCTTCGATCCCGACAGCGGGTCGGTAAAGATCGACGGCGTCGACATCCGCGACTTCACGCTAAGTTCGCTTCGCCGCAACATCGGCGTCGTCTTTCAGGAGCCGATGCTGTTTGCGCGCTCGATCGAGGACAATCTGCGCATCGGCAATCCCGACGCGACGGAAGAGGAGATCGCCCAGGCGCTCGAACTGGCGCAGGCGACGGAATTCGTCTCGCGCCAGAGCGACGGAAAAGCGACGCGGGTCGGCGAACGCGGCCGCTCGCTGTCGGGCGGCGAGCGCCAGCGTCTGTCGATCGCAAGGGCGCTGTTGAAAAACCCGCCGATCATGGTGTTCGACGAAGCGACGAGCGCGCTCGACGCGACGACCGAGCGCATGATCCAGAAGGCGCTGGAGGCGGCGATGAAGGGCCGCACGACCTTCGTCATCGCCCATCGCCTCGCCACCGTGCGGGGCGCCGACCGCATTCTCGTCTTCGATCAGGGCGAGATCGTCGAAAGCGGCGGCTTCGACGAGCTGGTGGCGAGGGGCGGGCGTTTCGCCACGCTCGCCGCGGCGCAATTCATGACCGAGCCGACGATTTCGACGACGGCGCTCGACGGGGTTTATGAGGCGAGCGCGCAGGCGAGCGTGGGGTGAATTGCAGTCGAAGCATGCGAAGAGGAAGGTAGAAACAAATCGGAAAGACCGGGGCAACTGAAACTCAATAGGCTCCGCTCTCGTCTGGATGGCGGCTGCGCGCATACTGCTTAGTGGAGGATTCAATATGAGATTACATTTCTCGAACGGATTGATCATATTCACGTCACTTCTCGCGATGATGGCCTCTCTTTCCACTTTGGCGCGCGCCGAACAGGCCGGCGCGCCGGCGCGCGAAACCGCGAAAGACGCCGGCGATTTGGCGTCGACGTCGAGGGAGGCCGCGGAACGCACGCTGATGCAATTGTCGCGAGAGGGTTTCTCCGCCGTCCGGGCGATACGGGCGGCGAGGGTCGCGCTGTTCAATGGCGGTCCCGAATCCGTTTCTCCACTGTTGGACAGCGCCGAAGCTTCGCTCCGGTCGGCGGAGAAGGATGCGACCCCGTTCACCGTCAAAGTCAGTGAGACGGTCAACGTTAAAAGCCGGGAAACCGCAACGCAGAGCCAGAAGCTCGACCTCATTCCGATCGATGCGACGCTCGCGCTCGCCGACGACTATGTTCCGACGAACGAAAATATCGCGCATATCGCCAAGGCGAACCAGCACATCAAGATGGGCGAGCAACCGGCGGCCATGGAAGAGCTGCGCCTCGCCGCGGTCAATCTCAAATTCACGCGCATCCTCATGCCGATCGAGGCGACGAAAAAACATGTCGACGAAGCGATTCAGCTCCTCCGAGAGCGCAAATATTACGAAGCGAATCTGGCGTTGAAGGCGGTGGAGGACGGACTGACGGTCGAAACCGTCACTTTGGTCCCGCCGGCGGGCAAGGGCGCCGCCGACTCGCAAAAGCCCGACGCGAGGGAGCGCCTGTCGCATCGAAACAAAACGGCCGCGCCCCTCTCAGGGCGCGGCCGGAGGCTTCACTAGCGCGATCTTCTTACCGGATCACGTAAGGCAGCAGGCCCAGAAACCGCGCGCGCTTGATCGCCTGGGCGAGTTCGCGCTGCTTCTTGGCCGAAACGGCGGTGATGCGCGAGGGCACGATCTTGCCGCGCTCGCTGATGTAGCGGGACAATAGGCGCGTGTCCTTATAATCGATCTTCGGCGCGCTGGCGCCGGTGAACGGGCAGGACTTGCGGCGGCGGAAGAAGGGACGGCGAGGCGCTGTGCTCATTCTTCCTCTCCCCCTTCAACCTTAGCTTCCTCGCGGCGCGGGCGGCGGTCGGGACGATCGCCCCGGTCGCCGCGGTCGCCTCTGTCGCCGCGCGGGCCGCGGCGATCGCCGCGGTCGTCGTCCTCGCGCTTGCGAAGCTGCGCCGACGGACCTTCCTCCAGCGCGTCGACGCGCAGGGTCAGCACGCGCAGAATGTCTTCATTGATGCTCTGCTGGCGCTGCATCTCGGCGATCGCCGCCGGCGGCGCGTCGATGTTCATCAGGGTGAAATGCGCCTTGCGGTTCTTGTTGATCCGATAGGCGAGCGATTTGACGCCCCAATATTCGGTCTTGCCGACCGTGCCGCCGAGCGACGCGATGACGGTTTTGAACTGCCCGGTCAGAGCCTCCACCTGCTGGGGAGAAACGTCCTGACGGGCGAGATAGACATGCTCGTATAGAGGCATGGTTTTTCGCCTTTCCGTTGTCGCGAGCCGTTCCGGCGCCAAGCCCTTCGAGCCGTTTGGAAAGGCTCGAACAGGATCAAGTTCGAAGGCGGAGACAGGGGAAGACGGGAATCCAGACCCTCGCCCTTTTCTGCGCATATTCTTGCCCGAAAACCGCTACGCACTTTTCGGGAATATGCGAAATGGACGCTTCCGTTGAGCCCCCGGCCGGGAACCTCGCGATCGGCGGTTTATACGCGGCTTTAAGCAGGATGCAAGAGCATGGCCCCGCGCGGCTTGCCGCGAGGCGGCCGCGCCACTATGGTCCCGCCGTCCGGCCGCCGCCAGGAGAGATGAGATGACGCGGAAATTCAGGATGTTCGCGCTGCTCGCCGGCCTCTCCGCGCTGCTCTCCGCCTGCGACAAATGCGGCGGCTTCCAGGAGCTTCGCGCGCCCGGCGTCCCGCACGCCTGCAAGGACGGCGCGCCGCGCTGAGCAGATCTCGCGCCGGCGCAACCGCGCTTGAAACCGTTATCGCCCTGACGAAAGGCGCGCCGGAGGCCCCTTTGCCGAACGCCAGCACCTTCCTCGACATGAAGCGCCGGGGCGAGAAAATCGTCGTCGTCACCGCCTATGACGCGCCGACCGCGCGCCTGGAGGTCGAGGCCGGGGTCGACATCATCCTCGTCGGCGACAGCGTCGGCGTGAATATTCTCGGCTACGCCCATGAGCGCGAGGTGACGCTCGCCGACATGGCGCATCATATCGCCGCTGTCCGGCGCGGCGCGCCCGAAGTCTACATCATCGGCGATCTGCCCTATGCGACCTATGATACGCCGAGCCAAGCGATCGAGAGTTCGCGAATCCTGCGCGAGGCCGGGGCCGACTGCGTCAAATTCGAGGGCGCCGACGCCGAACTCGTGCGCGCGCTGACGGCGGCGGGCTTCGACGTCTGCTGTCATCTCGGCCTCGAGTCGCAACATCATGACGTCAAGCGGCGCCAGGGCAGGACGGCGCAGGCCGCCGCGAAACTCTTTCACGACGCTCTGGCGCTCGACGCCGCCGGACAGAAGTTCGTGGTGCTGGAGCTTGTGCCGCAGGAACTCGCGGCGCGGATCACGCAAGCGATCAAGGCGCCGACGATCGGCATCGGCGCCGGCGCTTCGACCGACGGACAGGTGCTTGTCGTCAACGATCTTGCCGGGATCACGATGCGCGAATTCAAGCACAACAGGCGCTACGGCGCCGTCGGCGCGGCGCTGCGCGAGGCGGTCGCGGCCTATGCGCGCGACGTGCGCGCCGGCCTCTTTCCGGCGGAGGCGCACGGTTTTCATATGGGGGAAGAGGAACGCGCCGCCTTTGAACTGGCGACGCGCGACGAAGAGGCCTAAGCCGCGCCAATGACGGCGGGCGCCGCGCCGGCCAGACGCCTGCGCCACATGGCTTCGAACAAAGATTCCAGCCCGCGCGTGTATGCCTTGACGTCGAACAGCGCCGTCGTCAGGCGGTTGGCGGCGAGCTTCGCCCGCAGT
This sequence comes from Alphaproteobacteria bacterium, assembly GCA_016869555.1. Taxonomy (GTDB): domain Bacteria; phylum Pseudomonadota; class Alphaproteobacteria; order Rhizobiales; family Beijerinckiaceae; genus Methylocystis. The sequence goes on along the minus strand of VGDY01000158.1, from coordinate 2,556 downwards.
TCGGCGCCGCGAAGGGGATCGCGCGCCAAGGCCAGCGCGATCTCGAAATATTCGTCGAAATCCGGCGCGATCAGCTCCGGCAGGCCGATCGCGTGCAGCAGGCTGCCGGCGACCCGCGAGGGAAAAGTGTCGCCCGCGCAGGTCACGATCGGCGCCCCGGCCCAAAGCGCGTCGCTCGCCGTCGTATGAGAATTGAACGGCGCGGTGTCGAGCGCGAGATCGGCAAGTTGCAGACGCGACAAATGTTCGGCCTGCGGCAAATGCGGGGCGAAGATGAGCCGCCGCGCGTCGATCCCGCGTCCCCGCATTTCGTTGCGCAGATTGCCTTCCGCCAAAGGCGCCGCCGCAAGCCAAAGCACCGCGCCTGGCGTCGCGTCGAGCAGCCGCGCCCAGAGATCAAATATGAAGGGGGTCAGTTTGAAGGCTTGATTGAAACAGCAATAGACAAAACCCTCCGCGGGCAGACCCGCGGCGGCGCGCGACGGCGGCGCATTCAGCGCCGCGCCGCGCCCATGCGGCTGATAGGAGTGCGGCAAATAGGCGAAGGCCTCCGAATAGGCCGACGACGAAGACGGCGGCGTGACATAGCGATCGGTGACGATGTAGTCGCACACGCCAGCCCCAAGCGTGCCGGGATAGCCAAGATAGTTCACTTGAACCGGGGCCGGGCGCAGCATCATCACGCCGGTGCGCGCGCCATAGGTGAAACCTTTAAGATCGATCAGGATGTCCACGCCGTCCGCATGGATGCGGCGCGCGGCCTCGGCGTCGGTCAACGCCGAAATGTCGATGAAAGCGTCGAAGGCGGCGCGCAACCGCGTCCGCATCGCGCCCTCCGCGCCACAATAGCTGTAGGCGCGGATTTCGAAACGCGATCGATCATGCGCCTCGAGCGTCTCGGCGAGAAGATGCGCGGTCGCATGCTCATGGAAGTCGTTTGAAAGATAGCCGACGCAAATTCTGTTGCGGCGGGAGAGATCGAATCGCATGTCAAGACTTGCGCGCAGCGGACCGGCCGCCAAAAGGCGCGCGGCGGTCCAGCTCTCGGAACATGCGCGCTGTTCGCTCGCCGTTATTCCGGGCTCCGACAGCAGCAGGAAGGGCGGAGTCGGCGGGCCGTCGGCGAAGGCGAGCGCAGCGCGAATCTGCGGGGCGGCGGAAGCGAAATCGTCCCATTCGCACATGGCGCGGCTGCGCGATATCGACTTCATGGGGCCCTTTCGCGAGGGGCCGATCCGCACATAAGCCGGCCTAAAGCCCTTCAAGCGATTTCCATGCCGTATGACAATCGTCATTTGGTCGAGTTGCCAGAATGGCTGGCGCCGCTAGAACATGTCCCTTGGCGACCGCCGTCCACGCGGTCGATTTGCAGCAAGGCGCATCATGACCTCAGCGACGACTGCCAGGGAAGCGCCGGTCGGACTCCTGCTCGTCAACCTCGGCACGCCCGACGCGCCCGACGTCGCCGCCGTGCGGCGCTATCTCGCGCAATTTCTTTCCGACCCCCGAGTCGTCGATCTGCCGCGCGCGCTGTGGTTGCCGATCCTCTATGGCGTTGTGCTCAACACGCGGCCGGCGCGCTCGGCGAAACTTTATCAAGCCATCTGGAACCGCGACGCGGGCGAAGGTCCGCTAAAGACCTACACACGCCTGCAGGCCGAAAAGCTGCAGGCGCGGATCGGCTCGCCGCGGCTCATCGTCGATTACGCGCTGCGCTACGGCGCGCCGTCGATCGCAACTCGGATCGAGCGCCTGACCGCGCAAGGCTGCGAGCGGATCGCGCTGTTGCCGCTCTATCCGCAATATGCGTCTTCGACCACCGGCTCCGCCGCCGACGCCGCCTTCGACGCGCTGCGCAAGATGCGCAGGCAGCCGGCGCTGCGCATCGGCGCGCCCTATTACGACGATCCCGCCTATATCGACGCGCTCGCCGCTGACGTCAGGCGCGCACTCGCCACGCTGGATTTCGAGCCTGACGTCATCGTGGCGTCCTTCCACGGCCTGCCGCAGGCGCAGATCGATCGCGGCGATCCCTATCGCGATCACTGCGAAGCGACCTGGCGCCTGCTCTGCGAAAAGCTCGGGATGAGCCCGGAACGGCTATGTCTCGCCTTTCAGTCGCGCTTCGGGCGCGCGCGATGGATCGGACCCTATACGTCGGATGTGGTGACCGAGCTTGCGCATGCAGGCGTCAGGCGCATCGCCGTGGTCGCGCCGGGATTTGCCGCCGATTGCCTGGAGACGATCGAAGAACTCGGCGTCGAAATTCGCGATCTCTTCCTTGAGAAAGGCGGCGAGAAATATGCGCGCCTGCCCTGTCTCAACGACAGCGAAGAGAGCATGGCGCTGATCGAAACTCTGGCGAGCCGCGAGATCGCGGGATGGATATAATACGGATTCCGCGCGATCCGTTCGCTTGGACGGCGTCATATGTGGACGGCCCCGCTTGGCAAGCGGTTTTTTCTCGGCGCGGAGAACCTGGGTGGCGGGTTTCGGTCATATGTCCGGCCTTTTGGCGCGGCGCTTATGTCCGCTGGCCCTGATGAAGTTCGACTG
>VGDY01000157.1 GCA_016869555.1 Alphaproteobacteria bacterium | reverse complement strand
TAAATCCGCCAAACGCTCATCCACGTCAAAGAAACCGGGCGCTCCCTTGGACATGTCCGCTCCCTCCGCGACATGACCAAGTGAATCAAATCAATGCCGATCTGGCTAGGGGTTTTTGGAGGCGTCCACATGATTACACGCGTGAAACTTGGAGCCGGAAGTTCGAAATCCTGGAGATCATCCCCGATCTGCTCGGCAATCTGGATGTCGCCGTGATGCGCCTTCGTTCCTAAAGAATAGGTCCTGTCTTCCAGGCTTTCAGCGATCGCGCCACCACCCGATGGGTCGGGCTCAGGCTTGGCTTGCGGAAGGCCGGCCTGTCGAGTCCCCGTCCCTCTGGAGCGATTCGATCGGCTCGCGAGAGAGAGCCGCCTTTCATGCGTTCGGGCGAATCTCGTGGGGCGATGCCGCGTCTGGGCGATGGAAAGCTTTCCGGTCTGACGGCGTTACTGCGGCGCCGGCGAGGCGCTCGCCTCCAATACCTCTGATACGCCAGCGGCGCCAACATACGCACGATGAATTAAAACAGCCTATTACGAATTTAAGGCAGTGTTTATCTAAAACTACCATTCTTACACGGCTTTTTATTTAAGAACATTACGTCGCCCCATTGCGGCCAGGGTCTTTCGCGGCGCCTTCACAACCTTGTCGTCGTGCCTGTAAAATATGCGCCATCGCAAAGGGCCGGACCTTGGCGCGGTCCATCAGGCCCTCCTCAAATCGAGAGGCTGCCAGGGTGACTGTTCACTTTCGTCAACAGACTGTCTCGCCGCAGGCGTGTCCGGCGCTGGTGCTCAACGCTGACTACCGGCCGCTGAGCTATTATCCGCTCTCGCTATGGGGTTGGCAGGACGCAATCAAGGCGGTGTTTCTCGATCGCGTCAACATCGTCTCGGAATACGACAGGACGGTCAAAAGCCCGAGTTTCGAAATGCGTCTGCCTTCGGTCGTATCGCTCAAGGAATATGTGCGGCCGACTCGGCAGCCGGCATTTACGCGATTCAATGTTTTCCTGCGCGATCGTTTCACCTGCCAATATTGCGGCGAACATGAGGAACTGACGTTCGACCACGTCATTCCGCGATCGAAAGGAGGCGCGACGACGTGGGAAAACGTCGTCGCGGCGTGTTCGCCCTGCAATTTGCGCAAGGGCGATCGGCTGCCGCATGAGGCGCATATGTCGCCGGCGCAGGCGCCTTTTCAGCCTTCGATCGCCGACCTCCATCGAAACGGCCGTCTGTTTCCTCCCAATTATCTGCACGAAAGCTGGATGGACTACCTCTATTGGGATTCGGTGCTCGAACCATAGGTTGGCGCGCGTCCAAGAGAGTGCTCCGAGATGTTTCGGCGAATCCTCGTCATGGCTTTCGGCTTCCTGCTTGCCGTCGGCGCGGGCGCCATTTTTCTGCTCGTCTCGGCGCTCCTGGACCCGCAGACGCGCGAGGCCGGGTTCGAAGCGGCGCTGTCCGGCCTGTTCGCCTTCGTCGAAGACGATATGCGCGATAGCGGATTGAACGGCCCTCTAGCGACATTCGGATTCATCGTTTGGGCGATCGTCATCGCCACCTGCGTCGCGCCACTCGCGGTCGCGGCCTTGATCGGCGAGATCGCCGGCGCACGCTCGCTCCTGTGGTATTCGGCGGTCAGCGCGACACTCGCCGGCGCCTCGCCATGGATCGTTCGCGCCGCAAAGGGACTCGACCGCGCCGGTGACGCCAGCCCGCTCGAAACGCGCATCGCTCTGCTGTTTTTTCTCACCGGCGCCCTGTCAGGGACAATCTACTGGCTGATCGCCGCGCCGTCGGAGCGCGACCGGGCGCGGTTCGAACCGCCGGCTCGTCTACGCTGAACCCGCTTCGATGCTTAAATGCGCGAGGCGCAGGCCAGCGCGCGAGCGGGACGATGTGTGGCTTGCACGGCGATGATGTTCGTTATTCGGGTGAAACGACCCGGCGCGGCAAGAGCGCGCCGACCGACATAAGGCGGATTTCCCGGTCCAGCGCGCCGCGAGCCCGGGGCGCCCCAGAATCCCCCGATTTTCCTGGACTCTGGCGGCGCCAGGATTGACGCCCAATGCCGGAAATGCTCATAAGCTGACATGGCAGACTACCATTCTCTGATCGCGAGGGCGGTGGCCGCTCTGCCGCAGTCCACGCCGGACGCGCGCCAAGCGGTGTATGAACGCGCCCGCAAGGCGCTGTTCAACCAGTTGCGCGGCATCCAGCCGCCGGTCGCCGAGGAAGACATCGCCGCCGAAGGCCGCGCGCTCGACGAAGCGATTGCGCGCGTTGAAGCCGAGAGCGCCGCAAAGCAGGCGCAGGCGCCGCAGCCTGGCGCCGGAGCGTCTGCGCCGCATTCGATCAGGAGCGCACCGCCAGCGCAGCGCGCGCCGGCTGAAAACGAAGAGTCGAATTGGCGCGACGCGCCTTATTCGCCCGGCGCGAGCAGAGGCCGCGAATTCCAGCGGCCGCCCGCGCCCCTGCCGCCCGCGCCGAGGCAGAAGCGCTCGCTGCGTCTGACTCTATCCATCGCCGGCGTCGTCGTTGCGCTCGTGGCGATCGTCGGAACCCTCGCCTGGCAGCTTCGCGAACAGCCTGAGGATCTCGCCAAACTCAAACCCGAGCAGTCGGCCGCCAGCGCGCCAGAAAGCGGCAAAATCAATGATCGCGTCGGCGGCCAAGGGACTGCGGTCAAGCAGGTTGCGCCGCGCGGCCCGGCGGTGCCGGTGGCGCAGAAGGCGGAGATGTGGGTCGGCTCGCTCACCGAACCGACCAAGGTCGACAGAATCTACAATGGCTCGGTCGTCTGGCGCCTCGAGAACGTCGGCGGGCCCGGCGAGCCGATCGGGTCGGCCATACGCGGCGACATCGACATTCCCGACGCCAAGCTGAAAATGTCGTTGCTGTTTCGCAAGAATACCGACGCGACGCTCTCCGCCTCGCATACGATCAACGTGTCTTTTTCGGTCGCGCCGGGCAGCCCTATCGGCGGCGTCAAGGCGATCGGGCCGATTCAGATGCGACGCTCCGACGCGCAGTCGGGAGAAAAAGTTGTCGGCATTCCGGTGCCGATCACCGAAAACAATTTCCTCATCGGGCTGATGCGCGGCGATCACGAGTCGCGCAATATTCTTCTGTTGCGATCGCTCACCGCGCTCGATCTGCCGATGCAGCTTGCCGACGGCCGCGCGGCGACGATCAACATGGAGAAAGGCCCGTCGGGCGAGCGCGTATTCGCCGACGCCATCGACGCCTGGGGAAAATAAGTCGCAAGAGCTTCACGTCGCTTGGGCGCTCTACAGAACTATATCACCAGCGTCAGCCTTGTCGCCGCCCGCGTCACGCCCGTGTATAGCCAGCGCGACCGATGTTCGCGGAAGGCGAAGGACTCGTCGAACAGCGTCACGTCGTCCCATTGCGAGCCTTGGGCCTTGTGGACGGTGAGCGCATAGCCGAAATCAAACTCGTCCGAGTCCTTGCGAAGCGCATAAGGGACGTCGCTCTCGGCGCCGAAGAGTTGCGGAATGACGGCGACGCGCTGGAATTTGACGCCTTCGCCATCTTCCGGGCTCACCAGCATTCTCACCTTGCCGCGGCGCAACGCGCCGGCGCTCTTCACCGTAAACAGCGCGCCGTTCAGAAGTCCCTTCTTGCGGTTATTGCGCAGGCAGACGAGCTTGTCGCCCGACTGCGGCAGCTCGCCGGTAAAGCCGCGCAATTCGCGCAGCCGCGCATTATAGGCGCGGCGGGTCTTGTTCAATCCGACGAGCACCTGATCGGCGCCGGTGACGAGCGCGGGATCGAGGGAATCGCGGCGAACGATTCGCGTCTCGCCATAATCGCCCTGCTCGACGCCCTCGCCGGCCCGGATCGCCATCGAAAGCCGAATGATCGGATTGTCCGCCGCCTGCCGATGCACCTCCCTCAACATCACGTCGGGCTCGGCTTCAGTAAAGAAGCCTCCGCCCTTGACCGGAGGCAATTGCGCCGGATCGCCGAGCACGAGCACCTTCTTGCCGAAGGAGAGGAGATCGCGGCCGAGCTCCTCGTCGACCATCGAGCATTCGTCGATGACGATGAGTTTCGCATGCGCGGCGTCGCTGTCGTCGTTGAGGACGAAGGAAGGCTCCTCGGTTTCGCTGTCGGTCGCGCGATAGATGAGACTGTGGATCGTGCGCGCGTCCTTGCAGCCCTTCGAGCGCATGACGAGCGCCGCCTTGCCGGTGAAGGCCGCGAAGGCGACGTCGCCGGCGACATGTTCGGCGAGATGGCGGGCGAGCGTCGATTTGCCGGTGCCGGCAAATCCGAACAGGCGAAACACCTGCGGCGCGCCGGGCGTTTCAAGCCAGCGCGCGACCGCGATCAGCGCTTGGTCCTGTTCGGGCGTCCAGACGGGCATGGCTTCAAATTCGAATCAGGCCGTCACGATGGCGGAGACGCCGGCGGCGGACAAGCGCCAATCTCGACTCCTCAGGCGCTGAAGCCAGCGATCAGCAGCGCGCCGCCCAGCGCAAAGGAAACGAGCGCGAAGATCGGATAGCGCCGCTCATACCCCATCTTCGCGAAAGCCTCGCGCACGGTCTGGGGCGGCAGAAACAGGGTCAGCACGCCGCTGATCAGCGTGAGCCAGCCGACGAGCGAGACCAGCGCCGCGCTCGCGTCGCTCCAAATATCATGGCCGATGACGATGGCGAGTCCGATCGCCAGCCGGATCATGCCGATGAAGGCGATGGCGACAGGCTCGCGCGAAATGCGCTCGATCATCTGCAGCGCTACGTCCTTACGCAGCAGCATCCAGGCGGACATGATCAGAGCGTAGGCGCCAATCAACTTTGCGAGAAAAAGCGTAAGCGGCGTCACGAGCGTCTCCTTGCCGAAGCGCTTTACACCGCCGACGAATGGCGGGCCTGCGAAGTCTGCAGGTAGGCGTCAAAGGCGGCGGCGACAAGGCGAACGAAGGGCTGTCCGCGTTGCGTCACGACGACGCGCCGGCCCTGCATCGTTACGACGCCGTCCTTCGCCAGCGCGTCAAGCGATGCTTGCGCTGCGTCGAAAGCGTCGCCTGCGTAGCCGTGCCGCGTGGCTACGGCGCCGTAGTCGACCTCGAAATCGCACATGAGCCGCTCAATCAGATCGGCGCGGGCGACGTCCTCGCGCGTGAACGCGACGCCGCGCGTCGTGGCGAAACGCCCTGCGTCGATCGCGCGCCGCCAGCCTGCAAGATCGGTGGCGGCGCCGACATAGCCCTGCGGGAGACGCCCGATCGACGATACGCCAAACGGCAGCAGCGCGTCGGCGGCGTCTACCGTATAGCCCTGGAAATTGCGGCGCATGCGCTTGTCGCGCGCGGCGATCGCCAGCGGATCGTCGGGGCGCGCGAAATGATCGAGCCCGATCGCCTCATATCCTTGCGCTTCGAGAATGGCGCGCACGGCGGCGGCCTGCGCCAGACGCTCGCCGACGCCGGGAAGCAAGGCGGCGTCGATCAGCTTCTGGTTCGACTTGAACCAGGGCACGTGGGCGTAGCCGAAGACCGCAAGCCTCTGCGGCATGAGCGACGCGGCGAGCGAGGCGGTGCGCTCAACGTCCTGGACGCTCTGTTTCGGCAGGCCGTACATGACATCGAGATTGATCGCCGCGATCCCGGCGCCGCGCAGCAATTCCACGGCGCGCGCCACAGTCTCGAAGGGCTGGATGCGGCCAGACGCCTGCTGCACATGGGCGTTGAAATCCTGCGCGCCGAGCGAAGCGCGCGTGACGCCGGCCGCGGTCAGCGCTTCGACGAGATCGGCGTCGAGCAGGCGCGGATCGAGTTCAATCGCGTGTTCGGCCGCGTCGACGAGTTCGAAATGATCGCGCAGAACCGAAACGATCGCGGCAAAGCGCGATGGACCGAGAATGCCAGGCGTGCCGCCGCCCCAATGGATGCTTGTGACGCGCCGCGCCCGCGTCGCCCGCGCGGTCAGCGCGATTTCGCTCTTGAGCGTCCGCGCGTAGGAGTCGAGCGGCGCGTCCTGACGCACGGCCTTCGTGTGACAGCCGCAATAGGCGCAGATCGCCGCGCAATATGGCACGTGCAGATAGAGCGAGAGCGACGCCTCCGGATCGAGGCGCCCCAGCCAAGAGCGCATCTCGGCGTCGCCGATCGACTTGGAAAAATGCGGCGCGGTGGGATAGCTCGTGTAACGCGGCGCGGACCGTTCCGCCAAAGCCAGCGACGCTGCGTCCATCCTTTTTCTCCCTCGCCGCATCGCGGCGCCCCTGAAAGGGATATCGCGACGCGGCTTGGCGCGCAAAACATGCGGCTGCCGCACTTTGACGCGGGCGGATGCGAAAGCGGCTTGGCCGTCGGCCTCGAAAAAGGCAGACTGAGGCAGTTTCAGAAGGGCGGGGAGCAATGGCGCAAATGGCGATATTTTTCTGGCGAGGGCAGTATTTGCCGGGGCTTTGCCTTATCGCCGCCGCGAGCGTCTCGGCGCCGCTCGCGCTTGCTGCGGGTCCGTCAGACGCCGCCGGCCGCTATTCGATACTCCGCGAGGGCGACAAGGATACCGGCTGCATGCTGACGCTCGACGCTCGCGTGCGCGGCCGCGCTGGTCTGAAGGCGCAGCTCGCCCCCGCCTGCCGCGACAATGGCGTGGTGATTTTTGACCCGGTCGGCTGGGGACTCGATCACGAGCGTCTCGTGCTGACCGCCCGCAAGGGGCACAGCGCCCATTTCGACAGGGACGCCTCGGGCGTTTGGCGACGCGACGCCAAGGAAGGCAAGGCGCTCGGCCTCAGGCCGCTGTAGCAGCGCTCATAAAGAAGCCTCCCGGATTGCTCCGGGAGGCTCTGTGCCCGTCGCCGTGCGAGAGGGGCGGGGCATCGGCGACGGATAGCGTGACGCGGCTGTCGACGAATTGCAGACTCGTAACCCGGATCGCCGACCGCCCCGCCGGGCTAATCGGCGGACTCTCCAAAGCGACGTTCGCCATATCCGTAATAGGCCTCGGCGTGATCGGCCCAAGAACCGACGTTGGGCGCGAACCAAGCCTCGGAGCCGTCGTCGAATGGATCATAGCCGTGGCCGAAGCTTTCGTTTTGGCAGGGCGCGCAGGCGTGGCGCCCTCGATCGTCCCATGCGACCGCCGGCGACGCAGAGAGAGTCAGAATAAAAGCAAGGACGAATAGTTGACGCGACATCTCGGCTCCGCTCCGCTGAAGCGCCGCCATTCTCGGCGCCTCATTCGCATAACATGACGCAACTTGTCTGAACGGTTCATGGCGGCGCCATTCATCGGTCAGTCAGCTTCGTGGCGCCAACGCTTTAGCCTTGCGAGGCCCCGTCATTCTGGGTTTCCTGGACAGACGCCGCCTATTTCAAAACGATCCACTTTATGCAAATTCGTTTCAAAACAGCACATTTTTCCCGCCCGCTCTTAGCGGCGGCGCCAGCCGACTGGCAAAAAATCCCGGCGCATCGGGCCATCGGCGCGGGAGCGGCGCGACGCGCCCGGCTAGCACGCAAACTGCAGAATAGCGAGATATTGCGCGAAGTTGCATCAAACTGGAACGTGCGGCGGCGATTGTCGATGCAAAAACTACGCATCGAGACGAAAGTCGGTTGGGCAAGGCGACCTGCCCACGCTCCTGAGCAATCAGGTTCTGATGCAAATTCGGCGCGTTTCCCCGGCTAGCAAGCGTTAAGCCAAGGCTGCGCTTGGGCCCAAGACTGAGGATTAGTGCGCTGATGTCGGGGATGTCCCGATCATTGTTGAAAAAGGAGGAGCGGCGTTGCTCGCCTTGAGCCGTTAGGCTCGGGGTGCTGATTCCACGAAAGGAAGCAACGCCATGCAGGAACATACCAC
>VGDY01000156.1 GCA_016869555.1 Alphaproteobacteria bacterium | reverse complement strand
GTTGTGTTGCCGTGGCTATCCACAGGAGATTCGATAAAGCGATTGAGAAATAAAGAGATACAGCAAACTGAGTTCACGCTCCGTTCGGTCTTAGCGTACGATTTGGAGCAGCTCTTGTTCCGACCCCGGACAGGCGCATCCGCACCGGGAAAGAACGGGTGGGATATGCAAGCAAGTTGAAGAATTCGACGGAAGGCTCGCTTGCGACGATCGCCGCGTGGCTGGTGACGCACTGTTGGGCTTAGGCCTCTTGGCACTGACGCGCCTATCCACGAGCTGGTGCGGCGCGCGCACCGAACCCAATTTGGAAGCGTCGCCAAGGCCTTCGGCCAAGCTGGAACGAATCCCTTAATCCTCGCGTTGTTGACCATGGCTTCGGCTGTTCCTTGAATGTCGGTGGTGGCGTTGACTGGCCGAAGGGGAGGTGAGTCATGGGCATCACAAAACTCTCAATTCTTAGTGGATGCGCAGCGCTCGCGCTCGCGGTGGCGGCGTCGGCCGCGCCGGTCAGCCTCGTCAGCCCGGAAAGCGTCGGGCTGAGCGCGCCGGTCGAGACGGCCACCTATTGTCATCGGCGTCATGTGCGCCGGGCGGCGAGATGCTGCGAGTATTACGGCGCCGCGGTTCCCGTCATGAGCGAGCCGGTCGTGGTCGAGGAGCCCGCCTATTTCGACTATGCCGCGCCGGTCGTGGTGGAGGACCCAGTTGGATTTTACGGCTACGCAGCCCCCGTTGCCCCCATGGGGCTCGGTTATTACGGCTATTCGGCGCCTGTGGAGGTGGTCGTGCCGAGTGGAGACTACTGCGCGACTTCCGTTAAGACGTGCCTGCTCAGGGAGCCGGGCGTGCTCGGAACCGGATGCTCCTGCCATATTCCCGGCGGCATTGCGCGCGGCCTCGTGGAATAATCAGTAAATCTCAAGGCGGACTGCGGCTCCAGCGGGGCCGCAGTCCGCAGTGATCGACTGCCGGCCGACATCCAAACGTCAGCCCAGACCCGTTTCGTCGAAGTCGCAATCGTCCTCGAGTAGCTGGTCGCCGTCGCCAAGCCCCAAAGCGCCGTCAAGATCGATGCGCTCCCGAGGCTTTTGCAAAAACCCCTCGTCCTCGAGTCGCTCGACGTCGGGAAGGTCGCGCAGCGACGCAAGCCCAAACACCTCCAAGAATTTCCCTGTGGTGACGTAGGCGAATGGCGCGCCTGGCTCCGGCGCGCGAAGAGCGCCGTCGATCAGGCCATGGCGCTTGAGCGCGCCGATCACGTCGCGGCTGATCTCTTTGCCGGCGAGTCGGGAGAGTTCGGCGCGGGTGGCCGGTTGCAGATAGGCGATCGCCGTCACGACCAGGATTTCGGTCGGCGTCAGTTCGGGCGCGCCCGCATGGCGCAAGTCGTCGCCGCTCGCCGCCCGGATCGCCGGCGCGAAACGGGGCCTGGTGCGCAATTGATAGCCCCCCGCGACATGAACGAGATCATAGGGCCGCGCGCGCAATTCGTCGCGGATGTCGGCGATAAGGTCATCGAGATTGCAGGTCGAACCAACCAGCATGGCGAGCGCTTCGCGCGGCACCGGGTTTCGCGCGGCGAAAATCACCGCTTCGACTCGGCCCATCCACTCGCGCCAGCGCGCGGCTTCCGGCAGGTCCATAAGAACGGGATCGAAAGCGTGGTGAAACGCGCGCTTATTTCGGCGGCCCATGATCGCGCCTCACAAACCGTAGAGCCGGAAGCTCGCTCGCCCGGAAAGCTCGCGCACGGCGCCAAGTTCAATGAGCCGATCGAACAGACGCCGCGCGCCGCGGTCGGTGAGCCTTGCCGTTTTCGCGGCGCGCGCCGCGGAAACGCAATCGTCTTGAAGCAACATCTCGATCACCCGCGCCGCGTCTTTGGCGCGCAGTTTCGGCGCGGCATGTGAAAGCTTTTGCGTGCGACGCGAAAGATCAATAGCGATGTCGAACGCTTGTTGGGCGGAAAGCGCATAAGCGCCGGCCAAAGCGTCAGCCCAATCAGGATCGCTCGGGCGCGGACGGCGGCCGTCGCGATCCTTGCGCAGCGCGGGATGCCCGATCGCGGTCGCAATGAGCGGAAGAGGGCGACTCCAGCCTAGCTTTTGCGCCAGGGCGGCGTCGGCGAGCCAGAGCGCGAAAATCTCCGCCTCGATCGCCGGGACGGCCGCCAAATGATACATCGCCGCCGCGCTCACGCCCGCCGCCGCGGCGAGCGGATTGTTGGCGCTTGTCACGATTTTTCGCAAGGCGTCGGCAAGCCCATGCGCCTCCATGGCGCCTTGCGCCCCGATATGTTCGGCGGCAGCCGACAAAGTCGGCGCTTCAAATTTCACGGCGCGCGTCGCAAACAGCCGCCACAGACGATGAACGCGCCCTGAAGGACTCGTCTCGGCGCCCACGCCGGAGAGATGTTCGGCGTCGCGCAACGCCGCTTCGTCTTCGCGCAGCCGGGCGAGACGGACGCTAGTCGCGGCGGCCTTGAGCGCGAGTCGTTGGCGGAGGACGCCGGAAAAAACCGGTTCGCCGCCGAAGTTTTTGCCGGCGCTCGAAACATCGGCGCCGGAACGCAACAGCTGGTCGAAACAGGCGATGCCGGCGCCGGCGAAAAACATCGCCGACCCGCCGCCGTTGAGCCTCGCCCACCGCGGAAATCGCTGGATTTCTAGACGGTTTGGGGAGAGCGACGGGTCGAGAGGACGGCTTCGCACGACGCGCCGCGGGCGAGCCATCGCCACGGTTTCAAGACCAAATGAGTCGCGCGAATCATCTTCGAACATGCGCGGAATCGTCCCGCAGATCGATACCGCAGGCAAGTCGTGACGGCGCTTTATCCTTAACATTTGCGCCATATCCGCCGCACTTGTCTTGTGCTAAACATGTCCGATAATGTGGGCTTATCGGACATGATTCGAAACCTGCGGACTTTCGGGCGAAAATCGCCGAAATCGACCTCAGAGAGCCTTCCGAGGCGTCGGAATTTGTGCGCTCGAAACGATGCAGGTCCCAAAAAGAGGACGCTGTCGGACAGCCATAATTTGTGGGATCGGGCGCTCGGCGCAGCGAGACCGCGCATAATTTCGGAATTCCGATTCACAATTCATGGGACAAGCCGCGCCGAAATTTGTGGGACTCGCGCATAATTTATGGAACTGCGCTGCAATCGACGCCGTCGCGGAGCCTTTCCAGCCGGCTGCGCGTCGGTCAGGCGTCGTAACTCGACGCCGATGCGACGGCGCGTCGCAGACGGCCAGGTCGTCAAAATACGACGCAGGTTCGTCTCCCCCTCGGCGTCGGCCGCCGCCAGCGCCGCCGCCGCGTGTTCGACGGGATTTTCGGTCAGGCGCGCCACGCCGACGGCCAAAGCGTAGTTCTGTAAGAGCGAGCCGCACGCGAGAGCGGCGAGCCCCGGGCGAACTGGTTTGGCGAGCACAGGCGCGAAGCGATCATATTCCGGCGCGACGACAAGCAGGGCCTGGCGGACGATCGGTCGGGTCAGAAACGCGTGGTTGGCGCGCCGCGCCTCCAGCGAAAGCCGCGGCTGCTCCGCCAGGGACGGCGGCGACGGGCGACGATAGGATGTGGTCAGGAACCGCAGCAGCTCCGGAATCGTTGGCGGGTCGATCTCGCCCACGGCGTCGCGCTCCTCGGCCCAGGCCGCCAAGCGGGCGGCGCCGCGGCGCGCCAGCGGATCGAGGCGTTCGAGAACGCGTTCGGGCAGAAAGCACTCCATCGGCCGCTTGTCGCGCGCACACAGCCGGACGCCGTGCACAGAACACCAAAACGTCCAGGGCAGCGCCGCGTCCTTGCGGCCGATCCCGGGGGTCTTGGCGCAACTCGGGCAGAAATATCTGGCGCTCGGCGCGATCATGACACGGGCGTGCGGCGCCAGGGCGGCGAATGTCATGCCGTCGATCGTTTGCGCGCTCAGGCTGGCGCGCGCCGCGATCAAGGCCCCCTGCCCCGGCGATAGACCCCGTTCGAGCGTCAGCGCCGAAACTCCCGCGAGCCCGAAATGGGCGAGCAGCCCGTTCGCCGACATGCCGTAAATCCCCGCAACCCGCGACAGCCATGACGACAGGCGCTCCTCGGCCGCCGGTCGCGGCGCGACAGGGAGAAGCGAGGCGAGCGCCTCTGTGGTCAAACCGCCTCTCCCAGGAGCGACATGGTCGTCTTGGCGTCCTCGAAATCGGATCCCATGATCCGCTCCTCGCCGCTCACGATGGCGGCGACGGCCAGCCGCGTCATCAAGGAGAAGATCGCCGCCGTAACGCCGCCCGTCGTCTCGAGGATGCTTTTGAGCGCCCGCTCGCCGATCTCGCTTTCCCGGCGCAACGGCAGAGTGCGCTGCAAACTTCCGATCAACGCTGCGAAATCCTGGTCGTTTCGCCAGGGCGGGAGCGCGATGGCCTCGAAGCGGCGCACGAGTTGTTCGTCGGTCCTGAGTGAATTGCGGGCTTGCTGGGTGCCGACGCAGACGAGCGGGATGCGCAGCTCATTGCCCAAAAACCGCAGCATGTTGAGGAACCGCGCCTGCTCGCGCACAGTCCCCGCCCGCAGACTGTGCACCTCGTCGATGACCAGCATGCCCGGCTGCGCCTGCTCCAGCACGCGCAACGCCACGTTCTCCAACGCGCCGAGCGTCGGCCGGGTCGGCTCCGGCGCGCCGATCGCCGCGAGCAGCCGCTTGTAAAACCGCGCTTCGTCCGGCCCCGAGACCATCTGGACGAGCACGACCGGCATCCGCTTGAGCCCATTGACGGCGTCGAAATAAGCGGGGTGATCGCGCGCAAACTTTTCGACGATCATCGTCTTGCCCATGCCGGATTCGCCGACGATCAGCAGATTGGGCATGCGGGCGCGGCGCGGAAACGAGATCAGATCCTCGAGCATTGCCAGCGCCTGCTGCGCCCGCGGGTAATTGATCCAGCGGTCCGCGCGAATCCGCCGCAACCGCTCTTCCGAGTTCAGCGCGGCGATCGGACGGATCGCCGCGAACAAATGCTCAAAATCTTCAGTCATCCCATTCCTCCACCTCGAAATAGGGCAGAACCAGCGGCGGGTCCGCCGCTCGCTGCCCGGCGGTCTGCGGGGCCTCGATCGTCTTCGGCGGCTGCGGTCTGGGACGCCGCGCCGCGTTGCGCCGCATCGCCTTGGTGGCGCGCACCGCCTCGTCCACCAGAGCGCGCTGAGCGAGGATCGTCGAAAAGATCTGTTCCTCGTCGACCGCCCGGCGGCCCGCCGCGCGCAGCGCCCGCAACGCCGCCCGCTGCTCCCAAAGCGCAATGGAAGGCCGCGTGCGATCGGCCGGGCGCGCTTCGAGATACCCCTCCCCTACCCGCACGAAGATCACCGAGAGATCGCGCGGATCGTATTTCACTGTGAATTTTTCCGCGCCGCGACCCATGTGCCAGCGCAGCTCGTCCGACCAATAACGGATGTAATGGAGATGCAGACCGTCGCGCTGCAGAACGCGCCGCTCGGCGGGAAGAAAATCGATCAGAAACCGCCTGACGTCGTTTGGCATGCGCACCGCAACTTCTTCGATGCGCGCCCGCCAGACCGCCGCCGGCGGCGCCCCGAGCGCCTTGTGGATCCGCGCGTGATAGGCCCCGACGATTTCGAGGGCGAAATAGGTCTCGAGTTCGCGCAGGGTCATCACCGCCTGCCGCTCCGGATCGAGATCGCCGCGCTCGCGGATGTTGGAAAAATGCGACCCCGGAATGAGATGGACCGCCCCCATCATCGTCCCGATCAGCCGCTCGATGTGGCCGCCGAAACGAGGCGTTCCCGGCGGCCGATAAACGAGATCGACGCCGTGCTCGGCGCAGGCGCGCTCGAAGGCTAAGGCATGGAATTCGGCGCCGTTGTCGACATGGATGACGCGGGGTATTCCCCGCGCCGGCCATTCCGCCGCGATCCCGCGCGCCGCCAGCCAACGCGTCTTGTCCATCACCGCATGGGTCAGACACAGCGCGACCGCCGTCAGCGAGGGCGGATCGAGCGACAGATGAAAGCCCATCGCCATCCGTGTGGCGACGTCGATCGCCAGCGTCAGCGTCGGCCGGCCAATGGGAAGCCGCGTGACGGGATCGACGACGGTCACGTCAACCTTGGTGTGGTCCATCTGCATGATCGCCAGCGGCGCGCTCGCCTCCAACGATCCCGGCGTCGCCAGAAAAACCGGCTCCGACTTGCCTTTGCCTTCCCGCCGTCGGAGCAGTTCGGCCTCGTCCTGGCGATCGAGCCAGCGACGCAGACGGCGAATCGACGGAACCGGCAATCCCTGGCGCCGACAATCGGCGGCGACTTCGGCCCAGAACCGCGTCAACGAGGGACGCCGCCGCGTCGCGTAGAACTCCCGGAAATGCATCTCGACAACGGCGAGAACATCAGGCGTCAGCGGACGCATCCCGGAGTGGGGGCCGCGACGACGCGGCGCCAGCGCGCTGGTCCGGGCGCTCTCTCGAAACCGCTTCAACCAGCGAAACAGCGTCGTCCGGCCGACCCCGAGCGCCGCCATGGCGTCACGGATTTGCTCGCCCGAAGGCCGCTCGGGCAGCTTGGAGAGAACCTCCGCCCGCCGTTGCGCCGCCGCCCATTCTTGCGGGTCGATGTCGCCAATATCCATAGACAGCCTTGCCGTCTCGCAGCAATCTGGTTCCACAAATTACGAATCAAACTCGACGCCAGTGCCCGAAATTCTGAATCGATCCCAAAATTATGCAACAGGGAAGTCCAAAGATTTCAATGACCGGCAGTCCCAGAAATTGCGACAATCCGACACCGCGACAAGCGCCAAAATGAGGACGCGATGACCAAGATCGACGACGATCTCGAAACCGGCGGCGCGCCACTCGCTGAGCGGCCTTCGGCGCCCCATCTCGCCGCGCTTTCCGAAAAGGCCCGCGATTACGCCCGCAACGCCCGCTCCGACAACACAAGGCGCGCTTACGGCGCCGATTGGCGGCAGTTCGCCGCCTGGCTGCGCCGGCAGGGCCTCGATCCCCTGCCCCCGGACCCGCAAACCGTCGGCCTCTATCTCGCCGCGTGTGTGGACGGCGAGCGCGGTCGCACGCCGGTTTTGGTCGCCACGCTGGAGCGCCGGCTCGCCGGCATTTGCTGGCATTACCGCCAGCGCGGCGCGCCGCTCGACACGAGCGACCGGCATATTTCGACGGTGCTCGCCGGCATTCGCCGCGCCCACGCCCGCCCGCCGGTCCAAAAAGAAGCGATCTTCGCCGATGAACTGCTGGCGATGTTGGCGACGCTCGACATGGACCTGCGCGGGCTTCGTGATCGCGCCATTTTGGCGATCGGTTTCGCCGGCGGGTTGCGCCGCTCGGAAATCGTCGGCCTCGATTGCGGGCCCGATCAGAGCGAAGACGGGTCCGGCTGGATCGAGATTCTCGATGGCGGCGCGGTGCTGCAGATTTCCGGCAAGACCGGCTGGCGCGAGGTCGAAATCGGCCGCGGTTCGCGTCCCGAAACCTGCCCCGTCGCCCTGCTCGAGACCTGGATGCGGCTCGGCCGGATCAGCCACGGCCCCCTCTTCCGCCCAATTGCGCGCAAGAACGG
The DNA here is from genome assembly GCA_016869555.1 of Alphaproteobacteria bacterium. Lineage (GTDB taxonomy): Bacteria > Pseudomonadota > Alphaproteobacteria > Rhizobiales > Beijerinckiaceae > Methylocystis. The sequence continues at coordinate 557 of VGDY01000156.1, read as the reverse complement.
CGGCGTCTCGGCCGAGCGCCTCACCGACAAGCACGTCGCGCGTCTGGTGCAGAAAACCGCCCTCGTCGCCGGCATTCGCGGCGATCTGACAGAGGGTGAAAGACGGCTGGCCTTCGGCGGCCATTCGCTGCGCGCCGGCCTCGCCTCCTCGGCGCAGATCGAGGAAGCGCATGTCCAAAAGCACCTCGGCCACGCCTCGCCCGAAATGACCCGCCGCTACCAGCGCAAACGCGATCGGTTTAGCGTCAATCTTACCAAAGCCGCCGGGCTCTGAGGGCGGCTCGGCGCATCTTGGCCACGATCCAAGCCCGCAATCTTAAGCGTTTACGCCGCCTCGGTGACTGCTCTCACTTCAAGGTGCACGCCGGTTCGGTTTTGCAGCGCATTGATGACCGCAAACAGATTCGCCACTGTCGGATTTCCTTTGGGTCCGAACATGCGCATCAGACTTTTCGGCGGCGTCTGCGTGATTTCCGCCAGGGCCTCGAATCCGATCGTCGCGTTGATATAGTCGCGCAAGATCGATCGGCCGGCGCCGATCTCTCCCGCGAGGAGAA
>VGDY01000155.1 GCA_016869555.1 Alphaproteobacteria bacterium | reverse complement strand
GCGCTCGCAAAGCGCATGGCGAACGCCGTCCCATCGAACGAGCATCTTGCTCAAACCGCGAAAGCCGCATAGCATTCAGGCCAGCAACGCCGATTTCCGCTTTTCAACATCAAGCGGGACATCCCCCTCCTTGTTGGCGGTTTGCGTCGTCAGCGACCAGCTAATAGTCCTCGCCGTGTTGCTGATAGATGACGTCGACGTCGCTGCCGGGCGGCAGGGTGATGAGCTGATGTAGGATGCCATCATCGAGTCCGAACACCCAGCCGTGCAGCATTGGTCGCCGATCTTCTTTCCATGCGCTCTGCACAATGGAGAACTGCGACAAACGGATGACCTGCTCGATGACATTGAGCTCAACCAGCCGATCGGATCTTTCTGTTTGAGAGTTGAGCGCGTCGATCTCGTCTCGGTGCATTCGATAGGTGTCTTTGATGTGCATCAGCCATTTATTGAGCAGCGCCAGATCGGGGCGTTGCCGATCAAGGGCGGCGCGAACGCCGCCGCAATTATAGTGGCCGCAGACGATAATATGCGGAACTTTGAGCACCTGCACGGCATATTGGATGACGCTCAGACAGTTGAAGTCCGTAGCGATCACCTGATTGGCGATGTTGCGATGCGCGAAAATGGCGCCCGGCCGCGCATTGACGATGATGTCAGCAGGCACGCGGCTATCGGAACAGCCAATCCAAAGGAATTCCGGTTTCTGGTCGGCCGCAAGGCGATCGAAATAGCTCGGGTCCCGATCCTTGACTTCCTCGGCCCAGGCTTTGTTTTCGAGCAACAGTTTTTCGAAGGATTCCATCCGACGCCCGTTTCTCTCAGCCGTAGCGCTCAGAAGCGTTCAGGCTGCGACACCAATATGACAGCGACGGTAGCCGCTTGGAACATGAGCGCGAACCGGTGCGATCTCTCATCCGCCTCACCAGCGCCCTCGCTCAAGCAGGGCGAAACTCTACGTAGGTCTCAGGGCCGCGACAAGTCCGCCAGCGAATCTTTGCATAGGGCCACCGCGCGGGATTTTTGTGCCCCGCTGTTGGATGGGAAAGCGCTTCTTAGACCATTACTTAGGCTGGACGGCGCACAGCTCCCGCCACACTTCCGGCAGAGCGGCGATGATGTCGTCAGCGATCAGGCCGGGTCCAAAAATCTCAGCTGCGCGCGCATGCATCCAGGCGGCGCAGGATGCGGCGAGAAACCCTTCCATCTGCTGCGCGAGCAAGCCGGCGACCATTCCCGTTAAGACGTCGCCTGAGCCCGCGGTAGCGAGCCAGGGCGTCGCATAAGGAAGGATCGACGCTCGACCATCCGGCGCAGCGACGACCGTGTCCGGCCCTTTAAACAGCACGATCGCGCCGCTTGCCTTCGCCGCTGCGCGCGCTTTGTCCAGTTTGGAGGGATAGGCGCCATTGCTCTCACAAGCCGCAAAGAGCCGCGCGAATTCGCCCGCATGCGGCGTCATCACCACGGGCCCCGGCGCCGCGCGCGTCGCGCGCCATAGACGCTCGGGATCGTCGGCGAAACTCGAGAGCGCATCCGCGTCGAGCACCGCGGCGCGGCGGTAGGCCTGAGGCGCGAGCGCGGTTTCGACTTGTGCACAGCTTTCCTGGTTCACGCCGAGCCCCGGACCGAGGGCGACGGCGTTCTTACGTTCGTCAGTTAGCGCCTTAGCGAGGCCTTTTGCGCCGTCGGCCGGTCGAACCATGACAGAGGTTAGCGCGCTGGCGTTGACTGTAAGGGCTTCAGTTGGGCTCGCCAGCGTCACGAGGCCCGCGCCGGCGCGCAGCGCCGCGGCGGCTGAAAGCCGTGCGGCGCCCGTATACGAGGCGCCGCCCGAGACGACCAGCGCATGTCCGCGCGAATATTTGTGGCCGTCGATCCGCGGCAGCGGCAGCGCGGCGCGCCAGAGTTGCGGCATATTCACAAATGTCGCGACCTTGAGCGCCTCAAGCGCGGAAGGCCGAATGCCGATGTGGGCGCAAGTGAGCTGACCGCAGTGCAAACGGCCGGGCAGCAGAAGATGGCCGGTTTTAACGCGAAAGAAGGTGACCGTCGCGTCCGCCTCCACCGCCGCGCCGCGGATCGCGCCCGTCGTGCCATCGACGCCGCTCGGAATATCGACGGCGACGACATTCTGGCCGCTTTCGCGACGCCAGCGGTTGAGGCGGCGAACGAGGTCGCACGCATTGGCGTCGAGATCGCGCGCCAGCCCCGTGCCGAACAGGGCGTCGATGACGAGATCGATTCCATCGAAGCTGCACTCGAGTGCCGAAGTCACTGGGCAGGGCCAGGCCGCGGCCGCCCGCGCCGCGTCCCCGCGTAATTGATCCAGCGGCGTGAGGGAGGCGACGCGCACCTTGTAGCGCTGCGCGCGGAGCAGCCGCGCCGCCACAAAACCATCGCCGCCATTGTTGCCGGGGCCGCAGAGCGCCAAGACCCGCCGCCCGCTGGTGCGCTGCAGGATCTGACTCACGGTTCGCGCGATCGCCGCGGCGGCGCTCTCCATCAGCGTCATGGCCGGCACGCCGCTCTCGATCGTCAGCCTATCGGCGCGAGCCATTTGATCCGTCGTGAGAATTTCGAGCGGGAGCGTGGAGGGCATGGCGCGATGGTGACCGAAGGGCGTCGCCCGCGCAATGGGCGCCGCTCATAAGATGATCGCAACGCTCGTAAAAATGGCGCCGCATTCCGCCACGCGTCCACTTCCGCTATGTCAGCGGAATGCTTAGCGCGGTTCTGATCGCCTTCGATTCCCCTGGCGCGCCGTTACGTCGCGAGGCTGTGGCGCGCAGCCTCGGCTCGCTCATCGAGTCATGCGTGCTGGGGCTCGTCGCCGACGCCGTAATCGTCGCCGAAGCAGCGCAAGGCCTGGAAGGGGTCGCCGATGAGGCCGGCTGCGCGTTGATTGAAACGTCGCGCGACGCCGGCGGCGTGGCGCAGGCGATTAAAGCCGTACGCCGCGAGCACATCCTTCTTCTCCTTGCTGGATTTGCGGTGGAGCGCGGCTTTTCCGAGGAGGCGCAGGATTTTTTTGCCTATGGCGACAGAAACCGCGCCCGCGCCCTGCGTCTGGCTCCCGAGTCCTTATTGACCCGACTTGCGCCTGGCCTGGCGCGTCCGGTCGGACTTATTGCGCCAAAGAGCGCGCTCGCAGCCGCCAGGAGCGCCGATTTGCCGCGACTCGCGCGCGAATTGCGGGCCGTTGATCTGACCACCCGCGCTCGCCGAGTCTTATAGCTTCAGTAAGCGAAAGTGTTGCAGGCGTCGATGCTGCCCGTGCGCATGCCCTTCAAGAGCCATTGGGTGCGCTGCGCCGACGAGCCGTGGGTAAAACTGTCCGGCACCACATAGCCGCGGGTGGCTCTCTGCTGGCGATCGTCGCCGATCGCCTGCGCGGCGGCGACCGCCTGCTCGATGTCGCCCTCCTCGAGAATAGGCTCTCGCTTATTGGCGTTGTTGGCCCAGACGCCGGCGAGACAATCCGCCATCAACTCCGCTCGGACCGAAAGCGCATTGGCTTCGGAGCGGCTGCCTGCCATCTGCTGCGCGCGCTGCACCTTCGGCAAAATGCCGAGCAGATTCTGAATGTGATGGCCCATCTCATGTGAGATCACATAAGCGTAGGCGAAATCGCCGCCGCCGCCGAACCGCCTCTGCATGTCGCGGAAAAAGGAGGTGTCGAGATAGACGCGCTGGTCGAGCGGACAGTAGAACGGACCCATCGCCGACTGCGCCATGCCGCAGCGCGACTGAGTGTATCCGCTATAGAGAACGAGCCGCGGCGCCTGAAAGCGCACGCCCTTTTGCTCCGGAAGCACCTGCGACCAGACCTGCTCATTGGAGCCCACCACCTTTGCGACGAAACGCCCCAGCTGATCCGTCGGCGGCGCGCTTTGGCGTGGCGCCTCCTGGCGGGGCAGCGCCGCCTCGCGCTCTTGGCGCATGTTGCTGATCATCTCGGCGCCGCCGATGAGGATCGCTGGGTTAATGCCGAGCGCCCAGCCGATAAGCCCAAGGATCACGATCGTGCCAAGCCCGATGCCCCCTGCGCCCATGCGTGGTCCGCCCGCGATCATCGGGCCGTCGCCGCGGCGATCCTCAATATTTTCGGACGACTGGAGATCTTCCCATTTCATATTCACGCGCTCCGACCCGCGCCCTGGGGGCGCTGCGACTGCTATTTAAGCAGGCTTACGAGCTCTGAGTAGAGCGACCCGCCGGCATAAAGTCAGGGCGCGCCCCATTGCTCGGGCCATTCTTCCCGCAGCCGACCGCCAAGCCGCACCGGCGCGATCATAGCCGCGAGCCCGTCGGCCCCAATCTCGACCGCTACGCCGCAGAAAGTAGCTTCGCCGTTTGCCGGCTCGTAGCGCGCGCCAGGCGTCTTGCGCAGAAAGCGGCGCAGCGGCTCCTCTTTGTCCATTCCAACGACAGAGTCGTAGTCGCCCGTCATGCCGGCGTCGGTCTGATATCCCGTGCCTGCCGGCAGGATCTGCGCGTCAGCGGTCGGCGTATGCGTATGCGACCCAACCACCACAGACGCGCGCCCGTCGACAAAATGCGCCATCGCCATTTTCTCGCTCGACGCCTCGGCGTGCATGTCGATGACGATGGCGTCGCATCCCACGCCAAGTTGACAGGCGCCTAGTTCACGCTCGATCGCGGCGAAAGGATCGTCGAGCGCCTCCATGAAAACTCGGCCGATCGGGTTGAGGACGAGCACTTGCTGCCCGCGCGCGGCCGTATAGAGCCCTGCTCCGCGCCCCGGCGTCCCCAGCGGATAATTGATCGGGCGCAATAGCCGCGGCTGGCGTTCTATGAAGACGAGCGCCTCCCGCTGATCGAAGGCGTGATTGCCCAGTGTGACGCAATCGACGCCAAGGCCGAGCATTTCGTCGCAAATCGCTTCGGTGATGCCGAAACCGCCGGCGGCGTTCTCGCCATTGGCGACGATGAAGTCGAGCGACCATTTTTCGCGCAGTCGCGGCACGAAGCGCGATAAAGCCGCCCGGCCTGAGCGGCCCAGCACGTCGCCGATGAAGAGAAGGCGGAGCGGCGCGGATTTCGACATGGGCCGTCATAGCCCGCGCAAGCAGCGAGAGCAAAGCGGAGCGGAAGTTGCGTGGGGGCGCGGCGTTTCATAACTGGAGCCGGCTGATGTAACATCCCCTCCCATTGGAAACTCCGCCAGAAATGCAAGACGCCGCCGAACGCCCTGTCGCCCTGACGCAAAACGACGCGCCGGCGCGGCCTTACGTCGTCTTTGAAGACGGCCGCAGCGGCGGACAGGCGCTGTTGTTCGACGAGCCGGAAGAGATCATCGTTGCGCGCGCGCCCGATGATGTCGCGGGAGCCTTTGAACGCATGGAGGCGGCGACCAGACGCGGCCTCTATCTCGCCGGCTACGCCGGCTATGAACTCGGTTATGCGCTCGAGCCAAAATTCGCGACGCAAGTCGCGCCCGTTGCGCGGACGCCGCTGCTCCTCTTCGGTGCCTTTCGCGCGCCGCGGCCTTGGTCGCTGCCGCCGGCGGAAAGCGCCGCGCCAGATATTCCGCTTTCGCCCGCATGGACGCAGGAAGATTACGCGAAACGGTTCAACAAGTGCCGCGAGTATATTTTCGCTGGCGACGTCTACCAGATCAATCTCACCTTCCCGCTTTATGGGCGCTATGGCGGCGATCCGCTTGCGCTCTATCGCGGCCTGCGCAAGCGGCAGCCTGTCGCCTATGGCGGCGTCGTGGCGCTTGAGGCCGAGACTGTCGTTTCCCTCTCGCCGGAAGTGTTCTTCGAGGCGCAGGGCCGCGCCATTCGCGCACGCCCGATGAAAGGCACGGCGCAACGTGGCGTATTGCCGACCGAAGACATGGCGCGCGCGCAATATCTTGTCGAAGACGAAAAATCGCGCGCCGAAAATCTGATGATCGTCGATCTCTTAAGAAACGATCTCTCTCGCCTCGCCATCGTCGGCACGGTGAAAGTCACCGATCTCTTCACGATCCAGACTTATCCGACGTTGCATCAGATGACGTCAGGCATCGAGGCGCGACTCCGCGACGACGTGACCTTGAAGGATCTCTTTACGGGGCTTTTCCCCTGCGGCTCGGTGACCGGCGCGCCGAAGATCCGGGCGATGGAGATTATTCGTGATCTCGAATGCGCCGCGCGCGGCGTCTATTGCGGGTCGCTCGGCGTCATCGCGCCCGACGGCGACATTCGCTTTAATGTCGCGATCCGCACGCTGACCATTTTTCCCGACGGCGATCTCGTCTGCAACGTCGGCTCCGCCATCGTCGCCGATTCCCGCGCGCGCGAAGAGTACGAGGAATGTCTGATCAAGGCGCGCTTTTTGACGGGCGCGACAACGACTTCGGCCTGATCGAAACGCTGCTTTGGACGCGCGACGGAGGCTTTTCTCTGCAGGCTGAACATCTCGCGCGGCTCGCCGCTTCGAGCGCCGCGCTCGGCTTCGCCTATGACGAGGCGCGCGTGCGCGATGCGCTGAACGCGGCCGTAACGAACGCCGCGAGCGAGCGCTTGCGCGTGCGGCTGGTCCTGGCGCGCGACGGAACGATCGAAACGAGCGTCACGCCGATCGAACCGATTTCCAGCGATACTGTCTGGAAGATTGCCGTCGCTGAGCGGCGCTTTTCATCGGCCGATCCTTTGTTGCGCCATAAGACGACGCGGCGCGCGCTTTATGAAGATTCGCTCACTGAGGCTGTGCAGCGCTGCGGGGCCGATGAAGTTCTCTTTCAAAACGAGCGCGGCGAGCTTTGCGAAGCGGCGCGCTGCAACCTTTTCGTTCCACAGGGCGAAATTTTGCTGACCCCGCCTCTGTCGTGCGGGCTGCTGCCGGGCACGCTCCGCGCTACGCTTATTGCGCAAGGCCGCGCCCGCGAGTCGATCCTGCGACTTGACGACATTTTGCAGTCCGAGTTTTTCCTCGGCAATTCGGTGCGCGGCCTGGTCCGGGCGCGGCTTATTGAATGACAATCCAACGCCCCAGTCCGTTTTAGACGGGTCGTCATTGCGAGGAGCGCAGCGACGAAGCAATCCAGAGTCGCGGACGGATTCTGGATTGCTTCGCCTTCGGCTCGCAATGACGACTCACTATGGCTGTGTCACTAGATTCCCGGTCAGCCTTCGGCTGCCGGGAATGACACGCTGAGCCAGATCAAGTCTGGCCCGGCTTCAGGCGATAGAAAATATGGCGACCGATCGCATCCATTTTGGTGAGCGCGCGAGACCAGCGAGGCCGCACATAAGTGGCGTGATAATGCGTCGAACGGCCGACGTCTGAGATGTAGGTCCGCCCGTTCATTACTTCATTCGCGACGCGCACCGCTTGTTCCCAGGCGTCGCCTTCGGTGATGCGGAGCGACCTGCCTTCGCAGGCGAAGGAGAACTGGCATCCACGATAGCGATGGCGGTTTTGATAGACCACGCCGCAGACGCTTGCGGGATAGAGGCCGCTCTGGACGCGATTGAGCACGACCTGCGCGACGGCGGCCTGCCCTGCCTCGGGTTCGCTGCGCGCCTCGAAATAGACCGCTTCCGCCAGACAGCGAGTTTCGCGCCCAAGCTTCTCTGGGTCGATTGAGGCGGCATAATCCGGCCGCGCCGCGTCATCCTTGCCGGGAACAGACAGCGCCAGCGTCGCGCCTTGGAACGACGACACTTCGATCGGCACGGCGTCCGGCTGCGCCGGCGTCGATGATCCCAGCGCCACGGCGCGCGGCGTCTGCGGCGTGGCACCATGAAGGGCGCGTTCGGTCAGCGCCTCCTTTCCGGACTCGCGCAAAGGCTCGGCGCTGATCGGCGTCGCGATCGATGAGCTTTGAGAGGGCGAGGCGGCCGCCGTCGACTTTTGTGTCGTCGCCGGCTCGGGCGGTAAATTGGCGTCCGCCTCTTCGAGCATTTCGTCGCCGGGAGTTCTGCCGCGGGGCGCGAGCGGCGTGGATTTGCCCTCGACGCCGAAGGAAAGCGGCGGAGCGTGGTTCAGGCTAATATTCGCGGGCTGCGAACGGCGGGTCTCAAACCCTGGCCGCATGGCGACGACCGGATCGCCCTTGTGCCGCCGATCGACCTGGGGAAAATGCTTCACGTCGGGCTTGAGATCGACATGCGGCTCACGCTCATCGGCGCCCGCCACATTTTCCTCCGCTGCGCCAACGATCAGCCGGGCCTGCTGAATTA
>VGDY01000154.1 GCA_016869555.1 Alphaproteobacteria bacterium | reverse complement strand
GTATTGCGTCGGGCGCCATCACCACGGGGGGCGGCAATGCGACCTCGGGCTCCTCGATCGCTTCAGGCGGGGGCGTGTCATTCGCCTCAGCGACTTCCTCCTGTTCGACGAAATCGCCTTCAGGCACGAGGTCCATGCTGACCGAGTCAAGCGAGATCGCCGTCGGCTTCGACGTATAGGCCAATATGCCGAAGACAAGCACATGGGCCGCGATCACAGCCACGGTCGTCACCGAACGCAGCCACGACGGCTTGATCGGCTCCACGCCCGGAGGCGGGCGCTCCTCTCGCGCCATCCCTTGCGGACTGAGCGCCAGATCCGTCATTTCGCCGCTCCCGCGGGCGCCGCCGGGAGTTGCGCAGGCGGGGCGCCGGCCGCGGGCGCGGTCGGCCGCGCCGACCCTTTTGACGCGGGGCCGGTCTTGCTCCGCGAGTTCGTCATGATCGCGATATGGGTGATCCCGTTCGTCGCAAGTCTGTCCATCACAGCGACGACTTCGCCATAGACCGCCTCCGTGTCGCCGCGAATGTGCACGACACGGCCGTGGTCTTCGCCCATCATCACACGAATGTTTTCGACGAGCGTCTCTGCGGAAATCTCGTCCGCGCCAAGCGCGATCTTGCCTTCCTTGCTGACCGTGATGACGATCGGGTCTTTTTGATTGATTGGCATCGCCGCGGTCGCCTGCGGCAGATTCACCTTGACGCCCTTGGCGAGCAACGGCGCCGTCACCATGAAAATGATGAGCAGCACCAGCATGACGTCGACGAGCGGCGTCACATTGATTTCGGCGAGCGGCTGATAGAGGCCTTCGGTTGCGCTTTGGCGCTGGCGTGAGGGCATGCCCATTATGCAGCCTCCCGATCGCGACGCGCGCGCGTCTGATGGCCGCTGCACATGAGAAGAGACTCGTCTTCAATGTAGTGCGCGACCTGTTGGCCGACGCGCGCGAATGCGGCGCCGATGCGGTTGTAGCCGACCGAGGCGGGGATCGCCGCAGCGAGTCCGTAGGCCGTGGCGGCAAGCGCTTCGGCGATGCCGGGCGCCACGACCGCGAGGCTCGTGTCCTGCGATTGGGCTATGCCGGCAAAGCTCGTCATGATGCCCCACACCGTGCCAAAGAGGCCGACGAAGGGCGCGACGGAGGAGATGACCGCGAGGTTGGGCAGACCGCCTTCCGCCTTGGTGAGAAACTCGCGCGCGGCGCGGCTCATATGATCGGCGATGCGGGCGCGCTTGTCGCCGATCGTCTCGTCAGGAAGATCGAGCGCAAAAGCTTCGCGACCGGCTTCGGCCACCGGCGTGAGGACGCCGACGTCTCCGCCCGCGCGCGCCGTGCGCGCCGACTTGGCGATGCGGGTGACGGCCACCACGCCTTCGACGATGAGCACCCACGTCCAGATCGACGCGAGCAGCAGCAGCGCCATGACGACCTTCCCGACGGGACCGGCGTTAAGGAACATGGCGAGAGGGGAAAGCGTGTTGTAATCCATTTCACTCACTCGTTTCTTGAAGACGCGCTTGCGGCGATCGTGCAGGTGGAGCGTCAGTTATGGTTTTGTATTGTCGCGCGTAAGAGCCACCCGAGCGGCGAAAGCTGCTGCCAGAGCCATGCGCTATGCGCATGGGACCCTGGGCCCAAATTCGGAAGACTAAATTGAAGGCGGCGCGCGAGCGCCATTCGCGCCGTTAGAGACGAAACTTTCCGGCGCCCGCGCCGCGGCGGCGCTTTGATGAATCGTGGCGCTTTGCTCGGCTGCTGGCCGCGTCACCGAAACGAGACGCTCGGGAAGAACGGCGGGCGCTGCATGCGCGCTGAGGCAACAATCCGGGCATCTATGCCCAGGACGTGCGGGCGCGCCGTCGCGCTGCGTCGCACTTTCCTTCTGTGCGGCGGCTGGATGCGCTGCAGTAAAATCTGCAAAATGATGGCAGGCGACGCCGCGCGCATCGGCGAAGGCGTGCGCCGATCGAACCGCGCCCGACAAAAGTAGAGAGAACATCAGCGCGCAGGCGGCGGCGAATGCCGCACGGTACTCCCGACGCATGGCGCGCAACTGTAACATAAATGTCTCTTAGTTGATTTTTTAACCTTTGACAACGCGCGCAGGCTTGGAAAGGCACGGTTTACCGGTCTATGGTCCGCGTCTGGCGCCGCTACGGTTAACGGCGCGGGATTCGCCAAGACTGCATGGGCATTCGCCGACTCGCCACTTTTTTTATTCTCTTTGCGCTTGTCGCGAAGCTCGTCTCGCCGTGCGAAGCGACGGCGGCATCCGTCGGCGCACCCGGCGCCTCGATCGCCAAGTGTCACCTCATTACGACGTCGGCTCTGGCGCCGGGCGAATCCAATCAAGCGCCCTCAAGCCCGCTCAATCACGATCGATGCTCCTGCGCTCTCTGCCAACTCGGCTGGAGCACGCTGCCGCCAGCGGATAATCTCTTTCTAATCCGTAGTTTAGAATACCGCCTCGCGCCGCGCGCGCCGCCGGCGCAGGCGCTCGTCTTATCGCGTCCAAACCGCAGCGCGCCTGCGCGCGGTCCCCCTTCCTTCATCTGATCTACCGAATGTGCGGCGGCTTCAGCCGCTGAGATCAGTCGCGCCGCCCTTGGTCGGCGCTAGAAGGAACACTCGATATGTCTCGTTACTCGCTCTTGCGCGGCGTCTCCGTCGGCGCTCTCACCGTCCTTGCGCTTTCCGAACTATGGGCGACGCCTGCCGCCGCGCAGCAATCGCTCCCGACGATCGACGTCGGCGGACAGCATCGGGGCGTCCGTCGCGGAACAGAACATGTCGCCAGCCCTGGCGCGGCGACGAATGTCGCGCCTGGGCCGGCCCCTGACTCGCCGCCGTCAATCTGGTCGGCGACGCTTCCAGACGGGAAGCCGGCCTTCGTTCAGCGCTGGCAATTGCCGAACACGGTCGCGAGCGTCACGCGGCGCGACATCAAAGAGAAGATCAACATCGTCGACAGCCAGGATGCGCTGAAATATGTGCCGAGCCTATTCGTGCGCAAATTGCGCGGCGGCAATGAGGGTATGATCCAGACGCGCACATGGGGTCTCTCGTCCGCGCGCGCCCTGGTCTATGTCGACGATCTCTTAATCAGCCAGCTCATCTCAAACGGGCATACCGACGGCCAGCCGCGCTGGGGCCTCATTTCGCCGGAAGAGATCGAGCGGGTCGACTACCTCTACGGGCCTTATGCGGCGCAATATCCCGGCAATTCGATTGGCGGGGTGATTAAATTCACGACGCGCATGCCGGAGCATCTCGAGGTCACCGCCAAGCAGACCGTCGCGGTCCAGGACTTCGCATGGTGGGGCGCCTATGCGACCCTGCCAACGACGACGACGGCGCTCACCATCGGCGACAAGATCGGGGACTTCTCCTATTTCGTCGCGCTCAATTACGCCTGGAACAACAATCAGCCGATTTCCTTCATTAACGCCGGCCGTTTCTATCCCTATTCCGGCGCGATCTTCTCGCAGAACGTCTATGGCGTGCCGCAGTCGATCGTCGGCTCGGGCTCGATTTCAGAGGAGAATTTCATCAACGGCAAGGTGAAGGTCGCTTACGACTTCACGCCGACCATCCGTGGCGTCTACACGCTCGGTGTGTTTAACAGCGACCGCGTGTCGTGGCCGTTGAATTATCTGTCCGGCGGGCGCAATCAGCTTTTCGGACCGCCGTCGGGGGCGGCGGCGCTCCCCTTGACGACGCTGCAGGGCTTTGGCTCCGCCAATCTGCGCTATCAGGAGACCATCCTGGTCAACTCCCTGGCGCTCAAGTCGAACACCCAGGGCGTTTTCGACTTTGAGCTTTCAGCCTCGCACTTCACCTATCCTTATAGTTCGCAACGTTCGCCCTGGAGCGCCCTCCCGTCGACCGCCATCAACCCCTTCGGCGGCTACACGCTGACGGGGCGCAACACGATCTTCACCGGCACCTATTGGACGCTCCTGGATTTGAAAGGCATCTACCGGCCTGACGGTCCCGAAGGCATGCACGACATCAGTTTCGGCATCCACGGGGATCAATATCATTCGAACAATCCAATCTGGCTCACGACGAATTGGGGGGCGGGCATGGCGTCGTCTTATGGCGTCGTCCAGTCGGTCGGCAGCGGCACGACGCGCACGCAGGCGCTCTGGGCGCAGGATGCGATTCGCTTGCGTCCCGACCTGAAACTGACGCTCGGCGTTCGCGGCGAACATTGGCAGGCGTCGGACGGATATAATCAGCTCCTCAACGGTCTGAACGCGACCGCCACCGGCGCCACAGCGACGCTCGCGACCATGGCGCCGATCTTCCAACCAAATCTTTATTCCACGCGAGTCTCGCCGAAAGCCTCGCTACGCTGGGAGGCGGACCCGTACTGGACGGTCACCGGCAATGTCGGCATGGCCAATCGCTTTCCGACCGTGCGCGAGCTCTATAATCTCACCGCGACGCCGGGCGCCGCGGGATTCGTCAGCAATCCCAATCCGAATCTGCGTCCCGAGAGCGCTCTTACCAAGGAGATCGTTTTTCAGCGCAGTCTTGGTCCCGACAGCTGGGCGCGGCTGTCGCTCTTCGACGAAGAGGCGCGCGACGCGATCATCAGCAACGCCACCATCGTTCCCGGCTCGGCCTTTCAGGCCAACGCCAACATCAACGTCAACCGCATCCGCAACACCGGCGCGGAACTCGCCTGGCAGAAGGACAATGTCTATTACAAGGGCCTCCAGGTTTTCGGCAGCGTGACATTCGTCAATTCGCGGGTGATCTCGTTCAGCAGATGGCAGCCTTCGGCGCCGTCGGCGACATCCCCGTTCGGAACGAGTTTCGAGTTTCCCTGGGCTACGTCAGTCGCCGGCAAGAATGCGCCGGGCGTGCCGAAATGGCGCTGGGATTTCGGCGTCACCTATCGCCCGGACGATCTATGGGCGTTCACCGTGGCGATGCGCTGGCAGGATCGCATCTGGCGCACGCTCGCTAATAACGATCTCGTGCATGGCATCTTCGGCTCGTCGGATCGCTTCTTCATGGTCGATCTGCACGCGCATTACAAATACAGCGATCGATGGTCGTTCGACGCCGGCATCGACAATGTGAACAACTACAAATTCGCGTTGTTCCACCCCTATCCGCAGCGCACCTTCATCTTCTCGGCAAAATATGAATATGGGACCGGCAAGAACGTGCCGGGCATATTTTTTACGGGGAATGAAGTGGGCTGGCCCAACGGGGACGGCTGGTTCCAGCCGATCGCTTGGAACTGGGAGTAGCGCGGGCAAATCCAGGCTTCGTACGCTTTCAGGCGCCGGCACGACAAAAAAAGCGCCCGGGACGCAAATCCCGGGCGCTTCATTTTGTGCGTGGATGAGGCTAATGACCCAGTGATTTGACGACTGATTCGACGGTCTTCTTTGCGTCGCCAAAGAGCATCATCGTATTGGGCCTAAAGAACAGCTCGTTCTCGACGCCGGCGTAGCCAGACCCCATGCCGCGTTTTAAGAACAGAACCGTCTTCGCCTTTTCGACGTCAAGGATCGGCATGCCATAGATCGGCGAGGCCTTGTCGGTCTTGGCGGATGGGTTGGTCACGTCATTCGCGCCGATGACGAAGGCGACGTCCGCCTGACCGAATTCGGAGTTGATGTCTTCGAGTTCGAACACCTCGTCATAGGGCACACTCGCCTCGGCGAGCAGCACGTTCATATGGCCCGGCATTCGCCCGGCGACCGGATGAATGGCGTATTTGATCTCGACGCCTTCCTCCTTCAGCATGTCGGCCATTTCGCGCAGCGCGTGCTGCGCCTGCGCGACCGCCATGCCATAGCCCGGCACGATGATGATCTTGCCGGCGTTCTGCATGATATAGGCGGCGTCTTCGGCCGAACCCTGCTTGACGTTGCGCGTCTCCTTGCCGCCGGCAGGTCCCGCCACCTCGCCGCCAAACCCGCCGAGAATGACCGATATGAAGCTACGATTCATCCCCTTGCACATGATGTAGGAGAGGATCGCGCCGGACGAACCGACGAGCGCGCCGGTGATGATGAGCGCAAGATTGCCGAGCGTGAATCCGATGCCCGCCGCCGCCCATCCTGAATAGGAGTTGAGCATGGAGACGACCACGGGCATGTCGGCCCCGCCGATGGGGATAATCAGCGTTACGCCCAACACCAATGAGGCGAGGACGAGCAGGAATAGCCAGGCGCCGCTCTGCGTGCCGACGAAGAGCGCGGTCAGCGCCAGCATCGCGACGCCAAGCATGATGTTGATGGTGTGACGCTCCGGCAGCAGGATCGGCTTGCCTGTCATGCGCTCGGAAAGCTTCAGGAAGGCGATGATCGATCCGGTGAAGGTGATCGCGCCGATCGCCGCGCCAAGCGACATTTCGACGAGGCTGCCGGCGTGAATCTCATTCGCGTCGCCGATGCCGAACGCGCGCGGCGCAAAGAAAGCGCCGCCCGCGACAAGCACCGCGGCCAATCCGACCAGCGAATGGAAGATGGCGACAAGCTCCGGCATCTTCGTCATCGGGATGCGCTGGGCGATGTAGGCGCCAACGCCGCCGCCGATGGCGCCGCCGATGACAATCATCAGCAGGCCGCCGACGGAAGGGAAATGCGTCAGCAGAGTCGTCGCGACGGCGATCGCCATGCCGATCATGCCGTAGCGATTGCCCTGCCGCGACGTCGCCGGCGACGAGAGGCCGCGCAATGCAAGGATGAACAGAACGCCGGAGACGAGATAGAGGAGGGCTGCGATATTGGCGCTCATGGCGTCAGCCCTTCTTCTTGTACATGGCGAGCATGCGTTCGGTGACCAGGAAGCCGCCGAATATGTTCACGCTGGCGAGCGTGACGGCGACGAAGCCGAAGATATTCGCCCACCAAGAGCCCGAAGCTTCGGCGGCGGTCATGCCTTCGACGCCTGCCGCCAGCAGCGCGCCGACGATGATGACGGAAGAGATCGCGTTCGTGACCGACATCAGCGGCGTATGCAGCGCCGGCGTCACCGACCAGACGACGTAATAGCCGACAAAGACCGCCATGGCGAAGATCGCCACGCGAAAGACGAAAGGATCAATCGCGCCGCCGGCGAGCCCGTGCGCCGCCGCGGCGGCGGCCGTATGCGCGAGTTCGTCGGAATATTGCTGCGCCTGTTCGGCGAGATGGCGCGCGGCCTCGGCCGCCGCCTGCGCCTTCTCGAGCAATTGTTGCGTAGAGTCGGTCATCGCTTAACGCCCCTTTGTTGAATGTGCAGGCAGGCGGCTATTTGAATCGTTCATCCACAACGGCGCCGTCGCGCGTCAGCGCGGTCGCCTTGACCAGTTCGTCGTCCCAATCAATGGCGAGCTGTTTCGTATCCTTCGAGACAAGCGTCTCGATGAAGGCCAGCAGATTCTTGGCGTAGAGGCTCGACGCCGTCGACGCCATGCGTCCGGCGAGGTTCAGCGCGCCGACAATTTTCACGCCGTCGACCACCACAGTTTCGCCAGGCTTCGTCAGCTCGCAGTTGCCGCCGCGCTCGGCCGCAAGATCGACAATGACCGAGCCAGGCCGCATGGAGCGTACCATCTGCGCCGAGATGAGTTTGGGCGCCGGCCGGCCAGGAATGAGCGCCGTGGTGATGACGACGTCCTGCTTGGCGATGTGCGAAGCGACGAGTTCGGCCTGCGCCTTCTGATATTCAGGCGACATTTCCTTGGCGTAGCCGCCCGAAGTCTCGGCCTGTTTGAATTCTTCGTTCTCGACGGCGATGAATTTCGCGCCAAGCGACTCCACCTGCTCCTTCGTCGCGGGGCGCACGTCGGTGGCGGTGACGATCGCGCCCATGCGCCTTGCCGTGGCGATCGCCTGCAGACCCGCGACGCCGACGCCCATTATAAAAACTTTCGCCGCCGGGACGGTGCCGGCGGCGGTCATCATCATCGGGAATGAGCGGCCATATTCGGCCATCGCGTCAATGACGGCGCGGTAGCCGGCGAGATTGGCTTGCGACGATAAGACGTCCATGGATTGCGCACGCGTGATGCGCGGCATCAATTCCATGGCGAAGGCGACGGCGCCCGTCTTGGCGAGTTCGGCGAGTTGCGCCCCCGCGCCGAACGGATCCATGATCGCGATCGTTGCGAGATTGGCTTTGGCGCCCGACAGCTCCTTGGCCGAAGGGCGGCGCACGCGTAGCGCGATATCGGCTCCCGCCAGCGCCGCCGC
>VGDY01000153.1 GCA_016869555.1 Alphaproteobacteria bacterium | reverse complement strand
GGCTTTCAAGTTGAGGTGAAAGGCAAGCTCGCCTCCCTCATCGGCGGCGAGGCCTTCCCCCAGGCAAAATATAGTGGGGGGCGCATGGTAGCGGAGGAGCGCTACCGTCTTTCCACACAACGCCCAAACATACGCTATTGTCTCCGATCATGCGCCTGACCCGAATTCAGGCCCACTGGGCGGGCGTCGAGGAGGCTTGAAAACGCATCAACCGTCAATTTTTAATCATGCCGCCCGCGCGCACCATCGGCAATACCAATCTGCGTGAATTTGGCAGGCGAATGAATCCGTGGGCGGCATAAAATCCAGCTGCCGCTTCATCCAATGCGTCGACCACCACCATTGAAGACCCTACTGTGCTGGCGCTCGCGAACGCCCGTTGCAGTGCGTCGGCGAGAAGAATTGCGCCCAAGCGCTGGCCTTGGTGATCCTTCGCCACTGCCAATCGACCGATCAGTGTCGCGCTGACGAGCGGGTATCGAGGAATGAGTTTTCGAGCGGCCTCGGGCACTTCGCCTTGAGAAATAGTCATCGCACAGAGCGTATAGTAGCCAAGCACACGCTCTGGTTCGGCTACCGCGGCCAAGACAAACACGGCGTTCGCCCGGCGGCGAACGTCCTGTCCCGCCTGGGTTTTCAAATAGCGGTCGAGACTTTCAACCCCACAGGAGAAGCCCCGTCGATCGTGCCATTCGGCAAGCAACTCAATTCGCAGATCGGCCGTTGGCTTTTTCGCCATTCACCGCGCGACCCGGCGCTTGTGTTCACCAAACGCACGCTGAAGTCGCTCGTTCAACACAGGCGGGTTTATGAGAGCGTCGAAAAAAACGCCCCTATCGCGGTCCGAGAGCACGAGAGTCTCGTGTTCTGCAATCGTCTTCCGCGCAGCTTCTGTAAGCGCCGTCATACAAAAATCCGTCAACTTCCTCCGCTCGAGCTGTGCGGCGCGCTCGATCAGAGCCTTGGTTGGTTCATCAACTCGAAACCCCAGCCGCTCCTCCCGAAGCCGTCCGTCTTTCTTTGCTGTCGTCGCCATAGCCAAACCTCTCTTCCGATTTGTACGTCAAAATGACACACATTTCAACGGTTTTATTGGGATCAGTGTTTCAGTCATCGATCTGCGATTGAACGCCAGTTCGCTGTTGCCCCATGTCAGGTCTATTCGAATTGGCGCATAAACATAGACGGCAATCGGCGGATCCCGTCGCCACGAAAACAATTGCTGCGGCGTCAGCCCGCGCCGCCGCGCGACTGCCGAAACCACCGCGCCTGGCGCAAGCGACTCTTCTACCGCTTGCGACTTCTCCTCATCCGACCAGCGTCGACGGCGCTCGCCGCCGCCCGTGATCACTTCAATCCGACGAACCGAGCCGCCACCAGGCTCAAGCGTATGATCAAGTCTAGACACAAGCCTTATCTCCTTCAGGAGATCAGACTCGCTGCTTTCAGCCCGCGTTTGAAGGTGGTGCAGTAACACTTGCAATTACCCATAAGCGGCGGCGATTTCTGCGCCGTATTTGATATCGGCCAGGCGCGACCAGCCGCGCCACATAATTTTGTTGCCGGGAGGCGGATCATGCGACCGAGCCAGGTATCCGCCGAGGCGCGCGACCTTCATTAGATAGAACGATAGCATCGGCTTGCTCGCGCGCGTGGCGGCGCTTTGTTTGACGGCGAGACTGAGGATTCTGATTTCATCGGCAGTGAAGGCGATTTCCGGCGGCCCTTCTGGCGCGACGCGGTTCAACATCGTTGTCCAAAATATTCGCCAGCTTAACAGGCAGAAGATCGCAATCAGGTTGACCAATCGTTCTGCTGTTCGAAGCTTGGCTTCTTCGGCTTTGCATCCCGACTTTAGGATGTTGTGAAACACTTCGATTTTCCATCGCAACGCATACCAGTGAAGTTTTTCGATCGCCTCTTTGGCCGAACGCACATCGAGGTTTGTGATGAGTTTCCAAACCACGGCAGCGCGATGTGGCGGCGGCTCACGCTCTTCGGCATGAATGACGGTGAGGACAAGCGACGGATATCTCTTTTTCTTGCCGATCGGCGGTAACACGTGAATGCGTTTGTATCTGAGCTGAACGCTGGCCTGTTCAACCTCTCCCGTCTTGGTACGAATTTCGACAATGTGACGGCCTCGAACCGGAACCTCCGCCATCTCATCCTCGATCGTATGATCACCGTCGCCAGCAAGACGATCGACGCAGGCGCGCACGAGAAATTTTGAGTCGCTTTCCTGCGCGGCGCAGAAAAATTCGTAGATGTCATTTTCACGATCGCCAACGTGAATGCATCGTTCCGGATCGCCAACAAGCTCAAGCGATTGTCGCATATTGGCAAGCCAGCGAAAGCTCTCTTTCTTCTCGATTGGCACGTGCGTGGGATTGATGTGGCGCTTGAGCGCCCGGGTTTTCTTGAATTTTGAGCGGGTCCAGAACTTGATGGCGGTCATTCCAAGCGGCAGACCTTCCGTTGTGATCGCAAGACTCGAATGCATCAGCAGCCCGCATACCGTGTGCAATGTCAGCAAACGATCCCGATTGCGTTTGTTTGGCGCGTAGGTAAGGGCGCCGATTTCCTCCGGACGCGGCCGCTTGAACACGAACTCTGTTGTGTCCTGTATGATCAGAATAGGGCCATCAGCCGCCCTGATCCGATCCCGCGTCGATATAAAATGGCCCGCCAGTATCTGCCCTTCGCCTACGTTCTCGTTCGACAGAAAACGGTATGCGGCTTTGGTGTTTGCCCAGTCTGCACAGGCCAACGGTATCGGTTCGCCCACCGCGCGGTCCAACTGCGTCACCATGCGCCGCAGCCGGGCGCCAAGGCGCTTGTCCTTGAATTTCGAGGCCGCCAGTTCGCGATCAATCCAGGAGCTGTCATTCGGAGGAAATTTCTCCATGGAGCACCCCGCTAATGCGATTCGGTGCTTGCCAATGAATCACGCCGGATTCCTACAACGCAAATCCTGCACGCCATCAAACCCACTTATGGGTAATTGCAAGGCAGTAACAACGCTTACAGAAATCCGGAACCCCTATAACATCGTCCGAGCAAGTTGTGAAGGACATTCGCCGCGCGACGCGCCGGCAGTATTCGGCCGAGGAAAAGATCCGCGTCGTGCTGGACGGCCTGCGCGGCGAGCGCAGCATTGCTAAACTGTGCCGGCGCGAGGGCCATCGCCGAGAGCCTTTATTACACCTGGTCGAAGGAATTTCTGGAAGCTGGCAAGCGGCGGCTGGCAGGCGACACCGCGCGCGCGGCGACGAGCGGCGAGGTCAAGGACTCTACTCGACGACTGCCTTCACTCGAGCGACGGGAATGTCGTCGAGATGCGCCCAGATCGCGCCATCTATCACTTTCACGGGAAACGTGCGCGCTTGTCCTTCGTCTGGCGCAACGGCGTGGCCCGATCCGAGGTCAATCACCATGTTGTGCAGCGGGCAGGTGACGCGGCAGCCGTGCACGATGCCCTGGCTCAAGGGTCCGCCCTTATGCGGACACCTGTCCTCCAATGCGAAAACCCGATCGTCTTCGGCGCGAAACACGGCGATCCTCAGCTCGCCACAGCGGACGACGCGGGCGCCGAGGCGGGAGACATCCGCCACCGCTCCGATCTCGGTCCAGCCCCTCATGTTCAAATCCTCTCCAGCTCTTTCATGGGGCGGAACTCCCGCTCGTACGCCTTTTCCCTGGCGCGCTCAGCCCAAGGGTCGATTTGCGCGAACTTCTGCGAATGGAGGAATCGAGCGTGCAGTTTCTTCCGCCCGTCCGGATCATCGACCAGCTTCTCCTTGACGTACGAGAGGCCGACGCGTTCGATCCAGTGCGCCGTCCTCTCGAGATAGCGGGCCTGTTCGCGGTAGAGCTGGATATAGGCGCTCGTGTATTCGCGCACCTCCTCTTCGCTGGCGACTTTCGCCAGCAGATCGGTGACGCGGATTTTCACGCCGCCATTGCCGCCGACGTGAATTTCATATCCCGACTCGACGCAAACGACCCCGAGATCCTTGATGGTCGCCTCCGCGCAATTTCGGGGGCATCCCGACACGGCGAGCTTGACCTTGTGAGGCGTCCAGGAACCCCAGCACATCTTTTCGAGTTTGACGCCCAGGTCCGTCGAGTCCTGGGTTCCAAATCGGCACCATTCGGATCCGACGCAGGTTTTTACCGTGCGTAACCCCTTGGAATAGGCATGGCCAGAGATCATGCCGGCTTTGGCGAGGTCCGCCCAAACTTCCGGTAATTGCTCCTTACGAACGCCGAGCAAGTCGATGCGCTGGCCTCCCGTAACCTTGACGGTCGGGATGGCGAATTTATCGGCCACATCGGCGATGGCCCGCAGTTCCGCCGGCGTCGTCAGGCCGCCCCACATGCGGGGCACCACCGAGAAGGTTCCGTCCTTTTGAATATTGGCGTGAGCGCGCTCGTTGATGTAGCGCGACTGAGCGTCGTCGGCGTATTCGTCCGGCCACGCGCACAACAGATAGTAATTGACCGCAGGTCGGCAAGAATGGCAGCCATTGGGCGTCTTCCACTCGAGAAAACGCATGACCTCGGAGAGGGATTTCAACTTGTTGGCGACAATCGCCTTGCGGACCGCGTCGTGCGAATGATCCGTGCAGCCGCACATCGGCTTTTCGGCCGGCGTCGTGGAATAGTCCGAGCCGAGCGTGACGGCGAGAAGCTGTTCGACCAGCGGCGTGCATGACCCGCACGAAGACGAGGCCTTGGTGTGGGCGCGCACATCCTCTAACGTGAAGAGACCCTTCCCTGTGATAGCATCGACGATCGCGCCCTTGCATACGCCGTTGCAGCCGCAGATTTCCGCGCTGGCGGGCATCGAGATCACCGCGCTCGCGCCGCCGTGCCCCGCGTCGCCCAACTGCGCCTGTCCGTGCATCAATTGACGGCGCATGTCGGCGACGTTCACGCCATCTCTCATTAGGCCGAAATACCAGCTGCCGTCGATCGTATCGCCATAGAGAACCGCCCCAGCGATTCGATCGTTCTTGACGACGATCTTCTTGTAGATTCCAGCTTGCGCGTCCTTGAGCAGGATTTCGTGAGTTCCGGGCCCCCCCGAGAAATCGCCGGCCGAAAACAGATCGACGCCGGTGACCTTGAGCTTGGTTGAGGTGAGCGAACCTCTGTAGGACGCGAACGCCTTGTGCGCGAGATGATTGGCGCAAACGCGCGCCTGTTCGAACAATGGCGCGACGAGACCGTAGGTCTTTCCTCTATGCTGCGCGCATTCGCCGACGGCGTAGATCCGCGGATCGTATGTTAGCATTGTGTCGTCGACGACAATGCCTCGATCGCAATAAACGCCGGCCCTTCGCGCCAGTTCGATGTTAGGTCTGATGCCGATCGCCATGACCACGATGTCGGTCGGGATTTCCTCGCCCGTCTCCAGGCGAATCGCCCGCACATGGCCATTTTCGCCGACGATTTGTTTCGTCTTCCCTTGCATCAAGAATTTGAGGCCGCGCTCTTCCAATTCAGCTCGAAGCAAGGCGCCGGCTTCGAAATCGAGTTGGCGCTCCATCAACGTATCCATGAGATGGACGACGACAACGTCCATGCCATTCTTCATCAGGCCATTGGCGGCTTCGAGACCCAATAGACCGCCGCCAATAACGACCGCGTGGTCATAGCGCCGGCTTGCCTCCAACATCGTATCGACATCGTGAATATTGCGGAAGGAAGTGACGCCGTCGAGTTCGGCCCCGGGAACCGGAAGAATGATGGGCAGGGAGCCCGTCGCGACGAGTAGCCGGTCGTATTCGGCGGTCTCGCCATCGTCCGCCACGGCGCAGTGGCGAACGCGATCGATCTTCACAATCTTCTTGCCCTTACGTAGGACTATGCCGCGCTCCGAATACCAAGCGTCGTCATTGAGCATGATTTCGCCGATGGTCTTTTCTCCCGCCAGCACTGGCGAGAGGAGGATACGATTGTAATTGCCGTAGGGCTCATCGCCAAAAACAGTGATGGCGTAGGCGTCGGGAGCTCTGTCGAGAAGCTCCTCTATTGTCCTCATTCCGGCCATGCCATTGCCGATTACGACGAGTTTCTTACGCATGACAGCCGCCATTTTCAGTTTGAGCCAGAGCCGATTGGGTCGTCATTCATCGCAAACGCGAGCGGCGACTCGATATATTGCGGTCGATATGATCGCTCCTTGGCGGGAGCTTTCGCTCGCCAATATCCGACTCCTATGAGCAAGGCGCCGGCGATCACGTCGCAATCGGAAATCGCCTGCTCCAAACACGGAGCTGACGCCGACATTGTTGGTCCCCATTGCACGATCACGGGCAATTCGACCGGGGGGGAATGTCGGAGCTTTCAGCAAGCCGACAACCCGGCGCATCCATGCGCTCTCTCACCCTTTATTAGCGCAGGGCAAAGAAGCGCGTGACGCTATCCGATAATGAAAGCCCGTCTTTGGGCCTTTTTCGAGGGTCGCCGTTGACCAAAGCGCAAGAAGCAAGCAGCGCGCCAACTTTGTAGGCTGCGCCCGCGCATTTAGGCGGCGAAAATCAAGGCCAAACCTTCTTGTTTAGGCGCTTGAACGAGCGTGAAGCCTAATCTTCGTGCGTATCGCCCGAATTATGCTCGCGATGCGTATTTTTCGCGCAGCTAGGTGTGACGGAGCATCTAATTCGCTAACAAGAACGGCTTTCCTCGCAGACCATGCAAAATTAGCGGCTTAAACGCGTGTACTATTGGTGGCGCAAGGGTTGCATGACGACGCTGATCGGATTGTGACGCAACGGCGCGCGCATCCGGCTTCCCAAACTCAATCGAATTGGAGCTGGCATGACCGAGCCGTCGTCGGGTCGTCTTAATCTCTTGCGTTTCGAACCTAGAATCACTGTGCTCCACCTGACGTGGCTCGCCTTCTTCGTCAGCTTCGTCGTCTGGTTCAATCACGCGCCGCTGATGGCCGCGATCCGCGCGTCGCTGAAGTTGAGCGATCAGCAGGTTGCGGCGCTGCTCATTCTCAATGTCGCATTGACCATCCCCGCGCGCATCATCGTCGGCATGTTGGTGGACAAGCTCGGCCCGCGCCTGATGTATGCGCTGTTGCTAGCGATTTCCGGCGGCCTGTGCATTTTCTTCGGTCTCGCCCGGAGTTTCGAGACGCTTGCGGTGGCCCGCTTCCTCCTCGCTTTCGTGGGCGCGGGCTTCGTCGTCGGCATCCGCATGATTGGCGAATGGTTTCCGGCCAAGCAAACCGGCCTGGCGCAGGGCATTTACGCGGGCTTCGGCAACTTCGGCTCGGCGGCGGCCGCCGTCACCTTGCCGAGCGTCGCGCTCGCCGTGGGCGGTCCCGACGGATGGCGCTGGGCGATCATGCTTACCGGGGTGATCGCCATCGTCTACGGGTTGATCTATTACTCGACGGTCACCGACGGGCCAAAGGGCTCCACCTATTTCAAGCCAAAGAAAACTGGCGCGATGGAGGTGACGAGCCGCGGCGACTTTTTCCTTTACATCGCGCTCCAGGCGCCGCTAACGCTGGCGCTCGGTCTGCTCGCCTGGAAACTCGGCCCTTCTGGCTTGAAGATGTTGTCCGCCGGCGCGGCCAACGCCGTTTACGCCGGCCTGGCGGCCCTTTACGCCTATCAGATCTTCGACACATGGCGCATCAACGCCGCCATGATGCGGGGCGAGCGCATTCCGGCGCTCCATCAATACAAATTCCGCCAAGTGGCGGTGCTCAGCCTCGCCTATTTCGTTACCTTTGGCTCGGAACTCGCCGTAGTGTCGATCCTGCCGCTGCTGTTCAAGGACACGTTCGGCTTGTCGCTCGCCGTCGCCGGCTTCGTCGGCGCGAGTTTTGGCTCCACCACCTTCTTCGCCCGTCCGGCGGGCGGTTGGCTCTCCGACCGTTTCGGCCGGCGGCCGGTGATGCTCGTTTGCATGGCCGGAACGGCCGCGGGCTATTTCGCCATGAGCTCGATGGGCCAGGCTGCGGGCGTAACCTTCGCGGTGGCGGCCACTTTCTGCTGCTCGCTCTTCGTCAACGCCGGCAACGGCGCGGTCTACGCCATGCTGCCGCTCATCAAACGGCGTCTGACGGGTCAGATCGCCGGCGTCGTCGGCGCCTTCGGCAATGTAGGGGGCGTGCTGTTTCTAATGCTCTATTCCTTCGTGACGCCGCACATCTTCTTCCTCGCGGCGGCCGGCGCGGCGG
>VGDY01000152.1 GCA_016869555.1 Alphaproteobacteria bacterium | reverse complement strand
TTCCCTATCAGGAGGCTGCCGTAAAAATTGCGGCGCATCACCTCAATAAGCGCGGTGGTGTCCTGATCGGTGACGTCGTCGGCCTCGGTAAAACGCTGATGGCTACCGCCTTGGCGAAAATCTTCCAGGACGATCACCTCACAGAGACTTTGATCATCTGCCCGAAGAATCTCGTTAACATGTGGGAGGATTACGTCTCTGAGTACCGACTGATCGCCAAGGTGCTTTCGGTAACACGTGCTACCCGCGAACTACCCGAGCTTCGTCGCTATCGTGTTGTGTTAATTGACGAGAGTCACAATCTGCGGAACCGAGAAGGACGCCGATATCGGGCAATCCAAGAATATCTCACGGAAAACGAAAGCCGCTGCATCCTTTTATCCGCGACGCCCTACAACAAGACCTATGGCGATCTTTCGAGCCAGCTGCGTCTGTTCATTCCGGAAGATCGCGATATTGGTTTGAGACCGGAACGCTTGCTTCAGGACATCGGCGAAACCGAATTCATTCGACGACACCAGTGTCCAGTCAGATCACTCGCAGCCTTTGAAAAGAGCAGCTACACGGACGATTGGCGCGAACTGATGCGTCTCTATATGGTTCGTCGCACCCGCACGTTCATTCAGGACAATTACGCCCAGACCGATCCTGCTAGCGGGCGCAAGTTCCTGACCTTCGAAGATGGGTCGCGTTCCTACTTTCCGGAACGTGTTCCTCGCACACTCCGGTTCAAGATCGACGACAAGGATGCCGCCGATCAGTACGCGAGGCTCTACGCTTCATCGGTTGTGAGCGCGATCAATTTGATGCACTTGCCGCGTTACGGTCTGGGCAACTACGTCGCGGCGAAACCTCACAAGCCGCCGACTCCTAACGAGGCGAAACAGCTCGATGACCTTTCTCGTGCGGGCAAGCGCCTCATGGGGTTCTGCCGCACCAATCTCTTCAAGCGATTGGAAAGCAGTGGTGACGCCTTTCAGCAGTCCGTGGAGCGCCATATCCTTCGAAACTACATCTTTCTGCACGCCATTGAGAACGATCTGCCTCTGCCGCTCGGCACGCAGGATGCAGGTCTCTTGGACACCGCCAACTACGACGAAGATGTGGACGACCAGAGTGCCGACGCTGAATTGTTTACGGAGGGAGAAGATGAGAATACGCAGGATTCAGAAACGCTCGATCTTCGCGACGAGGCAGCCTTCCGAATCCGCGCTGCCGAAACCTATCGTCTCTATGCCGGCCAATTCAAGCGGAGGTTCAAGTGGCTGCGGCCCGACCTGTTTGTTGCACAACTAAAGAACGATCTGCTGACCGACAGCGCTCGGCTATTGAAAATTCTCGATGATTGCGGCGCATGGGACCATGCAAAAGATACCAAGCTCGCCACTCTGATCGAATTACTGACCAAGAAGCATCCGGAAGAGAAAATAATTGTCTTCTCGCAGTTCGCCGACACCGTTCGCTACCTCGAGCGGTGCCTGAAGGGCTCGGGATTAGAGGCAATGGCGGCCGTCACTGGCGGAACGTCGGACCCGACAAGTTATGCTTGGCGATTCAGCCCAAGCAGCAACAACAAACGCGACAAAATCAAGCCCGAACAGTGATTCTGGGTACTAGTCGCCACCGACGTACTCAGCGAAGGCCAGAACCTTCAGGATGGCGCGATCCTTGTGAACTACGATCTTCCCTGGGCGATCATTCGCCTTATTCAGCGTGCTGGCCGCGTCGACCGCATTGGACAGAAGGCCGAAAAAATCCTCTGTTACTCGTTCTTACCTGCAGACGGTGTAGAGCGCTTGATCCAGTTGCGCTCGCGCGTGCGCCGACGCTTGAAGGAAAACGCCGAGGTCGTCGGGACCGATGAAGCGTTCTTTGAGGACGAGAGAGAGCATGAGAAGCTTGTCGATCTCTACAACGAAAAGTCTGGCATTCTAGACGGGGAAGCGGAAGGCGAAGTCGATCTGGCGTCTTACGCCTACCAGATCTGGAAGAACGCGATCGACGCAAATCCAGCCTTGCAGAAAGTCATCCCTGAACTCCCTTCAGTCGTCTATTCGACAAAAGCCTACACACCACAGGACGGGCGGCCTAACGGTGCTTTGGTCTATCTGCGCACGGCCCAAGGCAACGACGCTCTGGCCTGGGTGAATAAAGACGGCGATAGCGTGACCCAATCGCAGTTCGAAATCCTGAAAGTCGCCGCTTGTGAGCCGAGCACACCGGCTCTGCCACGGCAGGAAGAACATCACACGATGGTGTCGAAGGGTGTCGAACACATCGCTGCCGAAGAGAAGCAGGTCGGCGGGCAACTCGGTCGGCCGTCCGGCGCACGTTTCCGGACATACGAACGGCTCAAGCGCCACGCCGACAAGGTGAAGGGCACGCTGTTTGACCTCCCCGAACTCGGTAAAGCTATCGAAGAGATTTATCGGTTTCCTTTGCGCCAGTCTGCGACCGATACGTTGAACCGACAGATGAAGACGGGCATTAGCGATGACAAACTGGCGGAGCTCGTTTTGGCGCTGCGTGAGGAGGATCGGCTTTGCTTGATTCAAGATGAAGAACACTCTGGCGAACCGCAGATCATCTGCTCTCTTGGGCTAGCGCGCCTGACAGCGTGTGAAAGGGTCTGAGGATGGACTTCAACGCCGATAGGGCAGGGCAGCTGCTGAAGCAGTTCAATTTCGCACAGCTCTTCATTGAGGAACTGGGTTGGGACCGGCATGGCGCTAACCTTTCAGCTCTCGTGAGCAGCTCGACAATCGCACTTCGGGCGGTCGCTGAAAAGCGCGGGATGGTGGTTTGGCTTTGCGAAGCGCCCGTCGGAGAACAAATTCCCGATCGATCCACGCGAAAGAAGATCGAAACTCAGGTTGCCAAAACAACATTAGAGCATCTGATTATTTTCACGGACGCGAAGCGGGCCGAGCAGATCTGGTGCTGGGCTCGCCGCGAAGCAGGCAAGCCGGCGGCCGTGTCTGAGCACTTTTGGCATGCCTCATCGGGAAATCGTGGGTTTCTTCAAAAACTTCAGGCCATTGCGTTTTCGCTTGACGAAGAAGGCGCTCTTACACTTCACGAGGTAACGGCGCGTGCGCGCGCCGCCTTCGACGTGGAACGCGTCACCAAGCGCTTCTACGACCAATTCAAGGCCGAGCACAAAGCCTTCCTCGATTTCATCAATGGCATCACCGATGTGGCGGACAAGGACTGGTACGCCTCCCTGATGCTCAACCGGCTGATGTTCATCTATTTCATGCAGCGTAAGGGCTTTCTCAACGGCGAGCGCGACTACCTCCGCGACAGGCTTACCCGGTGTCAGAGGGAAAAGGGCCAAGACAAGTTCTATTCCTTCTACCGCTATTTCCTTCTGCGCCTGTTCCACGAAGGGCTCGGCGGGAGGGAGCGCAACCCGGAACTGGACAAGCTGCTCGGACGCATTCCGTATCTCAACGGCGGACTATTCGAAAAGCACCCGATTGAGGAGCGTTGTCCGAATATAAAGATTCCGGACGAGGCTTTCACGCGCATCTTCGCCTATTTCGACCGATATCAGTGGCATCTGGACGAGCGCCCGCTGCGCAATGACAACGAGATAAACCCGGACGTTCTCGGCTACATCTTTGAAAAATACATTAAGACCAGTGCGTTTTATGCCGATATCGGCATAATATACATAATGCCGCAATCTGGATTATGCCGCATGGCCTCCGCTAGAGGCTGGATAGCCTGACATTGGCCACGCGGCTGTTCGGCATAATCAGAGCCCTTCCAGGAATGCGAGAAGTTGGTCGTCGGGACGGTACCGGCCCGGCGGGGTGGCTGGAGCGGAGACGCGAGCGAGCGCTTGTTCCTTTATCCGCATGTCTGCATGGATGTAGATCTGGGTTGTCTCGACGTTCTCATGACCAAGCCAGAGCGCGATCACTGCTTGATCAACGCCGTGGTGGAGTAGGTCCATCGCGGTACTGTGGCGTAGGGTGTGTGGTGTGACCCTCTTGGCGCCAATGCTCGGGCAAGCGTGCGCCGCTGTGAGGCAGTGTTTGCGGACCAGATGCTCAAGAGCGTCACGGCTCAACCGTTCGCCCCGTATCGACGGGAACAGCGGTTTGCTTGCGTCATTGTCGGCGCCGATCCACGTCGTCAGCAACTTTGCTGTCTCGCGGCGAAGCGGAGTAACGCGCTCCTTCCGCCCCTTGCCCAAACAACGGATATGAGCACCAGTCCCCAGCACGACATCGCCCCGCGTGAGCCCGACCAGCTCGGAAGCCCGGAGGCCTGTCTGGACTGCAAGCAGCAGCAGAGCATGATCGCGCCGTCCCACCCATGTAGTGCGATCCGGAGCCGCCAACAGCGCTGCCATTTCCTCCGCATCAAGGAATGTGACCGCACGCTTCACATAGCGTTTGTTGGGCATTGCGAGGATACGCTGGCAGTGTAGCAGCCAAGTCGGATCGGTCATTGCGACGAATCGAAAGAACGAACGAATCGCAGCAAGTCGGGTATTCCGGCTACGAGCGCTATTACCTCGCGCGGTCTCTGTGTGGACGAGGAAGTCCGCGACCAGATCGGCGTCTATGTCTTCGACCGTTAAATTGACCGGGGGCTTTTTGCGACGAGCGCTCGCATATCTGAGCAGTAGCCGGAACGTATCACGATATCCGGCGATCGTATGTCGGCTCGCCTCCAGTTGCGTACAAAGCCGGTCGGTAAAGAAGCGCTGGATTAGCGCAGGCAAGGTGACAACGTTCATTGTGCCACCTCCCCGCCGTTTGAAGTGGCGCGGGCCATCGCTAGATCGAGTAATTCAGGGACCGCCTCAAGATACCAGTATGTTCCGGAGGGGCTACTATGACCCAGATAGGTCGTCAACCGGATCATCTCCCGCGCAGGATCTTTTCCGTTCCTGTACCAGCCAATCATCGTGCGCACTGCGAATGTGTGTCGCAGGTCGTGGATGCGTGGCCCTCGGCCATGCCGGTAGTAATGCTGCTCTGATCGCAAGCCTATCTGCTGGCATATATGCGCAAAGTTGTAGCGGGCCGTACAGTCGGTGAGCCGGCTTGCCTTCTCGGTTACGAACAACGGCATCGCAGGACGACCGATCAAACGATCACGTTTCATGCGATAGTCGAGCAGTTGCTCGACGGTGCTGGGATCGAGCGGCAGCAACCGTTCCTTGCCGTTTTTGCCCTGTCTGACGCGCAGGACACCATTATTGGTGTCGAGGTCGTCCACATCGAGTGCAAGCGCCTCACTGATGCGCAAACCAGTTACTGCTATGAGTGAGAACAACGTCGAGCAGGTCAGCCCGCGTAACCCACAAATCGACGGCAACTCTTTTGCCGCCTCGACAATCGAATCGATTTCGGCATCACTGTATATATATGGACGCGAGCGCATCACGGTCCCAGGTAATAGGGATCGTGGAGGGGGTACATGGCGCGGATCGAAGCTGCTCAACCACTGCGCGAAGAGGCGCACGGCAGTAAGCCGAGCCGCTCGCGTCATGCTGTTGGCCTTCCCGAGTGTAGTGTGCCAACGCAGGAACAGTGCGGTATCGATTAGTGTCGCGCTTTCGTCATCGGCGAACCGCGTGAAGCGACGAAGGATGCGCTCGCTGGTGGTCAGGTCATAGCCGAGGCGTCGCCGCACAGCCAGATATCGGTCAAGTTGGAGGGTGAGGCTCATTGTTCGCCTCCCGTCACGGGCCAGGGCATTGCTACCGACCGCAGCCCATCGATGTCGAGACGGGCATATATCATGGTCGATGTGCGTGAACGGTGCCGCAGCACATCACCTACTTCGTCAAGTGATGCGCCCGAGTTCACCAACTGGGTGGCAAGGCTGTGGCGCAGCAGGCGCGATCCCACAAAGGGAGTTAGCGGTTTTTGACCGGTCGCTTTCAGCGCATCCTTGAGGACGGTGTTGATGATCTGGCTGTCCTTGAATGGACGGTGCGGCGCACGATGAGTGACGAACAGCGTGCGGCAGGATGCAGGTCCCCGTTCCTCGCGAAGATAGCGGCTGAGCGCCTCGCCAACCTCCGCGCTAATCGGCAAGCGATCGTGGAGCTTCCCCTTACCACGGACCAATAATTCACCCGCACGCCAGTCGATATCATCCAGCTGGATCCCGATTACCTCTATAGCTCGCAAGCCAAGCCGAGCCATGATGAGAAGCATCGCATAATCCCGAGCCCCATGTCGGGGGTTGTCACGTACGTAGGAAAGAACTGCCTCGATGCCCTCGGGCGATAAATGGCGTGGCAGTCGCGCGCCCCAACGTTTTGTTGCTTTGGGCACACTCAGTGCTAGATTGCTTTCTATAGCGCCGTTAGCAAACAGATATTGCAGGAAGATACGAACGTGAGTTACGGCCGTTTTGTTCCGGCCTATTCCTGCTAAGACGTGCTCGATGAAGCTGATCACGTCAGTAGGACGCAGTCGTCCTGGATCAATTACCGCATCACCAAAACGATGATCTATGAACCGGTTGGTGATCCTCAATGTTTGATAAATCGATCGTGAGCTCAGGCCGCGATGTTTGACGAGATAGGTCTCAAAGTCCGCCAACAGAGTCGCGCGAGCCTGCTGCGCCTCAGTCAATGACACCGGATGTGTCACGCCGATATTGAGTAGATGCTGTGCGAACCGGCAGGCTAATTTATGCGGCCATATCGTGCCTGTGTTTTTACGGGGCACCTTGCGTCCCAGACGCTCCGCCATGTCGAGCGTCAACCCCGAAGGTTTGATACCCTCGAGATCCATCGCATGCCCTACCTTTCTCAAGATCGATTGGTAGGCCTTTACTGTCCCGGCAGTGTAATTCTCCGCTGCAAAGGTCTCGGCGAACGATTCCAGATATGGCTCAATGCAGGTTTGCAAATATTTAGGCATGATCATCGTGCTCCATGTTGATGGAGTCACGAAGATTATGCCGAATGTGATTAGCGGAATCATACCGTTAATCGCGCCAAGTCGGGCAGATGCGGCATAATCCAGATTGCGGCATTATGCGTTAATTCATGGAACAGCGTCGCGTAATAACTCTCAGCCGGGGTGGATGTTTCTGTGCCGACAAAATGAGCGCGATGGGGAAGGTGAATACTGTCAGACTTGGGATGATAAAATGCCTGATTATCGCCATGGCGGATTGTTGCGTTGAGGCCAGAAACGAAACGTTCGGCTTGGTCGCAGTCCTTAAAATCAGACAAAGGAAGATTTTCAGAGGGGAGCATATAGCCATCAACCTGTTCAGCAGAGAAGACCGGCGTTGCCCGGGCAACAAGTTTTTTATCGTTCTCATCGTCAGAAGGAGAGGAGATGTCTTTGTAAAAGATGACAAAGGTAGCCTTCTCGCCTTTTCGAACACTGGCGCCAATAGATCGCTGCTGATTCCGACGCAAATCGCCCATCATTCCGAGATTATCTCGCCCACCTATTCCGAGATTATCTCGCCCACCGTTCCAAAATGATCTCGCCCACCATTCCGAGATGATGTCGCCCGGGTGAACTGCCGCTTTCGGCTTCTTTAGTGTCCCTTTTTTGGCTTTGCCGAGGAGGGACTTAGATGCCGATGGAGCGATTACCGATGCGTCGCGTTCGCGATTGCTTGAAACTGAACAGTGCTGGGATCCCCACGCGAGAAATTGCTCGACGGTTGTCTATCGCGCCTTCGACGGTTCGGCTGACGTTGCGTCGTTGCAAAGAGGCTGGCGTCCTGTGGCCAATTGCAGAGGATGTAACGGATACTGCGCTTGAGCAAAGGATCTTTGCCAACAGCCGAACGAAGCAAGGCTGCCGACGGCATGAGGAGCCGGACTGGCTGGCGCTCCATCATGAGCTGAAACGCAACAAGCATGTAACGCTGCAGATCCTGTGGGACGAATATATCAATCTGCATCCAGGAGGTTATCGCTACTCGCGGTTTTGTGGACTTTACCGTGAGTGGGAACGTCGTCTACCTGTCACGATGCGACAAACCTATGTCGCGGGCGAAAGATTATTTGTTGATTATGCGGGCGATGGGGTTCCGGTAGTTGTTGATCGGCTGACGGGTGAGCTGCGCAAAGCTCAGATTTTTGTCGCCGTCCTGGGAGCCTCAAGCTTTACCTTTGCGCATGCAAGCTGGACGCAGACACTGCCGGATTGGATAGACGCGCATGTCCGCGCTTTTGAAGCGATTGGCGGCGTTCCGCACCTTCTTGTTCCCGACAATACTAAGACGGCTGTGATCAAGGCCTGTTTCTTTGATCCCCAGGTCAACC